>CBDUCX010000119.1:0-14369 GCA_965365755.1 uncultured Pleurocapsa sp.
CGTAATTGGGATTACTAGGTTGGCGACACTTAGGATTCAACTGCCAAATTAAGGCGATCCAGAAATGTTGAATCAAGAAATAAAACTTTACATTTCAAGAGGAATTCTCATTAACTTTTACTTAATGAGAATTCCTCCCTGAGAATTGCACTTGTTAGCGGAAAAAATACGCTAACCTGCCCCTAATTTATTCAATTAATCTTTTTCTTCAAGAAAAAATACGGGTTGGGGGCGATTTCTTTCGTATTTCATCTGTGCGGCTGCCGAATGTGGATTATAAAATGGCTTCTGCTACTTATGAATTAGGACAATCTACTTTTTTACTTTCGATTGTAGTTGCTTTTTTGACTGTTGTTACTTTAATTCCTGAGAATATTCGACAAGTATTAGTTAGTAAAATTTGGGTTTGGTTAACTAGCTTTTTATAAAACTATAGTTAGATTAACAACATCTTATCTTCGCTCAATCCGCTTTATAATCGCCACCTGAGCCATATTTCCAAGCATCGAGCCAACGATGATAGTAATATTTTTGCCTCGGAGATAAATTTTCCGCTAGTGGTTGAGCTAACTTGGCGACAGTATATAAACCGCCATACAATGCTAAGTTAACATAGTGAATAGTCCAGTTAACTAGAGATTTAAGACCAATCTGAGGTAGTAAAGGAAAAACTATTTTGGGATTCACTAGGGGTAAGGTTTTAGCTAAAGGTACAAACTGAATTACGTCTTGCAGAAATGGTTTGAGTACGTCATCTCCCAAACGATCCATCACGGCAAACACACCGTTCATTAAGTTATTAATTTGCTGGGGATTAACCTGTCTATCTACCTCGACACTCATGGTTTGCTGAAATAGCCAGGTAACAGAAATATTAGGTTGATATGGTTGTAGTAACGCTAATTCTTTGCTACTTAAACTATCTATAGTCAAGGCTTCATTAATACCATTGGTCAAACGCTGTAAGTGCCGAATCATGGCACCAAAACCACCAAAGCTTACAGGAGATTGTCCCGCTGCGCTGTCTCCTACAGGTAAGATACGATTAAAAGGTAACTTGAGGGGACTATCTTTATAGGCAGGAAAAAAGCCGAACAAAAATCGCTTAAAATCTAGTTTTTCCAGTTCAATATTTTGATATTCAGGCAAAAGCCTAAAATATTCATCCATAAAGTATTCCAAGCTTGGTCTTTCTGGATCAGAGTCTAGATAGCTAAACATATAGGTAGTACGACCATCTTTAGCAGGAAACGCCTCCCAAAAATACTGGCAGTGATTAATAATTGGCGTAAAAGAATAAATCAAATCTCCCGTAGTATTTTCAGGAAATCCTTGAGCGCAGCTACCAACCACCACACAAACCGCGTCAGGCTTTGTACCTTTTCTCGCCTGTTTAACAATGGGTGAAAAGTGTCCCATAGCATCAATTAGAAGACGAGTAATGATAGTTTGTTCTGTTGTTTCGACAACTATCCCATTAGGATGAACCGTAGCTGATTTGAACGTCGTATTTTCTAATAGCTGTCCCCCTGCTTGCAGAAATTTTTGTTTTAGCTGCTCTAATAAGTAAACAGGATCGACTCCAATATTAAGCACGTCTTTAACCCAAACTTCTGCTCCTTCTTGGAAGCTAACCCTGGCAGAATTATATTCTGTAGCGATCGCCTGTTCTAATTCTGCTGCTGTTAATAATTCTAAATCGATAAATACCTCCAACTCTTGGCGGGAGATATTCCATTCTTGATCTCTTCCTTTTAAAACACCCCTTTCAATTAAAAGAACCCGCCAGCCAAGCTGCTGTAATGCTGCTCCCAGCAATATTCCTAGCGTTCCTCCACCAATAACAATATCTGTATCAGCCTTGCCAATTTCTGTTGCACTGTTGCTAACAACCTCGGTAGTATCTATTTTTGGCGATCGCAAGTCTGACCAAAATTGATCCGCACGACGTAATCTTTCTAGTACGTTATCTGGCTGTTGGGAAAGTATTTCTGACGTTAAACTCATTTTGACAATATTTAAATATTATTAATAAATTATCAATAAATACTTAAAAATTGAGCGATGGAAATATATTCAATCCTTCAGCAAACTCAACGTCAGCTTGTTAGCGACGGTTCAGTCAAGCCAATATTGGATCATCATGAAGATCGAACTTTAGTTCTCCTTTGGTCGCAATTGGGGGACTTTGATAATTTAGAATATGCTTGGTGGCTCAAAAGAGAGTCAAGGCAACTGCAAGCTAAAAGAATTACAGTCAAGGCAATTGGTATTGGCGATCGCAATTCTGGAATCAAGTTTTGTCAGTATACAGGCTTTCCCCAAGCCAATTTATATGTCGATCCCACTGCCGAACTGCACCGCAAACTTGGTCTATATGCAGGATTATCGCTTAAATTTCCCTTTTTATCAGCAAAATATAATGCCTTCCTCAATCTGATGCTGATGTGTGCTGGTATTGGTAGTCCAGGGACATTATCTGAGGTTTGGCGAGGTTATAAAGGCGATCGTCAAGCACCCCAGTTAATTTCTAACGACGAAGTAATAGAAGATACTCCCCTCCCCGCAATTAAAGGCGACCTATTTAAACTGGCAGGAGGAGAGGGTTTTCAGCGTCCTTTTGAACTAGCTACCTTGAGACTGAGAAATATGACAGAAGTATTAAGTAATTGGAATACTTATGTTCCTGATGCAACCTATTTAACTCAACGGGGAGCTACTTATTTGTTTAATCCTGACGGGAAATTACTTTATCAACATTGCGATCGTAATATCCTCGGTTTTGCCCAAAATATGAAAGATCCTTTGTCGTTTATTAGAGAATCCCCTCAAATTATTTAAGCCACACCGCTAGAGTAAAACTGTACCAATGAAATTCGCGATCGCTAATCCTCTATCGCTAATCCTCTATCGCTAATCCTCCAGACAGATGAATTAACTTATCAGTTTCTTGCTCAATACTTGATTCAACTAATTCTAGAACAGCAGCGCTTTTTTCTGCTTGCTTCTGGATCTGATATTTGTCATGGGGGGCGATCGCGATAGACTCAGAAGCAGCACGTTCGAGATCATTTATTCTATAGTTTTCAATAAGTCCAGTATCCCTGAACTATAAAAATTCACCAGGTATAGAAACAGAAAAGCAGCACCCAGTCTAGTTTTGAGTGCTGCTTCTTAACGACTTGCGCTTAATTAAATCAGAATTGCTTAAATCTAAGCAAAAGATGCCATTTTTACATCGTTACTAGCCAAGATTTCCTGTAGCTCATCCGCTTCCACCGTTTCTTTTTCGATTAACATCTCCGCTAAACGATCTAGGACATAACGGTTTTCGGTCAAGACTTTTTTGGCACGGCTATATGCCTGATCTACGTAGTTGCGTACTTCTTCGTCGATCGCTGCTGCGGTTTCGTTAGAGAAGTCACGGTCAGAGGCAATATCACGACCCATAAAGACGTTACCGTTTTGACGACCAAGAGCAACGGGTCCAAGGCGATCGCTCATACCAAAGCGAGTTACCATTTGACGAGCTACTCTAGTCACCTGCTGTAAGTCATTAGAAGCACCAGTGGTTACTTCTTCTTCTCCATAGATAATTTCCTCTGCCAAACGACCGCCTAAAGCTACTGCCATTTGATTTTGTAGATAGGAGCGAGAGTATAAACCAGACTCCATGCGGTCTTCACTAGGAGTAAACCAAGTTAAACCACCAGCTCGTCCACGAGGAATAATACTAATTTTTTGTACAGGGTCGTAGTCGGGCATCAATGCGCCAACTAGAGCATGACCCGCTTCATGATAAGCCACAAGCTCTTTACGTTTTTCGCTCATGACTCGGTTTTTCTTCTCTGGCCCAGCCATAACGCGATCAATGGCATCATTAACTTCATCCATCGAGATTTCAGTCAAGCTGCGACGGGCAGCCAGAATTGCTGCTTCATTGAGCAAGTTAGCTAAATCAGCCCCTGTAAAGCCAGGGGTACGGCGGGCAATCTTATTCAGATCTACGTCTTTAGCCAGGGTTTTACCACGGGCGTGAACGTTAAGAATTTCTTGACGACCTGAATAGTCAGGACGGTCTACTACTACCTGACGGTCAAAACGACCAGGACGCATTAAAGCGGAGTCGAGTACATCGGGACGGTTGGTGGCAGCAATCAGGATAATACCTGTGTTGCCCTCAAAACCATCCATTTCGGTCAAAAGCTGGTTGAGAGTTTGTTCCCGTTCATCGTTGCCACCGCCCAAACCAGCACCACGCTGGCGACCTACGGCATCTATCTCATCGATAAAGACAATACAGGGAGCATTAGCTTTGGCTTGCTCAAATAGGTCGCGGACACGAGAAGCACCAACCCCAACAAACATTTCTACGAATTCTGAACCAGAAATACTGAAGAAAGGTACTCCTGCTTCCCCAGCTACTGCTTTGGCTAATAAGGTTTTACCTGTTCCTGGAGGGCCAACTAGCAATACACCCTTGGGAATTTTGGCTCCAATAGCAGTAAAGCGATCGGCATTTTTGAGAAAGTCTACTACCTCAGTCAACTCCAGTTTAGCTTGTTCGATACCTGCTACATCACCAAAAGTCACCTGGGTTTTAGGCTCCATCTGAACTCTGGCTTTTGATTTACCAAAGTTCATTGCCTGAGAACCAGGGCCACTTTGCGCTCTTCTGAGCAAGAAAAACAATCCCACTAGAAGCAAAATAGGGAATAAGAGACTGCTCAAAGCTTTAAACAACCACCCCTCATCACCTTGAGGCAATACAGCTATATCTACACCGTTGTCGCTCAGAATATCAATCAACTGAGGATCGTTAGGTAGGTTGACTAAGATAGGAGTTCCTTCTCTATCTATAACCTGTGCTTTGGTGCGATCAGCACTAATTTTTACGGTTTCTACTTTGCTATTTTCAACTTCGTCAATCAACCTGCTGTATGGCCAAGTTTGACTAGCTTGGGGTTGTTTATCTAAAAAGGCAGTGCCCAAAGCAACTACCACTATAGCTAACAGGACATAAAGCCCTGCGTTACGCCATTTTTTATTGTTATCTTTGCTCACTCTGACAGCCTCCCTTAGCTGAAGATATAAAAACTTTTTTTATTTTACCGAAGTGTTACTTCATCAAACTCCATGGATTAGCGGAGCTACATTTAGCTTGATACACCGAGATGATTAGTCAAATCAAGTGCAGTTTAAGACTATGTAATGACGAAGAAATACTAATGTCTGTTATTTTATTCGATTTAGCGTTGTTAACTTATGTTAACGTTTCTCAGGAAATATTGACCAAGTAATTTTGGGCTGGCTGAAAAACTGAGGTTTGGGGATTTAAAAATAGAAGATTTGCGATCGCCAAAAAGCAATTCCCGATAACAACATTGAAAGTACGGAGAGGGTGGGATTCGAACCCACGGTACTTGCGTACACTCGATTTCAAGTCGAGCGCGATCGACCACTCTGCCACCTCTCCTGACACGGCTTAATTATAATAACAAAGAATATTCCCCACTGGATACTGAATTAACAGCAATTTTAACGCTAAAGAAATAGGGTTCAGCATTGCTAAACCCTCGATCAAAGTTGATTCAAACTCTCGTTTTGTAATAATTCTTGATTTTTTGCAATCAATTGTTGATTAGAGATGTAAATATTTAGCTTCTGCTTCTAATTGTTTAACTAAATTTTCATTCCCACTGGATTTAGCCGCTTCTAGACGAGTATTCAAGCTTCTACGCATACTTTCTCGGTGGCTAAGATGGGCATTTCTTAAGTTTTCTTTTTGTTGATTGTTCATGGTGGACTTTTTATTTTCAATAATAGTGTAATCAGGTGGATATATAAGCTAACATTTTTATTATGAAAAGAATAATTTATCAATAATTCTTCATAGACTTAAAGTCGTCGTGATTTAGGTTGCCATGAACCCGAATAAATGTATTACTCTATTAACAGATTTTGGCGATCGCGATGTCTATGTAGGAGTAATGAAAGGAGCGATCGCCCAGATAAATCCATTGCTGAAGATTATTGATCTAACTCATCACATTCCCCCACAGAACTTACTGGCAGCTAGATTTGCCTTGTTAAATGCCTATCCCTATTTTCCTCTGGGTACGGTTCATGTCGCCGTAGTTGATCCAGGAGTAGGAAGTAGCAGAAGAGGGATTGCGATTCAATTGACTAGTGGCTATGTGGTGTGTCCTGATAATGGTTTATCTAGCGGAATTTTAGATTCAGCGATCGCTGCTGTAGAATTAACTAATTCTCAATATTGGCGCGTCTCTAATCCTAGCTATACTTTTCATGGTCGAGATATTTTTGCTCCCGTCGGCGCACACTTAGCCACTGGAGTGTCTTTATCAAGATTGGGTCAGAGAGTTGACCTAGATAGTTTGGTGAGACTTGATTTACCACCCATAGAAGTAAATCACCCCCATATTACTAGTTCTATCCAGTATATAGATCATTTCGGCAATCTGATTACTAATATTCAGGGTGAATTGTTGGCAGGAAAATCTTGGCAAATAATTATTAAAAATATTGAGATTCGTTCAGCTAGAACTTACAGTGATGTTAATACAGAACAAGCTGTTTCCCTAATTGGCAGCCACGGTTGGGTCGAAATTGCGGTCAATGGTGGTAGTGCTGCACAACAGTTCCAACTCACTGAGAAAGATAAAGTTCAATTAACAATTAAGTAAGTTAAGTAAGTAAGAAAATTATGATTGCTCTTTTGGATCGAGAACCACAAACCTATCGAGGACAATTTGGTGAATATACAATTACTAAACGAGATCGCCTAGAAGTAATTATTTATCGAGCAGGATTGGTTGTTGCTGCTGCTAGCTTTGCGATCGCCTGTAATCTCTTTTTTGCTCAAGGACAAGCTGCTATACCTGCAATTACGCCTCTGTTTGCCCTATTTTCTGCTGGTTTGGGAGTGAGTCTATATTTTATTCATATCTATATGAAGGCGTTACATCGAGTACTGCAAGTTTTTTGGTTGATCGGCACAATTGCCACAATTGCGATCGCTATTTCCAGTAATGAACCCCTGGCATTATATATTTATAATCATCCTCTAACTTTATTGGGAACGGGTTTCACCTTTGCTGCTTTAACAGGAATTTATTTTAAAGAAGCCTTTTGTTTTAATCGCCTGGAGACAAAAATCTTGACTCCGATAGTTCCTCTACTATTGTTAGGGCACATAGCGGGAATTATTCCTGTCGAAATGGAGCAAGCATTACTGGGAATTTGGTCAATTGGCTTTATTGTCTTTGCAATTCGTAAAATGATTCAGGAGATTGATCCTGATATCGGCGATAAATCCGTATTTGACTATTTGAAACAGCAAAGGAATGGTTGACAGTAGAGACAAGGCATGCGTTGTCTGTACGGAGTTCGGAGTTTAGAGTTCGGAATACGGAATATCGTTAAGAGGTTCAAAGAATTACTGCAATTACCGTCAAAAGTTCGATTCTTATAACAGAATATATAGAGCAATTAATGGAGTCAGGAAAATGCTGTCATACGCTTTAGCGATCGCCGTAGCCCTAAGTAGTTTAGTACTATTTTCAACCGCTTTTTTGATGTCAGATTTGCATAGTCAAGATGACTTTCTCTGGAGTGGAGTAGGATTATTTTATGCTTTAGTATTATGGTATTGCGCTAAAAACATTACAGGAGCGGTACTTCTGGGACAAGCTGCTGCCACAGCTTTGTTAGTCTCCTATAACTGGCAAACTTTGAAATTAAGAAAGGCGATCGCTAATCCAGCCAAGGCAGCGGAAATCAATAGCTTCTCAGTGCTACAAAGTATTACTGGCTTATTGAAGCGCAACAAGTCCCAAGTTAAATCAGCAACTCCTGGCAAAACACCGACAAAACCACAGGTGACAGAACAAGAAATAGCCATTCCTGAAACCACTTCTCAGCCAACCACAACCGAAAAGGTCTTAAAGAAAGAAGAAGTATTAGAGCCAACAGATACACAAGCTGCGTCAGCTAATACTCCAGCCACCGATACAGAAACGATGGAAAATGAGCAAGCTGAGGTTGAGATAGTAGTTGATTCAAGTTCAAAACCTACGTCTGAAGTGGCAGAAAAAGTAACGCCAACTGTAAAGGATAATCAGACATCAAAGGAGCAAGAAGCTCCTCCTCAGAATCCTCTCCCACCCGAACAGACTGAAATTGCAGGTATAACAAAAAACACTACAAAAGAAAACACTGAGATTAAGACTGATAACTCATCGGCAATTAATCCTGATAATCAATCAGCCCAAACTGAAACCGCAACTGAAACAAAGACAGAAACGACTCAGGCAAAGTCACCCCTTGATTTCTTAGAAACATTAGAAGTTGCTGAAGTATTGGAAGCAATACCAGAAGATCAAGCGAGCAATCGGGACTCAGATCCATCCAACATAATTGAAGTGACTACCACAGAGATCAACACTACTACTGAAGTCAAACAAACAGATCAAGATCAAGAAGATACAACTAAATCTGGATAGTCCTGTAGATAAATGTGACAGAATAGGAATCCCGACAGCATACGCCGAGGGGAGGATGTCAATGGACGGTCGCTCTACCTAGGGTACAGAATCTACTTCTAATCCTGTTTTCTTATTCTCTAGGATGATAATCTGATCGCCAATTACAGGATTACGAGCGATTAATGTTCCCGCAGGATCTTTAATTTCTAATTTATGAAAGTTAAATTGGCGAGAGCGTTCCAACATCTCGTTAGCCAATTTATTCTGGCGAGATTCACCGAGTTGATACCACTCATCTGTCACATTTACTAACAGACTATTATGAAGCAAATCAAGTTTAGCTGATTCTACTAGCTCTGTTGGGTACTCCTGGGTTAGTTTAGTAACTTTAGATTTGATGGCAGCAATGAGGGTTTGTTCTGGTGTAAAGTCCAGCTCTGGTTCAATAGTTGATATCTTTAATTTTTTAGCCCTTCCAGGAGATTCCAGGTTTTCAGGAATCAAGATTTCAGTAGGAATTTCTGGTTCAGCATTGGGAGATTCTGTAGCTACTGGCAAGTCCGTTAAGCTGATATTATCCGTATTTGCTGGAGAATCAATTGATGGGGTTGTTAAGCTCTCTGAATCTCCACCAGGCTCGAAATTACGCAGTACTTCTGTAGTCGATTCCGACGATGAAGTAAGAGTAGCCTGTTGCCTTGGTAGCCAAAACCACAATATTGCCCCTAGGATAATGGCGATCGCAATAACTCCAGTTACAATCCAAGGTAAATTCTGCTTTCCCCCAGTTTTAGTTACTTCTGGCTGTTTTGTCGGCTCAACAGGGGTAGTTTCAACTTTCGCAAAAACGGCTGATTTGGCTTCTTGATCTACCGTGGGAGTAGTCTCTTCAATCCCAGATTCAGAAGTCCCAGATTCAGAAGTAATTTCCGAGGTGGTCGTTACCGTATCTGCTAATTCCTGAGTAGTGTTAAGTAAAGTATTGATCGAGTCCGAAGAGGGCATTGGTGCAGAATTTTCGCTCAGACCCTTGATTGTTTGTTCCAGGCGGTCAATACTATCATTTAACAGGGCAATTGTCTCAACTTTGGATAAAGAGGAGTCCTTACTATTTTCTGACTCGTTGTCTGGTATCGGTTGTTCTTGGTTTTCTGCTGATTCCATCACTTTAAAATGTTACTGCGGGAGAAACATGGAGATCGTAACAGGATAATTTTATCAACGGTCACGGCAAAATTTATATCCTGGGTAATTTCTACTGCATTATCTTAGTTTTTACAACTAAATAACAATTTTTCACGCTACCCTGTATGGAATAATTCCATTCTTCAACTATAACTATATTATCTAAGTAAAAAAACTTTAACCTAAGCGAGTGAAACAGATTCCACCAGTCGATTTAACTCGGCAGTATCAACTAATTAAAGAAGAAGCTAACTTAGCTGTACTTGATATTCTCAGTTCTGGACGCTACATAGGTGGCGAAGCTATTGCTACTTTTGAGCAAGAATTTGCCAATTACGTTGGAGTTGCTGAATGTGTTAGCTGCAACTCTGGTACTGACGCGCTCTTTTTAGCCCTGAAAGCTTTGAATATCGGAGTAGGAGATGAAGTAATCACGACTCCTTTCAGCTTCTTTGCCACTGCTGAAGTAGTAAGTAGGGTAGGAGCAAAACCAATATTCATTGACATCGATTGTAACACATTTAATCTTAATTTAGCTCAAATCGAGCAGGCAATTACACCCCAAACCAAGGCAATTATGCCTGTTCATCTTTTCGGTCAACCCGTTGATATGACCGCCTTAATGGCGATCGCTAAGGCTCATAATCTGTATGTTATTGAAGATTGCGCCCAGGCTGCTGGTGCTGCTTGGGGACAAGATAAGATTGGCAGTATTGGTCATGTGGGCTGTTTTAGCTTCTTTCCGACCAAAAATTTAGGAGCTTGTGGTGATGGAGGTGGTATTACTACTAATAACCCGGCGATCGCCAAGCAAATGAGGATTCTCAAGGAACATGGTTCTCCATCGCGCTATCGACATGATTTTATTGGCATTAATAGTCGGATTGATGCAGTGCAAGCTGTAATTTTAACGGTCAAGTTACGTTACCTCGATTATTGGAATGAACAACGTAAAAGAGCAGCACAATACTATCAGGAACTTTTTCAGTCCCTTAGCTCCCTTAAATTGCCTCAAGCTTTGCCAGGAGGAACTAGTGTCTGGAATCAATACACAGTATGTATTGCCGATCAGCAATCATCTTCTGTTGAGGATCATCCAAGATCCCAAGGAAGAAGAGAACTGATCAAGGATAAGTTGCAGGAACAAGGTATAGTTTCGATGATTTACTATCCTATTCCCTTGCATTTACAGCCTGTATATCAAAATTTGGGCTATCAAGAAGGGCAATTACCTGTAGCCGAACAAGCTGCCCGAGAAGTATTATCCTTACCGATGTTTCCTGGTATTTCTGAAGCAGAACAAGAGCAGGTAGCTTTCGCGATCAAAGACTGTTTGCTAGAGGTATAGAAAATGACAATAACTATAATAAATTACGAACCTTTAACTGTAGATATTGGGCAACTAATTCGTCGCTAATGCGATCGCATGGTGCATCTAAGACTAATACTCCTTGTTGTCTTAATTGAGCAAAGGCTACCTGACGTTGCGCCAATAAATCTAAAGCGACCGCACGAGAGTAAGAGTCTTTAGTATTATTCGTTGGTGCATGGGCAATCTGTTTGACCACAGGATCGTTGAGGGTGACGCAGAAGGGAAGATAGCGGGGAGTCAACCGAATCATGGCGCTGAGTAATTCACTCGAAGCTGTTACGTCTACTAAATCGGTAATTACAACTACCAATGCTCGCCGAGTTTGCTGGGTAATGACCTTCGTTACTGCACCAAGATAATCAGGCTCTAATAATACTGGTTGAATCGGTGTGAGGCGATCGACTAGTTTAGATAAATGATGATTACCTCTTTCTGGAGGAATCCAGGTAGTGAGATCCCGCTCAAACACTGCTACTCCAACTTTATCTCCACGGCTTAACCCTGCCATAGCCAAAGATAGGGTGGCATTTAAGCCATAGTCAAATCTTTTCAAACCAGCTATTTTAGCCGTCATCAAACGTCCACGATCTAATAAAATAAACAGAGTCTGTTCCTGTTCTGGTTCCAATACACGTACCACAGGGCGATCGCGTCGTGCCGTAGCTTTCCAATCAATTAAACGAATATCTTCTCCTGTTCGATATTCCCGCAGTTCAGCAAATTCTGTACCACTGCCTAGTCTTCTGGCTTGGCGCATTGCCCCACTATTCTCGATGGTAAGGCGAATTGACAGTTCTTTTAGGCCAATCAAATCAGGATAAATAGTTGCTTTCTGCTTGGCTGGTATTTTCCCCTCTCTCCATGCCAAACCTAGGTTGCCCAAGCGACGTACTTGAATGTCTCCCCATTCATATTCTCCACGACGATCAGGATGGATAGTATATGTATGTTCAATAGTGCTATTCGGAGGTATGTTAGTCTCTATGACATCTCTATTTACTTTAAATTCTAGAGGATAAGCATCTCGGATACGAGCGACTAACTTCTCTTGATCCGAGGTTATCTTTAATTTAATCGGGTTATCTCTACCTACAGATAGCTTGGGAATCTCCTGCCTCGTTATCTCAATGGGATTAATTTTAGCTCGGGAGGCATCGATAATAGTTGCAACCAATAAAATGAAATTATAAATCCGCAGAAAATTCAGACTGACTTGACGGTTAATGAAAATATCTAGTAGTGCAGCACCTACTCCGCCCACAGCCAATAGCAAATAAGATCGTCGAGATGGAATCATATTTTGAAGGATTAGGGATGAAGGATCAGGAAATATTCGCTAAAAGCTGAAACTGAAAGCTAAAGACTAGTACATTAGAGCGAGGCTAATTTACCTATCTCGGTACAGATATCTGCTTCAGCATTGATGCAATCACTTCATCGATCTGAACATTATCTAACTGCGCCTCTGGTTTTAAGAGTAATCGGTGGCGTAATAATGGCGTAGCAACCTCTTTCACATCATCAGGGGTAACATATTCTCTTCCTGATAGACAAGCACTGGCCTTGGTAGCGTTTAACCAAGCTACAGCAGCGCGGGGTGAAGCACCCAAAAATAAGTCTGGATGTTGACGAGTACGTTCAACTACATTTAGTACGTAATCCAGAATATTGTCTTCTACATGGATATCTTGCACCTGTCGTCTTAATGCTAAAATATCTTCAACAGTGGCGATCGCTTCTATCAAGTCCAAATCTAATTTCTTGGCCTTGAACCCTTGCTGTGCATTGATTAACATCTGTCTTTCAGCATCTTTAGTAGGATAATCTATTACTAGCTTAAATAAGAAACGATCCAATTGTGCTTCAGGTAAAGGATATGTCCCCTCAAATTCCAGGGAGTTTTGCGTAGCAATGACCCAAAACAATGGAGGCAACAGCATAGTCTCTCCATCGAGGGTGATCTGTTGTTCTTCCATCGCTTCAAGTAAAGCTGCTTGAGTTTTCGGCGGAGTGCGATTTACTTCGTCCGCCAAAAGTATCTCGGTAAAAATAGGCCCTTTCTTAAGAATAAAATCACGACTGTTGAGATCAAAAATGTTTGTCCCCGAAATGTCTGAAGGAAGAATATCCGGGGTTAATTGAACACGGCGAAAATCAGCAGCAATTAGCTTGGATAATACTTTGACTAGTAAAGTTTTCCCTGTACCTGGTACACCTTCAATAATGACATGACCTCCGCTCAGCAAAGCGACCAGCAACTGTTTGACCAGATTTGCTTGACCAATAACGATTCCGTCTATTTTTTGACTGAGATTGCTAAGTAAAGAATTATTTATCATCAGGCATTGTGCTTGTAACTAAAAATGTTAATCTTCAAGATTTGATTACAGTAGTCGTTTTAACTCTTTACAAGATTGATGTAAAGCTGATCAGCATTCTAATCTTACAGTTAAAATTTTTGACTTAGATCTAATTAGAGTTTTGCTGATTTAAGCTATGAAACCAACAGTAGTGCTCAGAAATAACTGATCTTTTTGACTGCGGAAAATATGTTTGTGTTAGATTCAGACTCAAGCTTGAGAGTATGACATATCGAAAAATATTAGCTATTTTATAGATTAATTGCGATATAGTACAAATTAATTAATCAATCCTGGTGAAAAAAAAACGTTTTTTATTGTTGACTCTGCTGGCAGTAAGCAGTTATACACTGAG
The DNA here is from genome assembly GCA_965365755.1 of uncultured Pleurocapsa sp. Lineage (GTDB taxonomy): Bacteria > Cyanobacteriota > Cyanobacteriia > Cyanobacteriales > Xenococcaceae > Waterburya. The sequence goes on from CBDUCX010000119.1 coordinate 13,780, forward strand.
TCTTAAATTTAGCCCAGTTGCTACAGCAAAACTATTCGATGGTCCAGTCGATCAGCTACCTTTAGAACAAAGGGTTTCTCTCAGAAGAGGAGAGCTAGTTTTTTTAGGTGAAAACGGCGAATATACAGTTCGTTTATTGGTAAACACTTCCATAGAAGATGCTTGGCAAGTTTTAACAGACTATGATAATTTTGCTGCATTTCTCCCAGGAGTTGCCAGCAGTGAGTTGGTCGAAGATAATGGCGATCGCAAAGTATTTGAACAGATTAATAATATAAAAACTCTGATCTTTAGTATTGAGTCACGAGTTAAAATTGCCACAACTGAATTGTATCCGAAGCAAATTGACTTTAAAGCAGTAGCAGGGGATTTACAGACCTTAGATGGAAAATGGATTTTAGAACCTGTATCTCCCTATCCTAGTGCGCCTCCTGACCAAGTTTTAATTACCCACAAGGTATCTGTCGAACCAGGGAAATCACCCAGCGACGGCATTTTTTTTAGTATCTATGAAGACCGTCTACAAGAGACTTTAGAAGCAATTAAAGAAGAAGTGGAAAAACGCTCTAATGGTAACTGGTAACTATAGC
>CBDUCX010000120.1:0-14333 GCA_965365755.1 uncultured Pleurocapsa sp.
TCATTACCAGCCTGTCCTGTTAAAGCTGCTGTCGAACTTGTACCGTCAAAGTCGTAAAAAGCTTGATTGTTACTAGCATCAGTGCGAGTAACTAAACCAATACCGTGGGTATACTCGGCAGTTAAATTACCGCTACCGTCGTATTCCCCGACTACATCACCATAACCAAAAGGGTCAACTAGATATTCTGTGCGCTCGCCGTTATAGACTGTGGCAATGCGGTTACCAAAGATATCGTATTCATATTCAGTAAGAGAACCATCGGCTTCTAAAACACTTACCAAACGATTTTGGTCGTCATAGCTATAAGTCCAGCTACTAACTCCATCGCTCTTATAGGTTAGATTGCCATCGAGGTCATATTGATAATCTACAGTTCCTGCATTGGTGTATTGATTTAGATTATTAGTCTGATATTCAGTTGTAACTCCATTATTAATAGTGCGGATACGATTACCGGCAGCATCGTAAACGTAGGTTAGATTTTGGTTCTCAATTTCAGGATTAGTTGAAGTAAAGACTGCACCTGTTAACTGGCTAGCAGCATCGTATTCATAGATCCACTCTCCATCTAATTCAGTAGCACTAATTTGTCTTCCTAAGTTGTCATAAGTATAGACATAGCTAGAATTTAGCGAATCATCAGCAGTATAGTTAGCCAGATTTAATAGTTGACCAGCCAAATCATAGCTATAGATAGTATACGTACCGTTACCATTGTCTTCTCTTGCCAAACGACCAGCATCATCATAGGTATAGGAGATGATTAAGCTACCTGTTTCATCGGTTAAACCCTCTAATCTTCCCAAACCATCGTAGCTGTAGTTAACTTCGCTGCCATTTTGGTCAACCATCTGAGTACGGCGACCCGCATCATCATAGATATAAGCTAGAGAACGTCCTGTAGGATAGCTAATCTTAGCTATTAAATTGGGGTTTTCAGCATCATATTCAATTAGAGTCGTGCCACTGGCATCGGTCGTACTAATCAAACGTCCTGAATCATCATAAGTAAAAGTATCGGCAGAACTATCCTCATAGTCAACGCGAGTTACCTGACCGCGAGTATTATATTCATAACCAATTGCGATACCGCGACGGTTGACCGACTCGACAGTATTACCTTGTTCGTCAACGGTAAAGTTTTCTGAACTGCCATCTTCATAGGTAATCGCCGTTAAATTACCCTGTTCATCATAGCTGTATTTAAGGTCATTATCGCGAGCATCTGTAACAGTTTGTAGGCGTTGGTAGTTCGATTCGTAGGTGAATTTAATCTCATTTTCTGATTTTTAAAAATGCTAAACTTTGTTCGCGATTTAATTTTATTGTTCACGGGTTTATTTTTTTTCTCTTGGTTAATTTCTTTGCCTATTCGTTGGAGAGAACTATCTACCAAATATAAAGTCGAAAAAGGTAGAAAATCAAGTGCGTTTCTCATTAATCAAGTGGGAGGTTTTAAAAGCGACAGGGGAACTGCTTCGATGAAAGGTCTAATCATTGGCATATCTGATGAAGGACTTCATCTTTCTGTCCCTTCTCCTATAGAAGTTTTTTTTCCTTCTTTGTTAATTCCTTGGACTGAAATTATCTATCAAAAAGTTGATAACAGTAGTTCTAGGCAAGAATCTATTATTTTTTATTTAGGAAATCCAACAATAACTAGTTTGAAACTATATTCTAGTGTCATAAAAAAGCTTGAAGAAGATTATGGTGAGCCTATATTTTCTAATAAGTTGGGAGAATTAAATTAAGACACAATAGTCTTGTTTTACTCTTAAAGGACGATAATTATAGCGATTTAAATTATTACCATCCTGTCCCATTAAAGCAGTTAACGATTACTGAGCAAGGGTTTTAGCTTGTTAAGGAATCAGCTCTTAAACTAATAAGATAAAATTAACTGAAGAAATCAAAATTATGTTTCGCTCTAACTTTCAAAGAACTGGAGTTTATAGTGCGTCAGAAGCTCGTCAATTCAATAGACTTAAATGGCGGGTTCAAAAATCTCCTAGTTTTTTGACTTGGTGTTTTGGTTTTACTGCTGGAGAGGGGATAGTTTGTGTTGCTAATAGCGATCGCAATTTGTATGGATTAGATTCTGGAACTGGAAAACAATTGTGGACATATCAGCTTGGCGAAAAATTTTTCTCTTCCCCAGCCATTTGCGATGGAATCGTTTATGTCATTAGCCTTAAATTTAATGGATGGATAACAGATCAATATCTTAGAGCAATAGATATTAAATCTGGACGACAGTTGTGGCAATTCAAACTAGAATTTCAACCATCATCTTTAATTTATGGTTCTGTGCCTTCATCACCAGTAGTATCCCAAGGAGTAGTTTATATCGGCGGAACAGATGGCTATCTTTATGGTATTGATATTTCTTCAGCAGAATTAGTATCTAGTTTTCAAACCACAAAAAATATGCCACTTACTCCACCTGCACTTAAAGATGACATTAATTCCCCATCATAGTTGACAGGGAATTAGAATTATTTAAATAAAGTCAGATAGGTTAAGAAGTATGAATCTGATTAAAGCTATTACCACTTACCACTAATCACTAACAGTCTTACTTATTTGCTTTGAATCGTATCTAGCTTGCTCTGGACTTTCTCTACTACGTTGTCAGGTAAAGGAATATAACCTAACTCACCCGCATAGTCTTGTCCCTCAGTTAACGACCAATTCACAACATCTTTAAGAGCTTGAAGCTTATCTGGGTCATCATAATTCTCATAAGCCAATAGCCAAGTATAGGTAACAATAGGATAAGAAGCCTCTCCTTCGGGATCGGTTACAAATGCTCGGAGATTTTCAGGCAAAGTTGCAGCACTTAGTGCATCAGCAGCAGACTCATCAGAGGGAGCAACATACTTGCCCGCTTTATTCTCTAAAGTAGCGGTAGGAATCTCCTGCTGTTTAGCATAGCCGTACTCAATATATCCCAAAGAACCTTCCGTTTGCAGAATTTGTGCTGTAACGCCTTCATTACCTTTAGCCCCAACTCCTGTCGGCCATTCTACTGTTTTGCCACTACCGACTGTCTCTGACCACTCAGGACTTATTGCACTCAAGTGTTTGGTAAACACTCCAGTCGTACCACTACCATCAGAACGATGAACTACAGCAATGTTGCTGTTGGGTAATTTCGCATCAGGATTTAGTTTGGCGATCGCAGGATCGTTCCACTTTTTAATCTTACCCAGCAAAATATCTACATAAGCCTGACGAGATAATTTTAATTCAGGTACATCAGGTAGGTTATATGCCAGAACAATACTACCTGCGGTCATCGGTAACAAAGCAACCCCGCGCTCAACTGCCGCGATCTCTTCGTCTTTCATTGCCACATCGCTGGCTCCAAAATCAACCGTCCCTTGGGTAAATTGCTCAACTCCAGCACCACTCCCAACGGATTGATAAGATACTTTAACATTGGGATTTTGTTTGTTGTACTCAGAAAACCATCTTTGATATAAGGGAGCGGGAAAACTTGCCCCCGCACCAGTTAAAGATACAGACGGGCCATCAGTGTTTCCACCTTCGCTAGTAGTGCTGGTCTGAGTTCCACCACAGGCAGTAAGACCTAAAGTCAAGGCTAGCAAGGGAGCAAGCAAAACTTTTCGTTTAAGAGAAACTGTAGAAATCATAGATGCTGTATTACTTCTTAGCTGCTAAAAATTAGATAGTTGGATAATGTAGCAAAAAATACACTTTTTGTTTCCATCGCTACATTAATTTATCTCGTTTCGATTACTTGTAGATGATGAAAAGGTTAACAAAGAGTTAACTGAAGGTAATTCCTGAGCAAAATAACCTACGGCTTAAATGATGAAGTTTAAACCATAGGCTATTCAAGATCTATTGAATCAAGCTGTATTAAGACTCACTCGATAAATTAGAATTGGAAGGTAGTTCTGATGACACCGACATACACTTCATCGTTGTCGCTTTCTCCATCGGGGTTAAATAGCACATAGGCTCCAGGAGTAATCGAAATGTTGTCGTTGACGGGAAACTTATAAAGTGCTTCAACCAAGAATGGAGTATCTTCGTCTTCTTCTAGATCACTATCGACAACGGTAGGAACTACACCCCCAGTTACTGATAGAGCGGAACCTTCTTTAATGAGATCTAGATAGGATACGCTGCCAGAAACATCATAGACAGTGGCACTATTGTTAGTATTCCTTTCATCTGCAAAAGCAACAGCACCACTGAGTCCAAAATTGAATTGACCGACATCTAAAGAGGCAGACAGACCAAGCCTGTCCGCAGTGACATCATTAACGCCTGAGGTGAAGGGGTTCTTCGCTAAATCAGTACCAGCATCACCAGATAAGTCTATATCCCCTTCGGTTTGGAAACTGCGAAGATAAACTACTCCCACGCTGAAAGTATCAATTGGCTCAAATGAAATCTGAGCCCCTGTAGTGAAGGAACCGTTAAAGATACCGCTTCCTGATGATGGAGATGGGCTTGCGTCATCGTCAGCAAGGTACAAACCAGTAACCTTGATTTTATCATCTAGTAATTTAAGGCTAGCACCAATACCAGAGCCATCAGTACCGCGGTAAAGTATCGGATCGCGACGACTGAAACGAGACAAAGCACCAGTCCCACTAGAAGCAAGTACGGGATTATGAACATCAAAAATGTTCTGAATACCTAGGGAATTGGTACCAGCGTATAGTGTAATTTTGTCGTCATATAGACGGGTTCGATAGTACAGATCATCCAAAACTATGTCGTTGCCATTACTAGCATCGAAACCAAGACGGGCAGCATCAAAACCTACACCTTCATCGGGAGCATCATCATACCGAGGAACGTTCCCCGCTTGGAGTCTAGTACGTAAACGATCTTTTCCTGTGAAACTAGTGTCAAAGTTTAAGCGAACGCGATCGCTCCAGGTAGTTTGAGTCGGATCGTCACCGTCGACATCACCAAAGGTATCAGATAGAGCAAAGATTACTTCACCCTTTAGTTTGGTAGTTGTCGAGAATTGATTGTCTTCTAAGACGGCAGTACGACTTTCCAGCTCGTCCACTCTGCCACCGATGGTGGCTAATTCTGCCTCGAATTCTTGAGCCAGACGGTTTATGGCATCTAAATCTTCTTGACTAACAGAACCTTGAGAAGCAATCAAACGTTCAATTTGATTTAAGCAAGAGTTCAAACCCGCAGCAAATTCATAACGAGACAAGGCTTGATTGCCACGGTAAGTCTGGTTAGGGAAACCAGCAATACAACCATAACGATCCACTAAGCTACGTAGCGCTTCATAAGCCCAGTCTGTAGGAGATACGTCTCGTAACTGATTGACGTTGGTTACCTGAGATAAACCGTTTTGTTCTAATTGTTCTAATTCTTGATAGTTATCGATCTGCTCTAAAGTCTGATTTACCACTTCTTTCTCGGCAGAAACAGTTTGGGCACTAGCACTGTTTCCTGCAAAAAGAGACGCTGCAAATAGAACTGGAGCAAGCTTCGCAGTTTGCCAAAATAACTTATTCATAATATATCCTCACACACCTTAATATAAATTAACTACTAAATGTAATCAATTTTACAACTGAGTTGTACTATTGATGGTACTAAGAGCAGTTAAACATTCGACCAGTATAATCAACTGTTTAATTGATTCAGTAGAAGCGGTGACATTTTATTGACCGCACACTAATGAAAATATGATCAATAAGTTGGCTGAATTAACGCCATATTGTGATTAGCTGTAATTAATGCTCTACAAGGATAACGATATTATTACGGAGGCTTGGCTTAATAAGAAATAATTTCAGTAAATTTTGCTATTGCTAAAATATTAAACCCCATCCAGATTGAAAACAGTAGTTTGGTTTCGAGAAATATTTTAATTATCTAATATATCTAAATGTTCGCTACTCGTTACTTGTTACTCATTACTCAAAAAAGATAGCTTAAAAACTCCAGGTTTCAAATTAGACACGGTTTATAATTAGCTTCGGGAGATACCACTTTCAAGCTCAGGTTGAACCAAGGTTTCTGGAAAAGATTTAAGCAACTTAGGATCTCGATAATCTAGATATGCTCTTTGATTATTGTAATTATGAGCTGCAAAATGAAGCTGTAACAAAAGTCTCGGCTTATTTCTGGGAGGATTACCCCTATGAAAACAAAAAGTGTCCTCGATAAACCCAAATCCTGCATTCCCGACTATGGTTAAAAATTGTTCTGAGCCATAAAACCTAGTCAGCTCTTCTGGGGTTTGTATTCGGCTGGCATAGTTGAGAATATGTAATATTGACTTTTTAACGTGGCTACCTCGAATAGCGGTGTGTGGACCATCTTCCAATGTGACATCAGTTAAATAAAAACAAAATCTCAAACCGGCAAAATCGTCCATGTCAAAGTGGAAATAACGAAACTTTTGTTGGTCTGCATCACAAGATGTTCCTTCTATCGGGAAAGTCCAAAAAAGACTAGCACCCGTATACTTTGCTTGTTTACCAATGTAATTGGCAGCAATTTTCCTCAGTTTCGGATCATTAGCCAACTGCTTAATCTGAGGGCAATCAGAACTAACGTTAAAGTAGCGTGCGACATAAAAAGGTTGCTGAAATATTTGATCAAGCTTATTTTTGTCCGAAATCTTGAATCCCAAATCCTCTCGACCACCAGCATAGCAGTATTGATCGCTCAAATATAAAAGCAAATCATTCAATAAATTGGGAGGAATGGAAGTCCCTAGAAAAATACCATCCTGCTTAAAAATATTAGTCGCCTTAGTCGTGTCCAACTCTTTAAACAAAGAGTCTGCACCATAATCAGTTGTTACCTCAGATTGGGGTAATAAGTTCGACAAAAGCAAGTAAATCTGACGTACAGTCTGAAATCTCGCCAAGACAAAGACCAGAAAATATTTTGGTCTGGCAACCATATCTTGTGCAGTGTAAGTTAATTTATATCTCAGTTCGGTATATTTTGATTTTATAACTGCAACAGTTTCAGCTCTTGCTGATTGAACCGTTTCTACCTTGCTCGGCATTACTTGCTCGATTACATTAATTTCAGACATAAAGTTAAAATTAAAATTAAAAAAGTTGATTCAAACAGGGCATCAGAAATATAGTGTATTACAAAATATTGGTCTGGATTATTTTAATTGGGTAAAGTTTCAACTCTAAAATGTTTAGAAAATGTTGCAGTCTAATCAACCGAAATTTCTTTTGTCTGAAATATCTTTATCGTTTAGAGATTAACGGTCTTCTCTTTGCTATTAATTTTTCTAGACCAACAAAAAAAAGCCTTGAGTTTAAATGATGGGTAGTCATGCAGAAGTAATGATGTAGAATAGTCGTCTACTTGAACCAAATCCTATCAATGATCGATTGCCCAAAATGTTCTTCCAAGAAAATCGTCAAAAATGGTCATATTCACCATGGAAAACAGAGGTTCAAATGCAACCAATGCAATCGTCAGTTCGTGGAAAATCCACAGAAGGTATTGATTGACCAAGAGAAACGAGAACTAATAGACAGATTACTCTTAGAAAGAATTTCATTGGCTGGAATCGCAGGTGCTGCTCAGGTTTCTCAGAGATGGCTTCCAACCTATGTCAATGACAAATATACCACTGTTCCCAGAGAAATAAAAGTTACACCCAAAAAAAGGGTAAGTTGACTATGCAATGTGATGAACTATGGTCATTTGTGGATCACAAAGGCAATAAACAATGGGTTTGGCTAGCTCTCGATTCCCAGACTCGTGAAAATGTGGTCGTACATATCGGCGATCGCGACGAAAAGGCAGCCAAGAAATTGTGGGATTCGTTGCCTCCCGTCTATCGGCAATGCGCCGTCGCTTTTACAGACTATTGGGCAGCCTATGGAACAGTTTTTCCCAGTCAACGCCATCGAGCTGTAGGCCAAGAAACAGGAAAAACTAGCTATGTTGAAAGATTCAACAATACACTCAGGCAAAGAGTATCTCGTTTAGTACGGAAAACTCTGTCCTTTTCTAAATCGTTAGAGAATCATATCGGTGCTATCTGGTATTTTGTGCATTACTACAATGCTTCATTACCTCTTTGGCACTACCCAAATTATTTAGCAGAAAAAAATATAAAATACTTGTAGCTAATTACTTCCATCACCGATCTACAAGCCACCGTCAATATGCCTAACATCACCGTTGATTTACCCCAGGATTCTTATGCGATCGCCATTTCTCCTGACAGCCTGAAACAGTTGGGTAGCCAAATGAAACAATTGAATCTGGGGAATAAGGTGTTAGTTATCTCTAACCCAGAGATCTTTGGTCACTATGGTGAAACTTGTCTTAATTCTTTAAAAGATGCTGGCTTTACCACCTACAGTCATTTAATACCTGCGGGGGAAGAGTATAAAACTCTGGAGTCGATCCAGCAGGTATATGATACTGCTCAAGCTAATCATTTAGAACGCTCTTCTACCTTTGTGGCTTTAGGTGGCGGAGTTGTGGGGGACATGACGGGATTTGCCGCAGCCACTTGGTTACGGGGAGTTAATTTTGTCCAGGTGCCGACTTCTTTACTGGCGATCGTTGATGCTTCTGTGGGGGGAAAAACTGGGGTAAATCATCCCCAAGGAAAAAATCTGATTGGTGCTTTTTATCAGCCAAAATTGGTGGCAATTGACTCAAATCTATTAAGAACTCTTCCTGAGCGGGAATTTCGTGCAGGAATGGCGGAGGTGATTAAGTATGGTGTTATTTGGGATCAGGATTTGTTTACCAAGTTAGAACACCATGAACATCTAGATCGCTTGGATCATGTCGGTGACGAACTATTAGAAACCATTATTACTCGCTCTTGTCAGGCAAAAGCCGAAGTAGTTAGCCAAGACGAAAAAGAAGCAGGTTTACGGGCAATTCTTAACTATGGACATACTATTGGTCATGCAGTCGAAAGTTTAACTCACTACAAGCAGTTTGTTCACGGAGAAGCTGTAGCAATTGGGATGGTAGCAGCAGGAAAAATTGCCGTAGCCATGGGCTTGTGGACAGCAGAAGAAGCAAAACGCCAAGATGTTCTAATCTCTAAGGCTGGTTTACCGACAGATATTCCTACAGAGTTGGCGATCGCCGATATTTTAGAAACGATTAAAAGTGACAAGAAAGTCAAAGCAGGAAAAGTGCGCTTTATTTTGCCTAAAGCGATCGGTAAAGTAATTATTACCGATCAAGTGACACCAGAAATTATTTCTAACGCTCTCTTATCGGATACCGTTTCCCATATAAGCTCTCAGCTTTCTAATTAATTACTGATATTCTTATGTGCATAATTAATTGCTTTAGATTAATTGCTTTAGGCTGATTCACAAGTAATTAACAAGTATGGCAATTTTTTATTAGGAATAATAACTAAATAGCTAAATTAAACAACGTAGTTGGTATCAGAGCAAAATCTATCATAATAGTATTCTTTTTGCTCTTGTTGAAAGAATAACCACCAAGGCTTGCTGGTTTCATTTTTATATTTTAAATTATAAAATTCTACTGAATCTGGTTCTATTAATTCATCTTTCCATCTATTTTGTATGTCGCAAAAAAATGGATGATAATTTTCAAAAAAATTTCTTCCTTCTGTTTTAAATAATGCTGCTGCTGTATTTGGTTCGCAGAGATAAGATTCAACACAAGACGCAATACCATTATAAAAATTTGTCAGAATCAACATCTGTTGATAACTATCTTTATTACTTTTGGTAAATTTGATCATAAAATTTTTGTAATTCTTTTTTACAGTGTCGCTATCTTTTTCTTGAAGTACTTCATAAGCCTCACTTAAATCATATTCACGATATAGATTACTACGAATTACACTAACGCCAGCTTCATATTGTTGTAAAAATAGTTGCATTACTTTATCTTTTCGCTGTGTACTTAGTTGAATATTTATTTGACATAAACCTATAATTAAGCCTCCAACCGCAGTAAGCTTTAAGCCAATTTCTGTAATCTCTTTTAAGGAGTTTAAAACTTTATTTGTTTCTTGTATAATAGTCATTGTTTAAAATATTTATTTAACTTTTAGTAAAATCAATTTTTGATTAATTTAAGGTAAGGATTATTAACAAAGATATAATTACTATTCATGCCCTATGTGTAGCTGGACATATTGGCTTACTGATACACACTTTCGGGTTGGTTGAAGGATTATTATTTCTATCTCGAACTTTTAATAGGTTATTATTAATTACAGAGGGAAGAAGAAATAATACTAGTATGATAAAAACTGCAACTTTCCATGTTTTAGTCTGATTCATTTTTTTCTCTCAGTAAATACTGTGAATAATTTTCCATCAAGTTAGGCTTGTGAATCTAGAGAAACAACCCCGTAATAAAATCTATAAATATAGGGGTCGATATCTTTTATCTTCAGAACTGAGAGCTTACCCTAAACCTCGATTTAAAGAAGCTCGATCATTTACAAAGATTGGGATTAACCTCACAAGCTCCTTTATTTGCTATTGTTGCTGAACGATTACTATCTTTTTCGGTTTTGGCAAAATTTAGGCTTATTTTAGTCTTGTTGCCAAAACTCTCGACTGAATCATTTGGTAGAGCAGTAACTGCGGGAACAGTGACAGCATTAAAGGTAAGTATGCTGGCTGCAAAAACAAGTGATCGTTTATAAGTATTAGTTGTGTTCATAAAATTGTTCCTTTTCTCTTGAGTTCTGAAACAAAAGGCATTGTTTGCTTGCCACTTTGTTACTTTTTAATAGATGCCAAGAATTAATTTATGCACTGATTGCTGCATCAGAAGCTCTCTAATGCCTCAAGTTTTAAGATTTTTTACTCAAGCTATACAGATAGAGTAAAGTAGTGGTTAGGCAAATTACCCTGATGCTGTCAGAAGCTAAGGTTGCCCAGATTGCTCCATACAAGCCATAAATGGGAATCAACCAGATATTAAGAGCGATGTTAATTGCTGCTGCTATCACCTGAATCATACTGCGGATTTTTTGATGTCCCAAACCTGTCAAGGTGTTAGCTACTAGTAAATGTAAAGCACTGATCAAAGGTAGTGGTGCTAGCCAACGTAGGGTAGAAACAACATTTTGATATTCAGCACCCAAAATTTGAGGAACGATGGGAGCGAAAGCTTGAAAAGCGACGAAGCTCAAAATTCCGTAGCTCAAAATTATCGGTAACAGCTTTTTAGCAAACTTTAAGCAGTTACTCCACCCCACAGAACCGTGTTTAAAAAATCGGGGATAGGTAGCATTAAACAGTGCCAACATAGGAACATCGCCAATATTGATAAAGCGGTATGCAGAACCATATACGCCAGTTGCATCTAAGGTTGCCATCTTAACCAACATAGTTTTATCAATATTATTGTTGATATTATTAGCAGACATGCCTAAAGAAAAATAGATTCCTTGCCTAATATCTGACTTGATTCTGGATAACGCTAATCTGGGTTTAGCGACCATTTTATTAATTGTTAAAATAGCAAATAAACTTACCAATAAAGAGCTAGCAAAATAAAGTATCGCCCAAATTTTTATATCTACAGTTACCGAAAAATCAAAGTTATTGAGAAAAGATATTATACCGAGAATAGCGAGCAACTTACCAACAGTACTCAAAACTATTAGTTGGGCAGCTTTATGGACTAGACCTACTGTTCTCATTGCTTTATTACTGGCATCTTGTAGATTTAAGCAAAGTAAATCAGCTATTAAAATAAAGGCAATTGCTAGTAAAGGAATATTATCAGGAAAAATTAACCCAGAAATTAATAATAGGCAACTAGTTATCAAGATACTATTAAGTACTAAAATTAGTAACACATTACCCCAATAACTAGAAAAGACTGTACGGTTAACTGAGACCTGCTTGACTAAAATATCATCGCTACCAAGAGCAACGAAAGGGGAAAGCAAAGACGCTAACGCAGAAACACCAACGAAAGAACCATAGTTTTCTGCTCCCAGGGAGCGAGCTAAGACTATAAAGTAAGCGGCTTGAACTAGAACATTAATCAATCTAGCGATTAACATCCATGAGGTATCTTTGAATAATTCTTTATTAGTAATCTGAGCAATTTTACTTTTAATATCTTTTGGATTCATTATTTCTTAGACTTATTTAAATTTAATTGCCATAAACTGTCCTTAAATATACTGAGAATTAAGCCAAATTAGTAATTTATATCTTTGTAAATATAAAAATATAATCTTCTTTTATAACTCAAAATTAAATTATTACCCAGTCATTTTTTGAAGCATTAATAGCGCTAATTGATTGGTCGACGTATCTCTTGAATTAATTTAGAATTGCGGTTGTTATTTAACCAATTCTAAAGTCTTTGTTTCTCTTTAATTTGGTAAATATTTACGAATCATCATCAAGCTAATTAACAGTTAAAAACTTGCTCTTGGGAGAGCAACACTAGGTTACTTTAGCAGACACAAAAAAAAATAAAGTAAAACAATCAAAATATGCTGATATCAGTATGTGTTGCAACCTATAAAAGACCAAAGAAGCTTCGGCTTTTACTTGAGGGACTCAATCAATTAGTTTTTGTGAGAATCGAGCAACCTGAAATAGAAGTTATTGTAGTTGATAATGACCTTGTAGGATTAGCTGATATAATTTGTGGCGAGATTAAATCGCAATTTCAATGGAATTTGAAAACAGGTATCGAAATTGAACGGGGCATTACCTATGCGCGAAATAAAACCATTTCCATGGTTTCGGTAGATGCAGATTTTATTGCAATTCTCGATGACGATGAAATTCCCGAATCATCGTGGTTAGAAGAACTGTTGCTGGTACAACGCCAATATGATTCAGATATCGTCACAGGGCCAGTAATACCCCGTTTTCAAGATTATGAAGTTCCCGACTGGATTGTCAAAGGTAAATTTTTTGAACCGCCCCGCTTTCCAACAGGGGAATCAAGACCAGTGGCTTACACGAATAACGTCATCGTTAAGGCTGAAATATTAAGGAACTTAGATCCAGCTTTTGATAATCGCTTTGCAACTTCTGGAGGTTCTGACTGCTATCTGTTTTTAAAGCTCTACAAAGCAGGATACAAAATTATCTGGGCAGATGAAGCAATTGTATATGATCTGATTCCTATATCTCGTGCTAACCTCAAATGGATTTTGTTTCGTGGTTATCGTGAACCAAGTAGCTATAGTTCTGCGGAGAAGGAACTGTATCCTGCCTTTTCGATTCAGTCAATACGGATGTTAAAAGGATTTGCCCTGATAACCATTGGTTTGAGCCGATTTATTCCTTCGCTACTAATGGGAAAAGCTGCTATTGTAATTTCTTTACTATATATCTCCCGTGGATTGGGAACTTTGGGCGGTTTACTAGGGTTATTTTATGAAGAATATAAAAACGTCGGTAATCAGACATCCACAGACGAAGAGGGTGTTTCTGATCAAGTTAGTGAAATAGAAAAGTAATGAGTCCTAAAAAATACCGCTTCGCATATAACGAGTAATGAGTAACAAGTAATAAGAAATATCATCCGTTTGCCATAATATTAAACATTCATCTGTTCCCTATTGGGAATGACTATAACTTTTAATTCCTTATTGTTTTATACTTATCTTTTAGAGAATGTCTTTAGAACCTTGTAAAGTTTGCGGTACCTTGAATGCAGCAGAAACAGAAATTTGCCTCAGTTGTGGTTATCCTATCCAAGGCAACAAAAGACCACCTATTTTTCGTTGGATAGCGATCGCTCTAGTGATCTGTTTTGCCTTACCCTTCCTCTCAGGGCTAATAAATTGGATTATGCTACAAATTAAACCTGAATCACCCACCCCAACTCAATCTGAAATCTCCTTAATTGAATAAAATATTTTTGTAGCTTTGTAGCGTTGTTGATGCTTAATGTATGGCTTTAGAAAATTTTCCCACTGACTTAAATGGAGAATGTGTAGAACATAATCATTTACTTTCCAGCGATCGCGCTGGCTGGGAGCAGTTGAGTTTGATCTACGAACTTGAGCCAGCAGGAGAAATGCCCGAAGCGGTTACTCACGCTGAAAAGTTTATTGAGCTTCAACAAGAAGTGTTGTCTAACGCTGTCTTCATCACTTTAAAGTTAATTTTTCAATTTACGGATTCTACATTTAATCAACATTTGTCTCGACTCCAGACAAAACACAAAAGTTACGCTTCAGATTGCGACTTAGTATCATTCTAGTTTATTTAGAATAGAGACTGTAGCTGGAAATCTACCACGCTTGTGGGGGATGATCAATAATTTCTCCTTATTCTTACCTTCTGATTAACTTGTCTCTGTTTAAGATGATTTTTAAACTCTAA
>CBDUCX010000121.1:0-14236 GCA_965365755.1 uncultured Pleurocapsa sp.
CTAAACAAAACTGATACCTAATAAAGCAGCGAATTTAAATGAAAATTCATCCCACTGCCATTATTGAACCAGAAGTAACCGTAGGCTCCGATACATCGATTTGGGATAACGTTCATGTGCGTCACTCAACTGAGATCGGTGAGGAGTGTATTATTGGGGGCAAGACCTACATTGCCTACGGAGTCAAAATTGGCAACCGAGTCAAAATCAACTCTTTTGTCTATATCTGCAATGCGGTTACGATTGAAGACGGGGTAATGATTAGTGCGGGAACTATTTTTACTAACGATCGCTTTCCCCGTGCAGCGACGACGGATTTGCAGCATCTCAAAGCTTCAGACCCTGATGAACATACCCTGCCCACTTTAGTTAGAGAGGGAGCAACTATTGGCGCAGGTTGTACCATTGGCAACGATTTAGTTATTGGTCGCTTTGCCATGGTAGGCATGGCTTCCCTGGTAACCAAATCTATCCCTGATTTCCATCTAGTCATGGGGCACCCTGCTACTTCTGTTGGTTGCGTCTGTCGTTGTGGAGAACCACTGCTGCGCTTTCCCGCAGATGGATCAACTTTAGATATGGCTGAAATTAGCTGTCAAGCCTGTGGACTGAAGTATCAGATTAAAGACCGTGAAGTTATGGAATTAACTCCTCCTTCTCTGATGGCAGCTATTTCCCAAAACTAATAACTAAAGTGATTTTTTAGCAAGATAGTAGCTGGTAAGGTTGGTAATACTGAGTTGCAACTGAATGACCGATTTAAAAAATACTTTTGCCCAGTCTACAGGCGATCACTCTGACCCAGGTAGGTCACTGTAGCGTGTTACCCCTGATTACCAATTAGGTCTTACACGAGTAAAAGTATTTTGAAGAGATTTTTGAGGTCTCCATTCTTTTTCTGGAAGAATTTTATAAGATAGCCTTCCTAGACAAAACTCAGTGACAAATTCGTAGAAATCTCTACCTATTTTGTAGATATCACCATTAAATGAATCACTATTAGCCCAGTATATATCGTAACTCTCATCTGATTGGTTATACGTTCTAAAATCCCAAAAAATAGAAATTGCGCTTGGTTCTCTTCCAAATACGAAACTAGAATCAAGTAAGTTTAGAAGTGATTCTCTAGACATCATTCTTTCATGTTCTGGATCTGGAAATTCAATTATGTCATTTTTAATAGCTTCCAAGCAAATGTTTGAAAAATCAATATTAGGACAAAAAATGCTGATAAAATCTCCAAAACATCCTGTTCCAAATATTTGGCAAAATTCTTTATATCCTTTAGGAAAAACAATATTATATTCAGTTTCAAACTGATTAAGTTGATCTAAACTCCAAAGTTCTAAGCCATAAGGACTTTGGATGATTTCTAACTGGTTAAAAAGAGATTGCCATTTACTAGTCATAATTTTTTTTAATTGGATGGTTCATCACTTTTGATTTTCGTTGTAATTCTTCTGAAACTCCATTCGGACTAATTAAACTTGACATTCAAGACAATCGATACTTTTATTGATATTTTATTTTATGGAAATGAGCTAATGACCAAACAAGAACATTGGGCTATTGTCGGGGGGGGAATCTTGGGGATGACCCTTGCCCATGGTTTAGCACAGCAGGGTAAACAAGTAACGATATTTGAAGGAGACGATCGCTTGGGAGGGTTGGCTAGTGCTTGGCAACTGGGAGATGTGGTTTGGGATAAACATTATCACGTTACCTTACTCTCCGATAGTGAGTTGCGATCGCTGCTACGAGAACTAGAACTAGAACAGGACATGGTATGGGTGGAGACGCGCACGGGTTTGTATACTGATGGCAAACTTTATTCTATTTCCAACGCTCTGGAGTTCCTACGTTTTTTCCCCCTGAATCTGTTAGATAAAATTCGCTTTGCCCTGACCATTATTTATGGTTCTAAAATCAAGCACCCACAAAAGTTAGAGCAAATCTCGGTAGTTGACTGGCTGACCAAATGGTCGGGAAAATATGCAGTTAAGAAAATCTGGCTGCCCCTGCTGCGATCAAAACTAGGAGAAAACTATAAAAAGGCTTCTGCTGCTTTTATCTGGGCGATCATTGCTAGATTATATGCTGCCCGACGTACGGGATTAAAAAAGGAAATGTTTGGCTATCTGCCTGGGGGCTACTCTCGGATACTTGATCGCTTTGCTCAAGTTTTAGCAGAGGAAAAGGTGAAAATCAACCTTGGCTATCGGGCAACTCAGATAGAGCAAACCAATAAGGGAATTCAGATTAAGTTTAGTAACGGACAACAAGCAATTTGCGAGCGCCTGATCTTAACTACCCCCGCATCTATCGCCAGCCAAATTTGCCCTGGATTAACGGCAGCAGAGAAATTGCGACTCAACGATATTCAATATCAGGGAATTATTTGTGCTTCTCTGTTGTTGAAGCGACCATTAGCTAACTTTTACGTGACCAATATTACGGATGATTGGGTTCCCTTTACAGGAGTGATCGAAATGTCAACCCTGGTAGATCCGCAACAGTTTGGTGGTCATAGTTTAGTTTACCTCCCTAAATATGTAACCCCAGAAGACCCTGCTTTTAAGCTTACGGATGGCGAACTCCAAGCCCAGTTTTGGACTGCTCTACGGCGGATGTATCCCCAGCTTCAAGATAGTGATTTACTCAGTTTTCGCGTTTCTCGGGTGCGGCAAGTGTTAGCCATTTCTACCCTCAATTATTCGCAGAAACTACCCTCTATGAGTACGTCAATTCCTGGACTATACGTGATCAACTCGGCACATATTTGCCATGGAACTTTAAATGTCAATGAAACCATTCAATTAGCCAAACAAGGGGTTGACTATCTACTCGCTCAACCTCAACCAAATTCAGTTGAGATTCAAACCAAGGTGGAGAGGGTTTAAATATGGACTGTCCTATCTGTGGTAGTGTTAGCCAGCGTCTTTTCTCCAAGTATAGTTATTGGATATGCCAGTGTGTCGTTTGTCACCATCAGTTTGCCGAGTTGGTGACAAATTCAGATCATGTTGAACAGGTTTACAGCGATCGCTATTTTCAGGGAGGAAAAGCAGGTTATTCGGACTACATCAGCGAAGCCGCAATTCTGGTAGCTCATAGTAAACGTTACGCTCAAATCTTGAAACGTTATATGCAGCCTGAAACCGTCCTCGATGTTGGGGCAGCAGCAGGTTTTATACTTCAAGGTTTAGTGGAAAGTGGCTGGAGTGGTCAAGGGCTTGAACCGAATACCACTATGGCTGAGTATGGCAAGCAACATCTAGGGCTAGACATTGAAGTAGGAACTTTGGAATCCTCTAATAGCAGCGCTCGCTATCAATTGATCTCCATGATCCAAGTGATTGCCCACTTTAGGGATCTTAGAGCTGCTTTGAGTCGAGCGGCCGCGATGACTCAACCCCAGGGATTTTGGTTGATTGAAACCTGGAATCGGCAAAGTTGTATTGCTAGAAGTTTTGGTAAATACTGGCATGAGTATAGTCCCCCCAGTGTACTGCATTGGTTTTCCCCCGAAGATATCCAAAGACTGGCAGGGCAATATGGATTTCGAGAAGTTGCTAGAGGTAGACCAGCTAAGTGGCTCAACGGTAGTCATGCGAAATCTTTGTTGAAGTATAAATTACTAGATTTGCCACTGGGTAAACTTGCTGATAAAGCGCTCGACATTATTCCTGACAATTTAAAGATTCCCTATCCCGCAGAAGATCTATGCTGGCTTTTATTTCAAAAATCTTGAGTCGAGAAACTTGTAACTCCGTTCGCGTAGCGTACCCGTAGGGTATACTCCGAACTCCGAACTCCGAACTCGCATAATAATTAATCATCAACCAAACACAATGCCACATGACCAATAATTCTCCAAAATTATCCACTTCGATTCGTCGCTGGCTATATATTGTCTGTGTAACAGCGATCGCCATTATCATGCTGGCATGGGCAGGACGGGGGGTATCTCTTGGTCTCGTAATCCAAGCAGGGCAACAAGCAAGAGTGGAATGGTTGGGGCTGGGTTTGCTGATCTTTCTGGCTTCTTACCTAGTCAGGGCAAAACGATGGGGAACTTTACTCGGAGTCAACCGCAATCCAGGCAGTTTTGGCGCTCGTTTAGGGGCAATTTTTGTCGGCTTTGCCTGTAATTGTATTCTCCCTGGTCGTGTCGGAGAAGTGGTCAGAGCTTTGATACTCCATCGTCAGAGCAAAGTCCCCTTGGGGACAACAGTTGGCAGTATTTTTACCGCACGCTTACTCGATGCTCTGGTGGCTTTTATCCTATTGTTGGGTTCCTTATTGGCGATCGCTAAATCTGGTCAAACTCAGTTAACTAATCTCCCCTTAGAAGCTATTACCTTAGTTCTAGTTTTTTTCTGCATAGCATTTTTACTGGCAGCTTGGTATCCCAAAGCGATCGCACTAGCAGTGGGCAGCATTTGTCCGAAAATCGGTCTGGGTCGTTGGAAAACTAAGATCGTAGACGCTGTGAACGGTTTATTAGCTGGACTGGATGTTTTTAAATATCCGCAACGTTGTTTAACTGCCTTAGTGGAAACTTTTTGCATTTGGGGGATGATGGGGGCAACTTTTTGGTTTTGTGCGATCGCCTTTGGCATTATTTCCCCTGGATATATTGGTTCGCTCTTCGTGCAGAGTGTGGTGGCACTGGCGATTGTTGTTCCCTCCTCTCCTGGCTATTTAGGCCCTTTTGAGGCAGGCATTCGCTTTGGATTAGAAGTCTTTCAGATTGACCCTGGTGTGATTGTTGCCTATGCCATTACCCTACATTTACTGATGAATGCCAGTTTAATCATTATCGGATTGGCGATCGCCATGAAGCAAGGCTTATCTTGGCAAGACTTGCTCGCGGTCAAATCTTCTGTTTCTAAATCACTTTCGTCCAATATTGATGCTAAGTAATATGAATTTTGCTTCTTCCGAACGTAGATTTATTAAATTTTTAACTAATATTAAATTTTCCTTCACCTTCCCTCTAAAAGAGAATTATCTGATTCATCTAATAGTTTTCTTAAATCTAGCTATTACTGTACCTTTGGCATCCATTCTTAATATTTGGACTGATGAAGCTTATTCTCTGGACACCACAGGAGGAAGTCTACAATATGCCATTAGTCAAGCAATAAATTTTGAATTACAGCCTCCCCTGTATTTTGCTTTATTAAATATCTGGCGTTCTATTAATGATTCTATTTTTTGGGCACGGTTATTTTCAATCATAGCTGTTGCTGTAACTATTTATCTAGTCGCTTTACTAGCAAAAAGACTAATCAAAACAATTAATCCAGTTTGCATTCTTGCCCTCTTTGCCTTTAATCCTTTTACAATCAAAGTGGCTCTAGAAATCAGAGTTTATGCTTTTATAATACTTCTGTCCGCTTTATTATTATGGTTCTTTTTCAAGGGTTACTTTGATTCAAAACCTTCTGCTAAAGCCAAACTACTATATCTTAGCTTGGCAGTAATTTCGCTCTATAGTCACTACTATTTAGCTTGCTTGCTAATTGCTAATGCGATAGTTTTATTAGTTTTACGGCGTTGGCAATCTCTCAAGAATTATTTGTGGGGTATGAGTCTAGTAGCTCTCTGTTTTTCCCCCATGTTGTTCTTAATTTTAAACCAAATATCAACTCATGCACATAACTCAGATAATAGTTTCTGGCAAAATTTTAGTGCTATTCAAGGATCTAAAATACAAGGTTTCCTGGGGAACTTTACCGATTTACCCCAGACTATATTAATAACTTGCTGTTTATTATTCTTGGTATTGTTACTGGGATTGATATTTACTATAGATATACGTTTGATTAATTATAATCATTTAGCTATTTGGACAATTAATCTTACTTCAATTTTTTTCTTTAGTGGGGTGTTAGTAATAACCAATGGTATGTTGTTATTTCGGCATACAGCTAGTATTTTTATTGTCTCTGGCTTAGGATTAATTTTATTGTTATCCTTAATTAAATATCCCAGAATTAGAAACATAATTACTATATCTTTAACAGTTGCAATTCTGTTATTCTATGCTCAGAACTTAGCTAAAAATTACTCGGTCTTAGCCAAGGCTGGAGATTGGAAAAGAGTCTCTGAATATATTATGACTCATGAGCAACCACAGCAAGAAATCCTGGTCTTCCCCTCAATAGCTGCTGAGGAATTATCTTACTATTATGACGGCATAAATAAGATTATTCCCCTGCCTCAAGCAGATGATTTTCAAAACTATAACCTCCAGAACTATGCATTAAATAACGAAGCAGAGATTGATCAGGCTTTAGTAAGCGATCGCCACGATCTTTGGTTAGTTAAACGGGTTAATCGTAACTGTAAAGCTTTCGGTACTAATTTAAATTGCTATATTTTAGAGAATTTTGTAAGTAAGTATTATAAGGTGGGAAATAGTAAAAGCTTTTATAAGTCACAGGTAAGATTTCTTCAGCGAAAATAAAACTATGATTAAATCGTCTACAATGACAATTAATATTATAATCAAACTCATTGCGAGTTTGTTCTGAGATTTAGATAACATGAAATGCGCTTTTATTAAACGTCAAGTTTTGACAAAAATCAAATTTGCGTTTACTTTCACCACTCAGCAAAATTATCTAATTCACTTCGTAGTTTGCTTAAACCTTGCCATTACCGTCCCTTTAGCAGCCATTCTTAATATTTGGAATGACGAAGTCTATTCTCTAAATACCACGGGAAAAAGTCTTCAATATGCCATTAGTCAAGCAATAAATTTTGAATTGCAACCTCCTTTATATTTTGCTTTATTAAATATCTGGCGTTCTGTTAATGATTCTATTTTTTGGGCACGGCTATTTTCAATCATAGCTATTGTTTTAACTATTTATTTAGTTGCTTTACTTGCCAAAAGATTGATCAAAACAATTAATCCCGTTTGGCTTGTTGTTATTTTCAGCTTTAATCCTTTTGTGATTTATCAAGCTACAGAAATAAGAGTTTATGCCTTTACTATACTTTTATCAGCTTTACTACTGTTGTTATTTTTTGATGGTTATTTTTCGCCCAAATCTCAAGTAAAGGCAAGAGTAACATATCTCATATTGGCAGTTTTTGCTCTCTATACCCAATACTATTTAGCTTGCTTGCTAATTGCCAATGCTATAGTTTTATTAGTTTTAAGACGTTGGCAATCTCTTAAGTATTACTTACGAGGAATGGGTCTAGTGGCTATATGTGGCATTCCTTTATTATTTTATATTTTAAACCAGATATCAGGTCATACAAAGGATTTAGATGGAAACTGGCAATACCAATACTTTTTTGTAACTAACGTAACAAATACAATCCAAAAAATACAAGTATTATTGAATAATTTTGCAGACTTACCTAAGCCCATCTTAATTGTTGGCTATTTATTGTTATTTTTATTGTTATTGGGACTAATATTTGTCACGGATCTACGTTTAATTACTAGTAATCATGTAGCTATTTGGACAATTAATCTTACCTCAATTGCTTTCTTTATTGGGGTGCAAGTAATCACTAAAGGTTTTTTACTATATCGTCATACTGCGGGAATTTTAATTGTCTCTTACTTAGGTCTTTTTTTATTGCTATCTTTAATTAAATATCCCAGAATTAGAAACATAATTATCATATCTTTGATAGCAATTACCTTGGGATCTAATATTTATGACTTATCTGTTATGTATAATAAATACCCAAAAATAGCCAAATCTGGAGACTGGAAAAGAGTTTCTGAATATATTATGAATTCTGAGCAACCGCAGCAAGAAATTCTAGTATTTATTCCTATAGCTGCTGAAGCATTATCTTATTATTATGAGGGAATAAATCAAATTATTCCTCTGCCCAAAGCAGAAGATTTTCAAAACTATGATTTAGAAGACTATGCTTTAAATAATGAAGCAGAAATAGCTCAAGCTTTATTAAGCGAACGTCATGATATTTGGTTAGTTGATGATCGTCAATGTGGTTATTTAAATGTAGACTATAAGTGCCATATCTTGGAAGATTTTGTTGATAAATATTATAAAGTTAAAGATACTCAAAACTTTTATAAATCAAAAGTCAGATTTCTTGAGCGAAAATAAAATTTTTATATTATGTACAATGAAGAATAACGTCAAACAAAAACCCATTGCCAGCTTATCTTTAGACTTAGATAATCAGTGGTCTTATATGAAAATCCACGGTGATTCTGGCTGGGAAACTTACCCCTCTTACTTAGATTTAGTAGTACCTCGTTTCCTCGACTTTTTTCAACAATATAATTTAAAACTTACTGTATTTATTGTGGGTCAAGATGCAGCCCTAGCCAAAAATTATCAAGCGCTTAAAGCGATCGCTGATGCCGGACATGAAATTGGCAATCATTCCTTCCACCATGAACCTTGGTTGCACCTTTACTCTAACGAAGAGATTTCTCAAGAATTAACCCTGGCAGAAGAACATATCGAAAAAGCCACAGGCAAAAAACCAATCGGCTTTCGTGGGCCAGGATTTAGCTGTTCCCGTTCCCTCCTGGAAATTTTGGCTGATCGCGGCTACCACTACGATGCCTCAACTTTTCCCTCTTTTCTTGGTCCTTTAGCGAGGGCTTATTATTTTATGACTGCTAAATTAAGTGACACAGAAAAGCAACAGCGCAAGGCACTCTTTGGGAAGTTTCAAGATGGATTTCAACCTCTTAACCCCTATCCATGGGAATTAGATAGCCCTAGCAAACTGATCGAAATTCCCGTAACTACGATGCCTATTTTTAAAGTACCGATCCATGTTAGCTATATTCTTTATCTCAGTAGCTTTTCAACCACTTTGGCCTTATTCTACTTCCAATTGGCGCTTATGCTTTGTCGCTTGTCAGGGACTCAGTTATCTTTACTACTGCACCCCCTAGATTTCTTGGGAGGTGATGACGTACCAGAACTAGCTTTCTTTCCAGCGATGAACCTTACCAGTGCCAAAAAGCTAGATGTAGTTAGCAAAGTTATTCAGCTTATGTCAAAGCAGTTTACCATCCTCACCATGGAGGAACATGCCAGAATATTTACCCAGAAACATTCGTAACCAGGTAATTTACCTGTAAATTAATTCCATCCCCATCTTGGGGGGATCAAATTCTGGATCAAAAACTGTTTCAGAGTCATATGATGCACCCTGGAGATTCGCTACAAAAAAGTCAACGGTTTGTTGTTTGAGCAAACCATGCTGAATCGCTAGTTGGTGAAATCTTATCTTTTGCTGATTACTTTTACACTGCTACATTAGAAAATTAATCTGGTTTTCATCAAGCAAAGTGGCTCGCCGCAGATAATAAATCAAAGGACGTTTTGGTTTTTTCTGTAAAAGTTTGTCCCACCGTTCGACAAAAAAATCAGCAGTTTCCTGATTAATCCAACCCCGCAACGAAAAAATCTCGCCAATCTTCAGTCTGGGTATTTCCACTTGCTCTTGCAAAGCGATCTCGATTTGGTGTGCTGAAATCAAACCAGCTTCATTTAATAGCTGACCTAAAGGCTTTTTGTCACTAGGCTGCGATATTGGAGAATTAGGAGATGAAGATTGGTTCATCGTTTAAAATGTCACTGGATTGGTACAGAAAATTCCCTGGCACTATCAGAGCTGATTAATTGCATAATTTTTAGATTCTAATCCCGTCTAAAAAGTCGGACAACAGTAAAAATACTCTGATTCTCAGGATCAATAACTCGGTTTTATCTTGGGATGATTTAGTTAGGCAGTTTGAGAATGATCCCTCTGCTCGACAAAAACTACTGGCAGCAACGACTAAGGAAAAAGCTTTAAAATCAATAAAAAAGATAGTTACAGCTAATCTCAATCCTCACATTAACGGGGGGCAATTAACTAATCAACTATTCTCATGGAAACTATATTTAATGCTTCCTGGTCTGGTAATGTTGAGGTGAAAAGCCTCAATGAAAATCAGGTTCAACGAAAGTTTGGTAAGTTAATTATCAACAAAACTTTGGGTTATGCTGCTCGATGGCTATACCGATTACTTATGAGAAATTGTCTTAACGATGAACAGTGAAGCAAAAAGCTACAAAGAAACCGTAAATCTGCCCCAAACAGAATTTAATATGCGGGCAAATGCCGTGCAGCGTGAACCAGAATTACAGCAATTTTGGGCAGAAAACCAAATTTACGAGCAACTGTCACAGAATAATATTAAAGACTCTTTTATTCTCCATGATGGCCCTCCTTACGCCAATGGCTCACTACACATGGGTCATGCGTTGAATAAAGTTCTCAAAGATATTATCAATAAATACAAGTTATTACAAGGACATAAGACAGAGTATATTCCTGGGTGGGATTGTCATGGACTTCCCATTGAATTAAAAGTTCTCCAGAAAATGAAATCTAAAGAGAGAAAAGAATTAACTCCTCTCAAGTTACGTCAAAAAGCAAAAGAGTTCGCCCTTAAAGCCCAACAAGAACAGTGCGAAGGCTTCAAGCGTTATGGTATATGGGGAGATTGGTCACATCCTTATTTGACCTTGACTCCTGCCTACGAAGCTGCACAAATTGATGTCTTTGGGCAAATGGTGTTGAAAGGGCATATCTATCGGGGTTTAAAGCCTGTTCACTGGAGTCCGAGTTCTCGTACTGCACTAGCTGAAGCAGAATTAGAATATCCTGAAGGGCATACTTCTCCTAGTATTTATGTGGCTTTTCCTGTGACCAAATTAGGCGCAGGTGCCACAGAATTAGAACAGTATTTACCTAACTTGAATGTAGCTATCTGGACTACTACTCCCTGGACTATTCCTGGTAATTTGGCTGTGGCGGTTAATGAACAATTAGAATATGCGATCGCCGAAACTACTGATTCACGATATTTAATTATTGCTAAAGATTTAGTAGAACAATTGTCTGCAACTTTAGAAACAGATTTACAAGTTAAAACTACTATTTCAGGTAAAGCCCTGGAAAATACTGTTTATCACCATCCTTTGTTTGAGCGAGAAAGTAAAGTAGTTATTGGTGGTGACTATATTACGACGGAATCTGGTACAGGATTAGTACATACTGCCCCTGGACATGGACAGGAAGACTATATCACAGGACAAAAATATGGTTTACCAATTCTTTCTCCTGTAGATGATGGCGGAAGATTTACCGAGGAAGCTGGTAAATTTGCAGGATTGCAGGTAGTTGCCAAAGGAGATGAGAAAGTAAGTGTTGGCAATCAGGCGATTATCGATGCCCTAAAAGAAGCAGGTGCATTATTAAAACATGAAGAATACGCCCACAAATATCCCTATGACTGGCGTACAGGTAAACCTACTATCTTCCGTGCTACTGAACAGTGGTTTGCCTCGGTAGAAGGATTTCGCGATCAGGCATTAAAGGCTATTTCCGATGTTACTTGGATTCCCGCCCAAGGGGAAAAACGTATTACGCCGATGGTGAGCGATCGCTCTGACTGGTGTATTTCTCGTCAGCGTAGTTGGGGGGTGCCAATTCCTGTATTTTATGATCAGGAAACCAACGAGGAGTTGTTAACCGCAGAAACTATCAATCATGTTAAAGGAATCATCGCGGAAAAAGGTTCTGATGCTTGGTGGGAGTTATCGGTAGAGGAATTATTACCTGAGTCTTATCGTAATAATGGACGCACCTATCGCAAGGGTACGGATACCATGGATGTCTGGTTTGATTCTGGTTCATCTTGGGCTGCGGTGGTTAAAGGTCGAAACTTGAAATATCCTGTGGATATGTACCTGGAAGGTTCGGATCAACATCGGGGTTGGTTTCAATCCAGCTTACTTACCAGTGTCGCTGTTAACGGTATTGCACCCTATAAAACCGTTCTTACTCATGGCTATGTGGTAGATGAACAAGGCTTTAAGATGAGTAAGTCTAAAGGAAATGGGATTGCCCCAGAGGTTATCATTGAAGGGGGTAAAAACAAAAAGCAAGAACCACCCTATGGTGCCGATGTGCTGCGTCTTTGGGTATCCTCCGTTGACTATTCCTCCGACGTGCGGATCGGCAAGAATATTATCAAGCAGACTTCTGATATGTACCGTAAGGTGCGTAATACAGCCCGTTTCCTATTAGGTAACTTACACGATTTCGATCCTAAGCAAGATGCTGTAGTCTATGCCGACTTGCCAGAATTGGATAAGTATATGTTACACCGTCTAACAGAGGTATTTACTGAAGTCACCGCAGCCTATGAAAGCTATCAATTCTTCCGTTTCTTCCAAGCGATCCAAAACTTCTGTGTGGTAGATTTATCTAACTTCTATCTTGATATCGCCAAGGACAGACTTTATATCAGTAGTCCTAATTCTTTTCGTCGTCGTAGTTGTCAGACAGTATTATCCGTCGCCATCGAAAACATGGCTAAAGCGATCGCACCTGTACTATGTCATATGGCAGAAGATATCTGGCAAGCTTTACCTTACGACACGGGTTATAAATCGGTATTTGAATCTGGTTGGGTGGAAACAAAAGAGGAATGGCATAAACCCGAATTAAACGAATTTTGGTCAACTATTGCTAATCTACGAGACGAAGTAAATAAAGTCATGGAACAAGCGAGAACAGCAAAAGCGATCGGTTCTTCTCTTGATGCTAAAGTTTTACTTCATATTCCTGATCCAGAGTTAAAAGATCAGCTTGCTGCTTACAATTCTTCTGATACTTTAAGTGAAAAAGATGTTGATGAATTACGCTACTTTTTCCTTGCTTCCCAAGTAGAATTAGTCGATTCTCTGCCCGATGGGGAATACAAAGATGAATCGGAGATTGCGACTATTGCTGTGGTTAAAGCTGATGGAGAGAAATGCGATCGCTGTTGGAATTATTCTTTATCTGTTGGTAGTTTTGTTGATGATCCGACAATATGCGATCGGTGTAATGCTGCTTTGAAAGGTGAATTTTAATTACGCTTTAAATTTTGAGGATGATTTTGGGAATTGTCCTCTTTTTGATTATTGTTTGTCGATAATTTAATTCAACAAAAGTTAACTGAAGCTAAAAGTAATTAGTTTAAAGTGATGGTGAATATATAAAAACTGATTACACCAAGCAAGATATATACAATATATACAATTAAAAAAATACAAGATATTTATTCACCTAATTAAAATGCGGATTTAGTATGAGATAGTGGTTAATCCTCGTATAATTGTTTTAACGCTATTCATTGCGCGGGTTATTTTCAACGCTTTTACTTTAAATCAAATGGATAGCTTTTTTCCTCTCTTCTTAAAAATGTCCGAACTATTGTGTTAGAGAAAGCAGCTAAAAAGAGCATGAAAGGTAAACGAGTTGGGGTGATTGGTGGCGGACAGTTGGCTTGGATGATGGGGGCAGAAGCACCTAATCTGGAGTTGAAGTTGATTGTACAGACTCCTCATCAAGATGACCCAGCCGTTAGTAGAGCTGAACAGGTTGTTTTCGGCAAGATTGATGATTCAGAGGCGACAGCCAAGCTGGCAACTCTCTGCGATGTGATTACCTTTGAAAATGAATTTATTGATCTAAAGGCGTTACAAGAATTAGCTTTACAAGGAGTCTGTTTTAGACCTAGCTTAGATGCCCTTGCGCCATTATTAGATAAATACAATCAGCGTAATTTTTTGAAAAGTATTGGGATACCTGTGCCTAAATTTAGTTTTGGTTCATCCACAAGTAATTCTGTTGCTGATTATGGATTTCCTTTGGTCTTAAAAGCTCGTCGTCATGGTTATGATGGTCAGGGAACTTTCATCGTTAAAGATGTTCAGGCTCTAGAGAAACTCTCTCAACGTATCCCTGTTGCTGAATTATTAGTCGAAGAATTTATCCCCTTTGAAAGAGAATTAGGGATTATTGCTGCTCGAAGTGTGTCTGGAGAAATCGCAGTTTATCCTGTTACAGAGACTTATCAGAAAAACCAGATCTGTCACTGGACAATTACCCCCGCAAATGTTCCAGATCAAGTGGCAGAAAAAGTTCAGGCGATCGCTCGTACTATTCTAGATAAATTGGAAGTAGTAGGTGTATTTGGCATCGAATTCTTTTTAACTGCCGATAATCGAGTCTTAGTTAACGAAATTGCTCCCCGTACTCACAACTCAGGACACTACACCTTAGATGGTTGTGAGACATCCCAGTTTGCCATGCAGTTAAGAGCAGTTTCAGGTTTACCGTTGGGTTCAACGGCTTTAAAATCTGCTGGTGCGGTAATGGTTAATCT
>CBDUCX010000122.1:0-14189 GCA_965365755.1 uncultured Pleurocapsa sp.
AAACTTTAGCTGAAATTGTCAAGACTGCCTGTGGTGAGGGTATCTTAAAAAACGCCAACATCAAAGCCAAAGAAACTCTGGAACAGCTTTTAACAATCAATGGTTATGAGCAGATAAAAATAAAAACTTCTCTACCTAGATCTTGCGGAATGATTGATCATGAAGTGAGTTCTATAAGCTGGGAAAATTAAATAGTTAAGTTTGTTAAAACCTGCCCAACTACTAGACGAGATAACTTAAGCTTTACCCAGCTTTAATCATAGTGTTGTAAATAAATATTAGTTTATATCGCCTACCTCAAGGACGATGCTTTACCCTCACTTTGGTAAAATATCGCTGGAAGTTTACTAGAAGCTTATTCTAAATCAGTATTTTTGTAAGTATTATAAAACCATTTAAATTTTATGAGTAATAATTACGAGTCAGGAATAGAAAGCCGTTCAGGAATAGAAAGAAGCTTAGATAATATCTTTTATTGGTCAGCAAAAATCTTAGCTTTTGCGATCGCAGGTGTTTTAGTTTGGATTACAATTCAAGTTGGGCTGAAGGCAATGCCAGCCATGGAAAAATTTGGCTTGGGTTTTTTAGTTACCAGTAGCTGGAATCCAGTCAACAGTCAATATGGAGTCTGGCCAGCAATTTACGGTACTATTATCAGTTCTTTTATTGCTCTAGCGATCTCGGTACCAATCGGTTTGGGAGTAGCTATTTTTCTCAGCGAAGATTATTTTCCTCCCTCTGTTCAGCGGGTGATTGTATTTCTAGTTGAGCTATTGGCAGCAGTACCCAGTGTAGTTTATGGCTTGTGGGGTATTTTTGTGTTGATTCCCTTTCTTAAGGGGTTTACTCCCCTGAGAGGGCCAGGAATGTTACCTGCTGCGCTAATTTTATCAGTGATGATTCTGCCCACTATTGCTGCTATTTCTCGCGATGCCATTACTAACGTAGATATTGGTCTGCGTCAGGCTGCGGTGGGGTTAGGAGCGACCCGCTGGGAAGCTATTCTGCAAATAATTTTACCTGCTGCGTCCTCTGGTATTATCGGCGGAATTATGTTGGCTTTAGGTCGTGCGTTAGGTGAAACCATGGCGGTAACTATGCTGATTGGTAATGCCAATAAAGTTGATATTTCAGTGTTTGCTCCTTCTAATACAGTTTCTTCCTTGTTAGCCAATCAGTTTGCCGAAGCTAGTGGCTTACAGGTAGCAGCATTGATGTATGCAGCTTTGATTTTATTTTTGATCACCTTGGTGGTAAATGTTCTGGCTCAGTTACTAGTAACCAGACTCCAAAAAATTTAGAACCAGAACGAGACTACCAAAATTCTAACAGTTGAGAGCCAGGTGGCTTTTAGCCCCTGGATGAAAACATAGCATTTCAGATAACAAAATTCAAAATTAATGACTACACCTAGCCCCAATAAATCCGACTTTGAAGCCTTCAACCTCCAGCGTAATCCAACTTCACCCCGTACTCTGTTTGGATTAATCATGAGTGGTCTTGCTGGCTTGTTTACCTTACTCGCCATTATTCCGCTGTTTATTATCCTGACTTATCTGATAACTAAGGGGATTAGTTCCCTTTCTGTCTCAGTTTTTACGGAATTACCACCTCCCCCTCTAGTAGACGGTGGTGGTTTTGGTAATGCCATTCTGGGAACAGTGATCATGGTGGGTATTGGGGCATTAATTAGTGTGCCCTTGGGTATTATGGCAGCAATTTATCTCTCAGAATTTGATGAGGGGCAGGCTTCGTACTGGATTCGATTTGCTACAAACGTTTTGAGTGGTGTCCCTTCAATCATTGTGGGTGTATTTGCCTACAGTGCAGTTGTATTAACTTTTAAAACCTATTCAGCTTGGGCTGGAGGTTTCGCTTTGGCAATTTTAATGCTGCCGATTATTGTCCGTACCACCGATGAATCCTTAAAACTTGTTCCCCAAGAAGTACGTCAAGCATCAGTAGGGATTGGAGCAAACCAATATCAGACAGTATTGCAAGTCGTCTTACCTGCTGCCTTACCCGCTATTATTACAGGTATTACATTGGCGATCGCCCGTGCTGCGGGAGAAACTGCACCGTTACTCTTTACCGCCTTATTCACGCAGTTTTGGCCGAACTGGGGTAACAATCTCGTTGAACCCACTGCTTCTTTAGCCGTATTGGTTTACAATTTTGCGATCGTGCCTTTTAAAAATCAGCAAGAATTAGCTTGGGGTGCCGCATTTATCTTGGTGTTATTAGTATTAGCCACCAGCATTATTTCTCGTGTGGCAACAGCAAAGCGGACATACTAGACAGTCAACAGTCAACAGTCAACAGTCAACAGGCGATAGTTAAGAGTTTCATTTCTTGCTAATTGATTCAGGAGAATTCTCGCGCCAGAAGACGATCTCGTCATTGAGGGGTTGAAGTTTGGTTTGGGGATAATAAAAGGCTAAAATTTCTTTGGCTGACCAACCCAGTTTTGCTAGGTTGTAGGAACCATATTGACTCATCCCGACACCGTGACCAAAGCCACCACCAATAAAACTGTATCCCTTAAGCTGCTTGGCAGCGTTATATATCGGTTCTAAATAGAAAAAAGTGCTGATGGGTGGTTCTAAGGCGCTACGAATTTCGTTTTTGTGTAGCTGTATTTTTCCTTGATCGGTTTCAATAGCCAGAGTTAGGATTCTACCCGAACGCGATCGCCTGTAAACCTGCATCGATTTAATGGTCTGAAAATCAGCCAAAGGATGATGAGTTTTCCGAAGATATTTACGTAAATCTTGGTTTAAGTTAGCAATACTGCGAGTTTTGTCCCAGCGAAACAGGCTTGATATCCCAGTTTCATTAAATCCCTTGGTCAGACTGATAAAGCGACGAAATGCCTGCTCATTATTTAGGGGATATTTAACCAGATCCCAAAAAGGACGTGGGGCATCAATTACTGGTTGGAGGTACGGGCGTTCTATACCGTTCCAGGTATCCTCAAACCCGGCTGTAACCCCCCCAGTCGTCGAAGAATAAAGAGCATCAATGAGTTCGTTTTCATAGGTGAGAACTAAGCCCGAAGTTTGGGCGATCGCGCGATCGCTATTTCTATTAGCATCGTTCAAACCTTTATATACTTGACAATGAACCGTAGCGCATAGTTGATAATCGTCTACCGCAAATCGTCTGAGATTACGTAGAGCATAGGTGCGGGCAATAATTGTTTGAGCAGCAACAGCTTGAAAAGGGGCATTGACACCAATCTCGTAGGGAACAACTCCTCGCAGATAAGTTTCCAAAGGAACTTGATTAACTAAGGTAAATTCTCCATGAGCATTGGGCTGTAGCCTTAAACTACCTCCGTAGAGACGGGCAGCCCGAGGTTTATTGGTGGTATTAACCTTAACTAAATTTTTGCCGCTAGTAATTTCAACTTCGTCATAATTATATTCTTGCCCAGCAATTTCCAGGATAATATCAGGTTCTTGATAGAGAACTTCTGTATCTAAATAAGGGCTATCGTAACCATTAGCTTCCAGACTATGAAGTAGCCAGCGACGAACCAAAGGAGTTTGATAAACATCTCTCTTCGCCCAAACTTGCCAACGTCCAGGCTGTGCCACCTCAACCTCGATGCCCAGCTTTTTCCAGAAATTAGCACTATCTTCCGCCGTTTCAAAGGTAGCCAGATCGCTCAAAATCAACTTTTCTGCCAGCTTTGGCTGAGATAAGCGGGCTGAGTCCACCTTTAGCACCACCTCTTTAGTTTCAATGGTAGTAGGTTGATTAGATTTAGATTTGCCGAGAAAATTAACTTGTAAAGAATCCCCAGAAACGCTATTGATCCGCACCTTTTTGATTTTGGCAGAGCGATCATTCAAAGATGCAGCACCCAACCTTTGAATAATACCAACCTCTAACTCAATATCTTGAGCCTTACCATCAGCAGCAATAACGGACTGCCAACTACATAAGCTGCTGAAAAAAACAAAACTTAAATAAATCGTTATTTTAAACATTTTTATTCTTGATCTTCCTAAAAATTCAGCCTTACTTTTATAGATAAAAATCTGATTAAAAAAGAAAGGTAAGAAGTTGAACTATTAACCTCCTACCTGCTAACTACTAACTACTAACTACTGTACAGACAAGGCATGCCTTGTCTCTACCTACTAACTAACTTTATCCCTCAACATCTTCAATTAACTTTTCCCCCTTGATCATTCTTTCGGCTGCTTTCAATAAATCCTCTTCAACATAAGGTTTAACAAAATAGCCATTAGCTCCACGAGAAGCAGCTATATTGCGCATTTTCTGCGCTCCCCGAGAAGTTAACATGGCGATGGGTAATGAGGCTAACTTCTCATCTTTTTGTAGTTGAGATAACAATTCCAAACCGTTCATGCGAGGCATTTCGATATCGCAGAAAGCCAGATCACACTCCAAACCGTCATGTAGTTTTTCCCAAGCTTCTTGACCATCTCTAGCTTGTTCTACCCGATAACCAGCCTTCTTAAAGCTCATAGATAATAATTCTCTCACTGTTACCGAGTCATCAATAATTAGCACTAGGGGAGTATCCTGAAAGTCTGTTTCCGACTGGACTCGATTGATATTCACCGTGGCAGATTCGGCTTCTTGATTCGCCCGATTGATTTCAATTAGATGTTGTGCCACATCCATGAGATCTTTCTCAGTATAAGGTTTGGTTAAGTAAGCTTTTGCTCCCAAATCATTAGCGATTTGTCGGTGTTTATCGGCACCGCGAGAAGTCAGCATAGCTACAGGAATAGATTTGAGTACCTTATCTTGGTGGAGATTAGACAGTAATTCTAGACCATTCATGCGGGGCATTTCAATATCACTAAAGATCATGTCACAGACCAAACCGCCACGGAGTTTGTCCCAAGCTTCTTGACCATCTCTGGCTTGCTCTACCCGATAGCCCAGTTTATTAAAACTCATGGACAGTAGCTCACGAACGGTAATGGAGTCATCAACCACCAGTACCAGGGGTTCTTGCTGAACACTATCAACCTGAGCCTGTTTAACAACTCCTTCACTAGCCAGAATATTAAAGCCAATTTCGATAGTTCTCTTGCCTTGGGCAATTTCAACTAATTCTAGTACATCACCAATCGGCATAATCGTACCATCGCCCAACACTGTTGCTCCCGCAATACCTGGTGGTTTGGCAATTGGGCCATCGATTTGTTTGATGACAATTTCTTGTTCTGTCTTTATTTCATCTACTTCGATCGCCAGTAGGTTATCTAAACTGCGGAGAATGATAACCGAGACGGTATCGTCGTTATTTTGATTGGCGTTATAAATTCCTGTGCGGCGAATCTGACGATTGTAGTTAAGCAGACCGCTTAGAGGTCTTAAAGGCAATAGCTTGTTTTTCCAAGAAATACAACGCACACCATTAACGTTGGTTTGAATATCACTTGGTAAATATTCCTTGGTGTCTTCCACCCCATCGATCGGGAAAGCGATCTTGCTATTGTCGTTAACACAGGTGAGAGCCTTACAAATACTGAGAACTAGAGGAAGACGAACTGTAAAGGTAGTACCTTTGCCAACTTTCGATTCTGTACTGATAGAACCGCGAATTTTTTTCAGGTCGGTATTGACTACATCCATACCTACCCCTCGACCAGCAAAATCGTCAGCCTTGTCTTTAGTGCTAAAACCTGGATGGAACAGCAGTTCGTATACCTGCTGGTTGGATAAATTTTGTGCTGCTGCCCAAGTAATTAAGTTTTTCTCAATCGCCTTGGCTTTAACCTTTTCAGGGTCAATTCCTGCTCCATCATCTCTAATGGTGATTACGGTTTGGTTACCTTGAATAAAGGCTCGAATATAGATATTCCCAACTTCAGGCTTTCCTTTTTTGAGCCTTTCTTCTGGTTTTTCGATTCCGTGAGAAATGGCATTATTAACTAGGTGGGTCATGGGATTGTAAAGATGCTCGACAATCATTTTGTCAATTAGAACATCTTTGCCCTCAACGTGAAGCTTGGTTTGTTTTTTCTGCTTGCGAGAAATATCTCTAATCGCCCGAGGCAGACGGTCTGCTGTTTGTCCAAATGCCACCATCCGTGAGGAGTTCATCCCATCCTGGAGCTGACTCGTTACCTGGCGGAAGGTTTGAGCCACCTTATCGGTTTCATCAACTACAAACTGAATGTCAGATGCGGCTTCTCTAACTCGCACAATCAGTTCGATAATTTCTTGGGATAGCAAATGAAAACCATTAAAGCGGTCCATTTCTAAGGCATCTAGTTCTTCTTCTGGAGCATGTTCTTTCATCAACCCTGAAACCCCCGCAGCAACCGCAGCACTGGCACGAGATTGACGGCTCGCCATCAAGGCTCCCTCTAAAAGCGATCGCTCATACATATCATGCATCCTAGCCCCTGCTTCCCCTAAAGATTGAACATGACCCAGTAGGTTATCGAGGAAGCGACGTAATCTTTCTTGGTCGTCTTCTAATCGATTTCGTTTAACTACTAGCTCTCCAATTAAATTATTTAAGTTATCTAGTTTACGAACGGAAACCCTCATAGTTTGGTCGAAGGCTTGAGCTTTCACTGGTGAGGGTGCAGGGGGTGCTACGCTTTTTACTTTTGCTGGTTGGGGTGCTGCAACATTTGGGACAGTAACTGGGGTGGAAGTCTTTGGTGATTGATCATCTAGTAATGAATCTAAATCAGAATTTAGGGACTCTAATGATTCGTCTAAACTAGCTGTTGGCTCTATGATTAAGGAGTCTAGAGAATCTGTTTCTGAGTCTAAATCCAACAAGTTCTCAAGTCCATGATCTTCTAATCCATCCAATGTCTCTACTGTGCCCAAATCATCTAGCTCATTAAACTCTAAACCATCAAGCTCCAAATCAGTTGAACTATCTAAGCTCAAAGCAGGTGCATCTAAACCATCCAGGCTAATTTCGTCATCGAGTTGTTCAGCGGGTGACTCAAATGCTACAAAATCATCTAGCTCATCAAGTCCTAAGCTATCAAGTTCTAATTCTGCTGAGTTATCAATAGGCTCATCCAAGCCATCTAGGCTAATTTCGCCATCGGGTTGTTCAGTGGGTGACTCGACTGCTACAAAATCATCTAGCTCATCAAGTTCTAAGCTATCAAGTTCTAATTCTGCTGAGTTATCAATAGACTCATCCAAGCCACCTGGGCTAATCTCGGCAACGGGTTGTTCAGTGGGTGATTCGACTGCTACAAAATCATCTAGCTCGTCAAGTCCTGAGCTATCCATTGCGGAGTCTGACGAGTTAGCCAAATTTATTTCGTTTAAGGATTCTGACTCCTGAGACTGTTGGGAAACTAAATCATTTGCTGCTTGTGCTGAGGCGACTGATTCGCTCTTCACATCTAATTCCATACTTGGCTCTGGTGGATTACGAAAATCCCAATCGTCTAAATCTAAGCTAATATCTTTCTTGGGCTTTGGTGGAGCCTCACTATCATCAGGTGCAAGTGCCTCTAAAGCTTCTGCATCGTTTTTAGCTGCGGTTTCAACAGAAATAAATTCTGTTACGATTTCAGAATCTTCATTTTCTTCCGACCATAAATCCACTAATTTTTTTTCGTTTTCCTGCTGTATGGCATCGGAAGTTTCTAATGATTGATCTAAATTATCATTTCCTGCGATGGGCTTATCTTGACTGTTCATAGTAGTTGGTAATTTTGACCGAATATTACTTTATTGCTCAACCTTAAATAAGGACAAAGTGGATTTTATGCTGCTTAGTAAAAGATGGACGGGAAAGATTAACCAGACATTGCTTTATTTTGATGTGGGATTTTAAAAATGCAGATTAGAATTTAACTACTTAAAATAAGACATATTGAATAAAATATATTTATTGGAAAATTATATAATTGACTATCAGTTTTTAGTTTGCCCAAAATTATCATGTCAAATTATGTTTGGCGTAAAAATATAGAGCCTCCTCAAGTAATCTGTTATGGTTTTTTCCTTATCCTTAGATCAGCATCATTTTAATATGTCGTTATAAAACGTTACTTGTTTAGTCTGTATGAATGAGCCTACTGCAACCTTGCTGATTTCTTGTCCTGATGGTCCTGGATTAGTTGCCAAAATTGCCAACTTTATTTATGCTAACGGGGGCAATATTATTCACGCCGATCAGCACACCGATTTCGCTACAAGTTTATTCCTGATTCGTATTGAATGGCAACTCGATGGCTTTAATTTACCCCGCGAAGCGATCGCCACAGCTTTTTCGGCGATCGCTAAACCTCTCCAAGCTACCTGGCAGCTACACTTTTCTGACACTTTACCCAAAATCGCAGTCTGGGTAACCAAACAAGATCATTGTCTCTGGGACTTGCTCTGGCGACATCAAGCGCAAGAGCTACCTGGTAAGATTACTCTAATTATTAGTAACCATCCTCATTTAGAAGCGATCGCTAAACAATTTAACCTCGATTTTCATCATCTACCCATTACTAAAGAGACTAAGGCGCAGCAAGAGGCAAAACAGCTTGAGCTTTTGCAGCAATATGACATAGATTTAGTAGTTTTGGCTAAATATATGCAGATTCTTAGTCCTGAGTTGATTAATCAATTTCCTAATATTATCAATATCCATCATTCATTTTTACCTGCTTTCCCTGGTGCTAAACCTTATCATCGCGCCCACGCTAGAGGAGTTAAAATTATTGGGGCAACCGCCCACTATGTCACGCAAGATCTCGATGAAGGGCCAATTATTGAACAGGAAGTGGTGCGAGTCAACCATCGAGATACTATTAAGGATCTAATCCGTAAGGGCAAAGACTTGGAACGCTTAGTGTTATCTCGCGCCGTTAGACTACATTTGCAAAATCGCATTCTAGTCTATAACAATAAAACCGTAGTATTTAGCTAATACTCCGAACTCCGAACTCCGAACTCCGAACTCCCATAATGACATCCAGTAAAAAAACCAACAAGCGCTCCAGTTTTCGACCTCGTAAACAGTTCGGACAACACTGGTTAAGAGATGAAGCTATTTTAGACCAAATTATAATCGCGGCGGAATTAGATCATAGCGATCATGCTTCCGCGCCTCCTACAGATCGTGTTTTGGAAATTGGCCCAGGTACAGGAAATTTAACTACACGATTATTATCAAAAGTTGCCACATTAGTTTCCGTAGAAATTGACCGTGACTTATGTAAAAAGCTGGTTCATAAATATGGCGATCGCGATAATTTTCTGTTGCTTCAAGATGATTTCTTAAAGCTAGATTTATCATCTGTACTGCAAAATTTTTCTAAGTTCCAAAACCCCAACAAAGTAGTTGCTAATATTCCCTACAATATCACAGGGCCAATTATTGAAAAGCTACTGGGTAAAATTGCTGCTCCCGCACCACAGCAGTATGAATCCATTGTACTACTGGTACAAAAAGAAGTAGGGGAACGTTTAGTAGCAGTACCTGGCAGCAAAGCTTATGGCGCGTTATCAATTCGGGTTCAATATTTAGCTAGTTGCGAATTAATTTGTGATGTCCCCGCTAGATCATTTTATCCACCGCCAAAAGTAGACTCAGTTGTGATCAGATTGCGTCCCAGGGCAGTTGATAATCCAGCTCATAATCCTCGTCTATTAGAATCATTAATTAAACTGGGTTTTGCCAGTCGTCGTAAAATGTTGCGGAATAATTTAAAAAGTTTGATTAATATAGATGACTTAAATAATTTGCTCGAAAAACTAAACTTAAATCCCCAATGTCGCGCCGAAGATCTTAGTCTAGAAAACTGGATTTTACTAAGTAACAACATTTGTAGAATGCGATCCTTCAGCAGTTGAAGCACATCAAAGAGCTTCTCTGACTAACTTCCGACGTAAATGAATTTTCATAATTGGCATCAAAGAGTAAGCATCCTTTTTCTCTCCTTTATTTTTGGTAACAAGCGATCGCTCAACCAAAGATTTGGTGCTGCGTAAAAATTTGAGCCTGGAGGGAGAGTTTTGGATATGCTTACTCAACTCATCTAAAGATAGAGGATTACAGGAAATTGCTAACCAGTATACAATTTCTCTATCTAAAATAGATAAAGAAGACAATTCCTGTTCTAGAAGATCGCTAATCGCTTCTAAAAGACTCAGATCCTCAATTACCTGTTCAGCATCTCCTTGCGATAAAATATCCAGGTGATTGTTGGCAATTTTCAAAAGCTGTGGATTATTTTGTACAGTTGCTGATAGATGCAACAGTTCCTGTTTTTTCCAATAGCTATCAGTGCTGGAATTAAGAAATGCCATGGTAGTCTGATCACTAAAGCCGAGCAGATCAAGGAACTGTACTTGATTGCTAGCATAATATTCCAATAGTTTTGGCTTGATCCTACTAGTGGTTATCAGGAGGCTTTGATGATCGGTGGACACAATAGAGCGTAGAAACTGACCATAGCCCTCAAAATGTTCTTTATAAGAAACGCTGGTTTCATTGATTTGCAAAATATACTGCAAGCCATCTAAAACTAGTAAGATTCTTTGTCTCCTGAGACAGTCAATAAACTCCGAAAGCAAAAAGCTTAGTTCTTGAGGCTTAGAATCTAGCCAATTATCTGAGTGATGATCAATTATCCTTAAATATTGGTTGAGTAATTTAGTTAAAGACGGCAACTGCGATAGAGAAAACCAAATAACATAATCAAATTCCTCTTTGATGGAATCGGCAAATTCAGTTACTAGTGTAGTTTTGCCTGAACCAGTCATTCCTGAAACGACAATAAGGCGACAATTAGAATCCTGACTCCAAGAGCGTAAAGTTTCCAGTTCTTTTTCTCTGCCCAAAAAATGCTGAATATTAGGTGCAGTTGTCCAATTGCAAAACTGGTGTTTTTTTGATTTTACAGGTAGAGAACGGGGTCGGTAGTAGTCTTCGAGTTGACCATTTTTTTCTTCCACCACTCGGCTAATTTTTTGTCTCATAAAGGGAACAAAATTACTTTTGTTTATTTGTTCATCAAAAGCACGAGAAAGAGTTTGCCATAGGTTACATCCTACAGTCTTAATGTACTCTGGGTCGTAATTATAGTCATCAGCCATTTTGCTGTATGTTTTGCCGTTCCATACTTCTCGAAGAACTATTTCTTGAGTGGGATTCAAGTATGTGGGGCTGATTGTTTTGTCTACCAAAAATAGTACTGATTCAAAATCAACTTTGTTTTTCATCTTGACTATTATTCTTATTTATCTATGTAATATGTATAAATTAATTATGAAAATTACTTATGATAGTCTTATATTGAGCGAATTATAGTTTTATATATCGAGCGAATTATGAATTATATTTATCTATTCGTCTAATTTATGAGCTTCACCAAGTCTCGCAATAACTAAATTATTTAAATTATTCGCAAGTTTAATTGAATTACAGCGTAATTCAATTAAACTTTGATGAAACTATACTGGTTTCAGAAACTATACTAAAAATAAATTAAGTTGTGGGTAATGTTACTTAGTTAATTGTACTGAGCGTCAATATAGACAAAAGCGCTTTATTGAGTATTTTTTGGTGATTCATGATACTGATTAATTTCAAATTCGCTTAAATTAGACCTTTTTTGCGGTTTTTTGCGGGTTATTTAACAATCTTACTTTTAAATTACCTTTTACTTACTAAAAAGATATTTTTTTTGTTCAAGATTCACCCTATATTCAGTACTATATGTTTATGAAACCTAGCAGCACCTAGCCTTGCTTGTCATAGAGATAAGTTTGTAGAGTTGCATTGTATATAAAATTCATTCAATGGGATACTCAGTAATTTTTCTTAGTTGTCTATTGGGATAAATGTCAGCTGTCTGAGTTTAACCAGGGAGTTTAGTGGGTAAAAGAGCACAATGAAAGTAGCCTTGGTACACGATTACCTAACGCAGCACGGCGGTGCAGAAAGAGTATTTGAGATGTTATGCCGTTTTTTTAAACAGGCGGATGTTTATTCTTCTGTATATGACAAGCACAATACGGTTGACATTCAAGGTCATCCCATTAGGACAACTTTTCTCCAGAAAATGCCAGGAGCCAAGAAAAATTTTCGTTTATTTGCTCCTCTGTACTACTCTGCTTTTCGTCAGCTTGATCTAGAGGAATACGACCTAATAATCAGTAGTACCTCGAGCTTTGCCAAAGGTGTAAAAAAGCGGACAGGAGCGATGCACATTTGCTTTTGTCATAATGTAACTCGTTTCCTCTGGGACACTAGGACATATCTGGAAGAATATAGTGCCTATCGCCAGATAATTCCTTTGATTAGACCTGTACTTAGATCTATGCGAGAACAAGATTTAAAGTATGCCAAGGAACCTGATCTCTACATTGCCAATTCCTCAACTGTAGCCCAAAGAGTCAGGGAAATATACGATAGGAAAGCATTAGTAATTAACTATCCCATCGATACCAACAAATTTATTTTTTCCGCTCAGAAGGAAGATTTTTATTTAATCTCTTCGCGGATGATCAGTTACAAAAGACTAGATATTGCGGTAGAAGCATTTAATTGGTTAGGTTTACCATTAATCATTACTGGAGATGGGCCAGAGCGTAAACGCCTAGAAGCTAAGTCTCTCAGTAACATCAAATTTTTGGGCTATGTTGATGACGAGTGGCGCAGTCACTTGATGGCAAAGGCGAAAGCCGTAGTAATTACTGCCCTCGAAGACTACGGTTTAGTTCCTATCGAAGCCAACGCCAGTGGCACTCCAGTAATAGCCTACGGTTCAGGTGGAGTATTAGATACTCAAATCCCAGGGAAAACAGGTATTCTGTTTTCTCCCCAGTCGCCTGATGCCTTACAAGAGGCAATTAAACAGTTGGAAAGCCAAAGTTGGGATTACGCAGCAATTCGCTCACACGCAGTGAATAACTTTTCGGAATCAGTGTTTTTTCGACAGGTAGCAGATGTTATTCAAGAGTTTTGCGGTCAGTCGATTCTAGATGACTTAGAAATTAACTCTGAATGGTTGAAAAACAAAATTGCCGTAGGAGTTAAGTAATGAATCAAGGTAATTGGAAACTTGAGACGCAAAATGATGTAGGTTACGGACGGTTGAATGAAACATAATATTCTACTCCAGATCTCCAAAGTACTTACCCTCGATATAGATGCTACTAAGACTGATAGCTATCTACCAGTTTGTGATTTGAAATGGAGGCGTAAAAATTTGTTAGTGAGTAGTCCCGTTGACGAGACTAAACAGGCTTTTCCTGCTTTGACTCGAAAACAATGGATCGAAAGCTGCTTAAAAAATTCATGGATCAAAAGAGTATGTGTTGATCAAGCTTTGGGAGAGAAAGGAATCAAGCTTTGGGCTGATGCTTGTCACCAAGCTGGCAAACCGATTTTTGTCCGTATTCCCTCTAACGGCACTTTGCCAAGTTGTCGCCAAACTAACTACTGGCGAATTAAAAGATTTTGCGACTGGTCAGCGGCTGCTATCTTACTAATCTGTATCAGTCCCATAATGCTTTTAGTGG
Source organism: uncultured Pleurocapsa sp. (assembly GCA_965365755.1). Lineage (GTDB taxonomy): Bacteria > Cyanobacteriota > Cyanobacteriia > Cyanobacteriales > Xenococcaceae > Waterburya. The sequence goes on from CBDUCX010000122.1 coordinate 13,498, forward strand.
CTATATTAATCAAAATATTTACCCCTGGTTCGATATTTTATTATCAGTGGCGAGTGGGAGAAAGAGGTAAATTATTTAAGATAATTAAGTTTCGTACCATGACAATGGATGCTGAAATTCAACACCATCAGCTCATGGTTACTCAGAATGGTTTACACAAGCTGGAAAACGACCCTCGCGTTACTTTAATCGGCAAATGGTTGCGAAAATTCAGTCTTGATGAGTTACCTCAATTGTTTAATGTTTTACGTGGAGAAATGAGCTTAGTGGGACCACGTCCTTGGGCTTTATATGATGCCTTACGCTTAGGTAAAAACTGCACAGCCAGACTCAATGCCCTTCCTGGTATTACTGGTGCTTGGCAAGTTGCAGCTCGTTCTCATCTACTGGATTTAGAAACTGTAACTAAGTGGGATCTAGACTACTTAGAGAGATGGTCTTTAAGCAGAGATTTAATGATCTTGTTGCTAACTATTCCTAAGGTTTTCTTCGGTGTTGGAGCATATTAAACTTAAAAATCAACGGTAACCTAAAAAAACATTATATTTTTTAAATCAAGCAATCTTCTTCAAACTTGAAGGAGGTTATTAAAATCTAGTTAGAACAACTAATTAAATGAAAAAAGCTCTCCTTACAGGTATTACAGGTCAGGATGGCTCTTATCTTGCAGAATTTCTACTTGCTAAAGGGTA
>CBDUCX010000123.1:0-14189 GCA_965365755.1 uncultured Pleurocapsa sp.
TTTTAACTTTTAAAATTGTTTAAGTCCCGTTAAGACGGTCGCTATTTAACCCGTCCCAGAAAATGGCGATCGCTTTGAGGATTTCTTTACCTCCTTGGAAGAATTTGGCGCGATCAAACTGCGAACTAAAGTAGACTTCTTCTAATTCCTCTAAAGTGTGTCCTGCATGCTGTGCTTCCACACGATTATGCCAAGTAAAGAATGCCAAACGCAACTGTGGATATCTGGTTTGTTTGATGTACGATAAACCATCTTCTAATTCCTGCCAGAAACCAGCCGCTGCCCAGTTTTCTACCGCAAAACTAGCCCCTTCGGCAATTTGTGGGTCATCGCTACCATAAAGACGGATTAATTCATCACAGAAATGTAAAGTTGTTGCACTGCCATGTTTGCGTTTACCCAAATCGGCAAAACTAAAACCTAGACCCTCAGCTACTCCGAGTAACCATTCAAAATGAGCAGCACGAAAACGACAGATACCACCGTCAACTGTTCCTTCTGTATTAACTAATTCGGGGTCACCCTGGCGGTCTTTTTCTGCTTCAGTTAAAGGGGTGCTGCTGTCAATCTTTTGGAGGGGGTTGCGATAAATTACCCCCAATTCATTAAGTAAGATTTCGCGACTAGAGCGTGATTGCTGAAGCGTAGGAGAGTTAATAGTTTTCAATAAAGCTGCCACTAAAAACTGATTAGAAAAGACCGAAAATTGGCGAATAAAGTGTTTTAGTTCTGCATCCGTTGCCTTGCCTTGACTAAACCAGCGAGTATAAGTGTTATTGATAATAATGGGATGATGTAATAAACGGCGATCAACCTCGACCAGAAAGTTTTGAAAGTCTTCTACCTGCTTCTGGGTTAGTTCTCCTCGCTCTAAACGTTCCTGTATGCGTGTCGAAATGGAAAGACCATCTGAGGTATTTGAAGTTGGAGTAGTCATTATCATAAGATTGCTCCCGAACTTAAATTAGTCCAGCTATAAAGGTAATTTTGGTCTTCTAACAGTAGAGCTTGCTCCGTCAGTTTTAATGGTCGAAAGGTATCGATCATGACCGCCAGTTCATTGGTTCTGTCTTTGCCAATTGAGCCTTCGTACTTGCCTGGATGAGGGCCATGGGGTATGCCACTAGGATGTACGGTAATCGAACCCCGCTCGATACCTTTACGGGACATAAAATTTCCCTCAACATAGTAAAGAACCTCGTCAGAATCGACGTTGGAATGGTTATAGGGAGCGGGAATCGCCTGGGGGTGGTAGTCAAATAGACGTGGAACAAAGGAACAGACGACAAATCCTGAACCAGCAAAGGTTTGATGGACTGGGGGCGGCTGATGAATTCGACCAGTTATCGGTTCAAAGTCCTCAATATTAAAAGCATAAGGCCAGAGATGACCATCCCAACCGATCGCATCTAGGGGATGATAGCGATAAAGGTAACGTGTTATGAACCCTCTAGCTTTGATACGAACCTCAAATTCTCCTGGCTCGTCATGGGTAATTAGTTCTTCTGGCGGACGTAGATCTCGCTCGCAGTAAGGAGCAGTTTCCAGGAATTGTCCATATTGATTGAGATAGCGTTGGGGAGGCTCGATATGACCCCATGTTTCCAATACCAACATTCGCTGTGGGACTGCTATATCTGGAAGAATACGCCACAGAACCCCCGTGGGAATTACTAAATAGTCTCCTGAACGATAGTGGATTATGCCATATTGAGTTTCCAAAATCCCCCTACCATCGTGAATGAAAATGATTTCATCACCATGAGCAAAGCGATACCAATACTGCATCGGTTCAGTCGGTCGAGCCACAGAGATACAGATATCCTCATTACCCATTAAGAGAATGCGACTGGCGATCGCATCTCCTCCTTCAGCTAAAGTTTTAGTTCGTAAATGACAGTGGCGCAACGGTGCAGATTCTTCATAGACTATTGACTCTGGTTTCTCAACCACAATCCGTTCCACTTGGGTAGGTGGATGCAGGTGATAGAGCAGGGATTGAATACCTGAAAAGCCATTAGTTCCCATCAGTTCTTCATGATATAAAGAACCGTCGGGTTGACGAAATTGAGTGTGACGCTTGTGGGGAATTTTGCCCATCTTATAGTAGTAAGTCATAAACTTCTAACTCCGAACTCCGAACTCTGAACTCCGAACTCCTAAAGATTGCCTCGCCGTACCTGTTCCCGCTCAATCGCCTCGAACAGAGCTTTAAAATTACCTTCCCCAAATCCCTGAGAGCCTTGCCGTTCAATTACCTCAAAGAACAGTGTTGGTCGGTCTTCTACAGGTTGGGTAAAGATCTGGAGCAAATAACCGTCATGGTCACGGTCTACCAAAATTCCCAATTCTGCTAACTGCTCAATCGGTTCCTTGATCTTGCCCACCCGTTGTTCTAGGTTTTCGTAATAAGTTTGGGGGATATCGAGAAACTGAACACCTGAAGCTTTAAGCTGAGTAACAGTAGGAATAATATGATCCGTTGCTAAAGCTACATGTTGAATACCTGGGCCATAGTTATAGTCTAGGTATTCTTGAATTTGAGATTGACCCTTACCTTTGGCAGGCTCGTTAATCGGTAACTTGATCTTACCCGTGGGGTCTTGCATCACCTTAGACATCAAGGCAGAATCTTCTGTGGCAATAGTGCGATCATCAAAATGAATTAACAGTTCAAAGCCCAGGGTATCGGCAAAAAATTGCACCCACTTGTCCATCGCACCTATTTCTACATTGCCCACTACATGATCGATATGAGTTAAACCTACACCCCGATCATTAGCTTGGGATCTTGACCGGAAGCCAGGAGCAAAAAATCCCTGATAGTTACTCCTTTCCACAAACTTAATTAAAATTTCCCCATAAGCATGGATCGCTGCATAACGAAATACCCCCTGTTCATCTCGCTCTTCAGTAGGTGGAATAGCTCCCCTAGCACCCCGCTTAGTTGACTCGCGGTAGGCACTGATAGCATCGGGAACTTCTAAGGCAATAACAGCTATCCCATCACCGTGTTCCAGTACACTTTGGGAAATGGGATATTCTGGACTCAACCCCGTGCTCAACACCAAACGAATATCCCCCTGTTCCATCACATAGGATGCCTTTTTCCGATAGCCTGTTTCTAAACCTCGGTAGGCAGTATTGACAAATCCAAAACCATTTTCATAAAAGTGTGCTGCTTGCTTGGCATTCCCGACATAAAATTCGAGATGATCGAATCCTTTAATTGGACAAAATTCGCTCATGGGAATCCACCCTCTACAGAAGCTGTACCAAGAGTTAACAAGAATAAAAATTAATTTCTTATTCTTCTTTAAGTATAGATCATTAACTAAAAAGCTGGATTTGGTACTAATATTTAACTAAGATAGAAAAAATATTTCTCAATCAAAACTAACACTGGATATGACAGAGCAACTTGAGCAGTTGGATGAGATGGATCGAGAAATCTTGCGCCTCCTGCAAGAGAACAGTCGCCTTAGCAGTGCTGAATTAGCCCGTCGAGTAGAGCTTTCTGCCCCTGGGCTACAAAAACGACTCCGAAAGCTGGAACAAAAAGGTGTCATAGATCGCTATGTTACCCTGATCAATCGGGAAGCTCTAGGTTTAGACTTGCTCTGTTTTGCTCAAGTTTCCCTCGCCCATCATCAGCCTGAGTGTATGAGCAACTTTTGCGATCGCGTACAAGGGCTAGCGGAAGTTTTGGAATGTCACTATCTGGCGGGAGAATTTGATTATCTGTTGAAATTTGTAGTGGTCAACCACCAGCACTTAGAAAGGTTACTCCGCGAGGAAATTAGTCCAATTCCAGGAGTAGATAAGATTAAAACCAGTATTGTTCTCAATGAAGTTAAAGCCTCAACCTCATTGCCTTTGGATTAAACACAGCTCGGAGTGAAACTAGGAAATTTTAGAACCATAAATAGCGATCGCTCTACAGCAATTTTAAAAGCAGCCTCTCAAAAATTGCCCCCATTCTCATGACTACTATTACTACCATAGTCAGAATGTTTCCCTTTCGATTAGGTTTTAGGACAAGGGAGATAATTTCTACGCGATCGCACAAGCTTATCAGCAAGTCTCTTTGAAAGACATTCGTAACTGGTTTGCTCATTCATGTTACTGTATCTCGCCAATTTAAGAACCGCTATATAGGATCAACTTGTTGTATCAAACAATTTTTGATTACTCCCTTAGAAAGATTTTCCTGAGCCATCTTGAGACGAATTACCTGGATCAGCAAGTTCTCTAATTCAGGACGCGGAATCTCCTTGACTAACTGTTGATATTTATGTAAGTCAAACTCCTGCTCTATACTCAACGAGAAATCGGGAAGTTGCGGTAACATAGCTAAAACTCCTTAAAAATGGCAATCAAGTCTTAAATTACTTAAATTACTTAAATTACTTCCAGAGAAGTTTATATTTTTGAACGAACAGTCAATAAATGGTTGTGCAATTTATGCTAACACATTTCTTGACAAAGTTGACATTTTATGATACCAAACAAAGCCTAAGCGGATTTAGGATCAGTTAATAACATTGATTTATTTGAATTTTTCAATACCATATGTAGTCTAATTAGTCAATACATAATATCTAATTTTTGCGATAAGATAGTAGTAATTAAGCCTAAAATATTGTTGAAAAACTAAATCTAAATCGAATTACCTGTAACCATTGGCGATCGCCTTAACTAAGAGTCAGAGATTACTCCGCCGTCTATCGTGGATACCGCGACCCATATGAAACGACGGACACATGTGGCTAAAGCCTTTGTGCTCTGACCGTTGGTCAGCTAGTTCTATCAGTAGCTAAGAACAGCTAGGCTTACTCAAAGCCAGAGGAGAAAAGATCATGTTGCCCTCATTAAAGACTTTAAACTTTAATTGTCTTACCGACTACGCTTTGGAAACACTCAATTCTGTCAAATTAGATCAGATTGAATCTTTCTTTAGCGATCTACCTGCAGATCCTTATCTAGAAGGAAACTATCGCTTCAGACGGTTATCTCGCTTCAAACTATCTGAAGGTAGTCTAGTCAAGTTAGCTCATGACTGTTTATTTCAGGGTAAAGAATATAATCCTTTACTAGGTGATGTAGTCCGAGAGTATTCAGAATTAGATGATGCCCTAATCGAACTGGAAGACTTTCAAAAAGTGGTTTTGGAGTTTTTTGATTTCTGTAACGTTTGTTCTGCCCTTAAGGAAGTCGGCGTTCATCAGATCAGAACTGTCGCGTCCGAGGGAGAAATCGGTCAACCAGCACCTGAAGGCATTCACAGAGATGGTGTAGATCTGGTGGGCATATTCTGCATTAACAGAGAAAGGATTGAAGGGGGAGAAACCCATTTGTATAAATCTAAGGACAGCAAACCGATTCTTAGCAAAATTCTCAATCCAGGTGAGCTGCTAGTCTTTAATGACCATCAGTTTTTTCACTTTACTGCTGTTGTTAGAGCCATATCTTCTCAGGAAAAGGGCATCAGAGATGTTTTTGTGTTAACTTCTCCTGGATTGCTGCCCCCAGGGAGGTAATTACAGGTTTTAATCGAGAAGAATGCAGAGCGGCATGGGAATTGATAATTGACTAATGGGTGCGGGAATCATTTCGCCTCGGAAGTCAATTAATTGTACGATGACCAGATAGGCGATCGCAATTAAAATTGAAATTACTCCCGTAATCACCGCCACAATCTTGCCCTTATCCATGGTATTCGACCCTACTTAATAATCTTTAACATTTCTACTATTGTTCCATTAGTTCGTATTCGGATCAAAGATTTAAAAAATCGATGATAATATAATAGTCTGCAGTTTAAATATATTAAGACAACCAAATACTAGACTAACTATGACTCTGACCCAACAGCGAAAGCAAGAATTAATGGCAGAATATCAAATTCATGAGACTGATACTGGCTCTGCTGATCTCCAAATTGCCGTTCTCACCGAAAGAATTAACCAGCTTACTGCCCACTTGAAAGCCAACAAAAAAGATCATTCCTCCAGAAGAGGTCTGTTAAAAATGATTGGTCGCCGTAAAGGTCTTCTAGCTTACCTTCAAAAAGAAGATTACGAACGCTACCAGAAATTGATTGCCCGTCTTGGCATTCGCCGTTAATTTAAAAACACTATGCCATCAGATTCTAAACGGGGTCGTTTACCATTTGAACCCCGTAATACCAATAAGAAAAAACCTGCAAAAACTGCTCCCGCTGCATCCACTAGCCCAGCTAAGCAAAAGCCCAAGTCCACTTCGAGAAACTCTCGTCAGGATGCTAATCTATCAGCGATTCCTGATGTGGTAAGTAAGCGTATGGGACTACGCATGGCAGTATTTTGTGGTATTCCCTCAGTTTTGGGAATGTCATCTTTTTTTGTTTTTTACTGGCTGAAGATTAAAGAGATTGTAGACTTACCTCCTTATGTTCCTTTCGCCGTTTCCTTTGGCTGTTTAGGTCTAGGAGTTCTCGGTTTGAGCTATGGTCTTTTTTCCGCCTCCTGGGACGAAGATCGCGTTGGTGGTGCCTGGGGAATAGACGAATTCAAACTCAACTTGGGTAGAACTAAAGATGCCTGGAAAGCATCGAGAAAAGCTAAGGCTGATTAGATTCGGTTGCAGTATTGCTAGTACCGCTACGCTCAAGTAAAAAGTAACAAGTAAAAAGTAACAATTCAAATACTGTCAGGGTTTCAAGTTAAATCAATGGTATTTTTATTTATGCCCAAGTCTACTAGGTGATTTTTTGGTAATGTTGTGGTCATGAAATCTTCAACTTCACACTTGAGCGCAGCATACCAATGACTAGCAGTAATTGAAATAATGGAGATCGCTTGCTTAATACTCAAAATCTATTAATTTATTCAGATCTTCATCCAAAATAGCATCTTCGAGATCTGCATCTTTAAACGAAGTTTCATTTAAGTTTGAGTAACTCAAAGTAGCACCGCGCAAATTAGCTCTTTGTAAATCTGCCCTGGTTAAATCAGCACTCTGAAGATTAGCCCTACTAAGATTTGCTCCCCTTAGATCAGCACTTTGAAGATTGGCTCGACTAAGATTTGCTCCTTCTAAACTGGCATTCCGTAGGTCAGTTTCACTAAGATTTGCTCCTTCTAAATCGGCATTTTTAAAGTTTGTTTTACTTATGTCTGCCCCTTTAAAATTAGTTCCTTTAAGATTTAAATTTTCAAAGTCTATTTTTCTAAGAGCTAAACCGCTAAAATCTTCACCAGCAAATTTTTGAGGATAATTAACTTGCCTATTATCTCTTATCAGAATATTTGTATGATTTGATTTGTATAGATCTTTTTCATAATCTGGATGCACCCAAGTTAAATCTTTCACCGAGAGATTTATTTCATAAAGTAACTCTTGAATTACTTTGATAATATTTTTTTGTTCTTGTTTGACACTAATTTCTGTACCAGGCTCAGGGGAATTTTCTTTGTCGATTAAAGCTACACTGTTGCCCGATTGTAAATGCAACACTGCATAGTCTATATTAAAAAAATCATCAACAGCTTTAAGAAAGCTAATATTACATAATTTGGTAAGATATTCGTGTTTATAGCCAATAAGGGCTACTGGATACAACTCTTGAATAGCTTCCTCTATATGAATTTTGCTACCTTTATCTACAATATTAGTCATCTAAGCAATAAGGATAAATTTCTATTTTAGTGACTTTCATTTTGGCGACACCATCTTCTATTCTAACTCCTGGTTGTCCCCCAGACCAATTGGGCTGCCCTGGTACTGAACCTTTATCTGGAGGAATTGTAGTGTAAAATTTCACACCAATAATCCCTTCTCCCCAGATCCATTGGCTTAAAGCCTGTATTTTAGGTATATCACTGTGATAAGTATTTCTGGGGGGATTTCCCCACAACTCATTGCTTTCAATTTGTAGTTTGATAATTTCTTTTTTTTCTGCTCGGTAATATGGACCATAAAGTTTCAATATATCTACTCCAAATTGAGGAAGTTACAGAAATACTATTTAAAATAGTATAATTTGATGCTGTTTTAAACCGAAGCAGGAATTTCATAGCTTGTTCAAGCTTTGTTTAACTGTGTTGCATAGCTCTTTCTACTGGGAAACAAAAAGCGATCGCAGCATTAGCTCAAGGTAGTCTCAAAGCAATAGAACTAATCTATTTAATCAACTACAGAAACAGCACAATAAACCCTTTCCCCTTTTCCCTTTAACCAAACCTTGCCCATAAAATTAGATTGTTAAACGGGAAGCATTGTAAAGATGTCGTTTTTCGGAAAAATTGACTACCATAACTGAATAGGCTAACTTTGCAGTAATTTTGGAGTTATAAAGCATGATTGTAGTGATGAAAGTCGGTTCTCCAGGGGAAGAGATTCAGAGAATAGAAGCGGAATTACAGGATTGGGGATTAACTCCAGAAAAAATTATCGGAAAACATAAAATCGTTATGGGATTAGTTGGGGACACGGCATCTTTAGATCCTCTAATGATCAAAGAAATTAGCCCCTGGATTGAAAATGTCTTGCGGGTGGAAAAACCTTACAAGAAAACTAGCTTGGAATATCGTAACGGGGAACATAGTAGTGTCGTCGTTGCTACTCCTAATGGCAATGTTACTTTCGGACAGAATCACCCTGTAGTAATTATTGCAGGCCCTTGTTCAGTGGAAAACGAGGCGATGATTATTGAGACAGCCAAGGCAGTTAAAGCTGCTGGAGCAAGCTTTTTGCGTGGTGGAGCTTATAAACCCCGTACTTCGCCCTATTCTTTCCAAGGTCACGGAGAAAGCGCCTTAGAGTTATTAGCTGCTGCACGGGATGCTAGTGGATTGGGCATCATTACCGAAGTGATGGATACTGCGGATGTGGATAAGGTGGCGGAAGTTGCCGATATTGTGCAGGTGGGGGCGAGAAATATGCAAAATTTTCCGCTACTGAAGAAAGTTGGGGCACAGGACAAGCCAGTGTTTCTGAAACGAGGCATGTCAGCGACGATTGATGACTTGTTGATGGCATCAGAATATATCTTAGCCGCAGGAAATTCTAATGTGATCTTGTGTGAGCGGGGTATTCGCACCTTTGACCGCAAATATGTCCGTAATACCTTGGATTTAGCCGTATTACCAGTATTACGCTCTTTAACTCATCTTCCCATCGCTATCGATCCCAGTCATGGTACAGGGGTCGCCCAGTTTGTCGCACCTATGGCCAAAGCAGCGATCGCCGCAGGGGCAGATTCTTTGATGATTGAAGTTCACCCTAACCCTGCTAAAGCTCTTTCTGATGGCCCTCAGTCCCAAACTTTTGCTGGTTTTGCTGACTTAATGCAGGAATTAAGTGTCATTGGGCAAGCGGTTGGTCGTTGGTCGGAAGTTCCTGTAACGGCAGGTTAATACCACCTTTAAGTCCATTGACGAAAGAATGCGCCGTCTTCTCCCGCATTGACAGTTAGCTGTTCTATTTCACTCATTTGCGCTGTGTTCAAAGAAGTATAATTTCTTGCTACGGTAACATTGGATTCCAATTGTTCGGGGTTTTCAGCAGCGATGATACAACAATGTACTCCAGGTAAAGAGAGACTGTACCCCATAGCCTGTTCCATACTAGATAAAAGACCAGGTTGCAGTAATTTGCCGTATGCAGGGACTTTCATCGCGATTGTCCCGACATTTTTTTCCCGTGCTACGGGCAATGCAATCCGAGAAAATGGACGAGGATGATGAACATCGGCAGCGTTGAGGGAGATCAAAGTTGTGTCAAAATCGTAGCGACGCAACCCCTCGGCAATAACTTCTGGTTCGTGATGTCCTGTAATTCCGGAAAATTTAATCAATCCTTGCTCTTTAGCTTCTTCAACAGCTTTAATTGCACCTCTCTCGCTAAAGATGGTATCTAATTCCTCAGTAAAGGAAACGTGATGTAACTGCCAAGAATCGAGATAATCTGTTTGAAGCAGTTTTAGCGATCGCTCTAATTCTCGCCAAGCACCATCGTAATCTCTGGCTGCGGTTTTACTGTTCAGATAAATGCCCTGGCGATAGGTGGGTAAAACTTTACCAAAGCGTTCTTCTGAAGGGCCATAGCTGGCTGCGGTATCGTAATATTTGATGCCCAATTCTAAAGCTTTCTCAATTAAGGCGATCGCTTCGGCTTCTTGACCTTGATTGGAAATAGGAGTTTGCCCTGCACCACCCAAGCCTAAAATCGGTAGACTAATCTGAGTCTTACCTAATATTCTTTCTGGCATAGGTTTGATTTTTGATGAAGAGGCGCGGGTTGTTTGGTTGGTTAGAGCTTGACTGCCAATAACTGTTGCTGCTGCTATGCTACTTTTGAGGAAGTTACGTCGATTGGTTTTCTGGCTCATAATTTCTGATTTCTGCTTTAACAAGTATTCCTATAGCCTTTTAAATATTGTAGTAGTTGTCAGATCAAACTTTTGTATGACTTGTGACCAATGTCTTTGCTTCTTTCAATTATGTCGCCTATGTCGCCGCAGGACTTATCAAATAACAGGAGCATCAATTTCACCAGCTAGTTGATAAGTAGGTCAGTATAATTAGCGATCAATAGAAAAAGATCTTTTGGATAATTGTCGTGCTGCGTTTAAGCGACTCAATCTATAAATTTTTTAGTTGAATCTACAACGATCTTCTTTTTCTTGCTGCTATTTTTTCTTGTATGCCAAGAGTAACTAGAGTAATGACAGTAAGGGGTAGAATAAACCAAAGCATAATATTTATGTATGTAGATAAAGTCTCTTGTTTAGTGGCATCTAGGATAAGATAACCAGTATAGGCTAGGTAATAAAATAAAAATAGTAAAGCTTCCCAGCGATCAATGCGTTGACCAGAATAAAAAATTGGCAGACAGGCAAAAGCAACTGCGATCGCGACTGGAATATCGAATTGAATTAAAGTTTTGCTAACTTGAATGCCGTTGGGAGAAATTGTTCCAGAAACCCCTAGTACAGCCAAAATATTAAAAATATTACTGCCTAAAACATTTCCTACGGCAATCTCTCTCTCTCCTCGAAAACTAGCGACAACGGAAGTAGCAAGTTCGGGTAAAGATGTTCCAATAGCGACAATAGTTAGACCAATTAATAACTCATTAATCCCTAACGCCGTAGCAATAGTTACTGCCGAATCAACTAGCCAACGCGAACCTAACACCAGTAAGGCTAGACCACCAACAATAAAAATAATGTTCTTTAACCACAAACTAGAAGTTACATTTCCATCAAAACCATACTCTTCAGTAAATTCATCGTGTGTTGTCTTTTGTTTGCTACTTTGATATATCAAAGAAAGAGTATAGGCTATGCCACCAACAAACAAAATAAAACTATCAACTCGGCTTAATTCCCCATCCAAACAAAATATCAACAGTAATACCGAAACACCAATCATAATTGGCACATCAGAACGGATAATTTGCTTTGTCACAATTAAGGGGGTAACTAAAGCAGACAAACCCAAAATTAATAATACATTGCAAATATTACTACCGACAACGTTACCCATAGCAATATCACCCTGCCCTGAAAAGCTAGACATGACACTAACGAACATCTCTGGTGCGCTTGTACCATAGGCGACAATAGTTAGTCCAATAATTAAGGGCGAGATTCGTAAAACAGCAGCGACGCGAGATGCACCCCTGACTAAAAATTCCGCTCCAGCCATTAGCAACATTAGTCCTGCTACTAGAAACAAAAATGTTATTGGAGTCATAAATTAAAAAGACAAAACTTATTTAGTTGTTATTAAACTAGGTTAGTTGAGTTGCGATCAGATCTGACAGTTAGCCTATAATTTGCTACTCAAAATCGACATATTTTAGCTATTTTGATCGATGATAGTGCCGACGAAAGCCAGATAAAATAGCTGATATTTTGAACATCAATCATCCTAACCGCTGCATTTTTCACTACTGTGACAGCTATATGTCGGTTTTGACAAATCGCCCTCTAATCAAATTTAGATTAAAGAATAACGAAGAAAAGAGATAAATGTGGCTATTATTGTCGAAGTGTTTAATTCCAAATTTTACTTCAACTTCATCAGCAGCATCTTTCATCTCATCAAACTTTTTCTTAATCGCTTTTACCATAGGATCAATATTTGCCAAGGCTTGCTCAAAAGTTTTTTTGCTTCAACAATCTTTACTCCATTACGAGAAACTGGTCTAGCTCCAGTAGTTGCTGACTCATCAACCTCGATTAAGATAGAGTTGTCGTCAGATAAGGGAAATTCGATAAGCTGCTTCACAGTTTTTATGATTTACTTTTCTATTGGATAGTTACTATTATTACTTGTCACAAGTACTCTGAATTTATGCCAAATTTCATATTTCTTCATACCTTTACCACTAACCACTAACCTCAATCAGAACTTAATCTTCTTTCTTTCTTCCCTTCTTCTCTGGTAGATCAATAAAGACTTGTTGATTTGCCTCAACTCCCTCCAGAATTTGAATCTGATCCCCCAAATACAGTCCTGTTTTTACTGGCTGAAACTGTGGCTTGTTCTTCTCATCAGGAATCATCACTCCCTGCTCACCATCTTCAGTAAAAATTGCCACCATCGGCACAACCAAACTATCGGTCAATTCCTTACCAATAAAAGTAACATCGACGTTCATTTTAGAACGCAATATATTTTGACCAGTCAGCAATTTAACTCTGACTTCAAAAGAAGTAACATTCTCTTCGATCACTGCTTCAGGAGCAATACGCTTGATTTCTCCTGTAAATTCGCGATCAGGATAAGCATCGGCAACAATTTTAACTTTTTGCCCTGGTTGTAACTGACCAATGTCTAATTCTGGAACCTTGGCAACAATTTCTAAGCCTTGTGCCAGTGCCAAAATAGAATTCGCCGAAGCTGACGCGGTGCTAGAGCCTGAAGTACTAGGAGCAACGTAAGCCCCTTCCACAGCATATCTTTGAGTCACGATGCCAGCAAAAGGTGCTTTAACAATACTATCGGCATACTGAATTTCTGCCCGTTGTAAAGACATTTGCATTTGTTCCAAAGAGGCTTCCAAGGCTGTAATTTCATCGGGTGCGGTGAGCTGTTTTTGCTCCAGAGCAATTCTCGCTTCTCTAATTTCTGCCTTGATCTGGTTTACTTCTGAAGCACCAGTAGTTTGCAACTGTTCTAATCTTTGACGTAATTCATTGATATTAGATTGAGCATTTTGAGCATTGTCCTTAACCTCATCAAAAGCATCCTCAGAAATAGCACCTTGCTGCACCAGATATTCATTCCTTCTCAACCTTTCCTGTACCAGTTGTAATCGAGATTCGGCAGCATTAATTTGCGCCTTGGTTTGCTCCATATCTCGGGGAATTCTATTTTGCACCAGATTCAATTTGGCTTCTAATTGACCTAATCTGGCTTGGGCTTGGGCAACTTCGGCATTAATCTTCGCTCTCCCCTCCGCAAGACTTGCTTGACTTTGTTTCAACTCTGCTTTTGCCTGAGAAGTTTGAGTGACAAGTTCCCCATTCTCCATGATAGCTAAGGTTTGTCCTGCGGTCACGCGATCGCCCTGTTCGACTAACAATCTAATCAATCGTCCAGGATCTTTAGGACTAACGTTGACACTCTTAATTGGCTCGACTCTACCACTAGCTTCGATCTCGATATTTAGATCCTTTTCTTTAACTGGTACAGTCAATGTTTCAAGATCAACTTCTGTTCTGGTTGCTTTAATTACTGTATAAGTAGTAAACCCGATTAAAGTTAGGCATACTGCCAATAATCCATTAACTAAAGCTGGATGATGCTTAAAATTTCTATTTATAGTTGATTTCATTTATATATTCTCTTATCTAGACGTATTTACAGCACATCTAGTTCTCTGTTAATAAAGTCAAATAAATTAAAAACTAGCGATTAGTCTGCTATGGGTCGCGTAATCGCTTAGCCCCTTAGTCAGAGATTAAAATCAAAAAGTTAGATTAATAATCTTTACCTAACTTAATATTAGCTATTTCTTTGAGCAAATAGTTATATCTTCAGATTAATATAGTTCCCGTAATAGCTTTTTATGCCTAGTAAAGGGCTGAACGAAAAAATGTGTGGGGACTTGGGGATTTGGGAAATAATGATCTCCCTAGTCTCCCTAGTCTCCCTAGTCTCCCTAGTCTCCCTAGTCTCCCTAGTCTCCCTAGT
>CBDUCX010000124.1:0-14165 GCA_965365755.1 uncultured Pleurocapsa sp.
TCTATAGCTTGTCCAAATTAAAAGCTGAAGCTGTTTCTGTAGAAACTCAGTAATATATCTGAGGTGGACGGGGTAATATTCCCTATGTACTTGTAATCAAAGTTTGTCCTGAGTTATTTTATTGTTCGCGATCGCCCTGATGCCAGAATTAGACTTGACATTCAAGACAATCGCTATTCCCTAAAAAAAGTTAACTTAAAAACTACGGGTTTCAAACTAATTTTGCAACTTTAGCAAAATTCCCTGCACCTGTTGATAAAAGCTATCACGGCGATCATAGTGAGTTTTTAACTCATTAAAACGACTGATTGTGAGGTTGTGTTGTTGCACAATTTGACGAGACTGATTGCAATAACGATTAGCAATTTCTTTGACTTCTGGCTGAAGATTATCAATGGTTGATTGCTGATCACAGACAATGTTTGGCGGTGGCTCATTAATCAGATTTTTAATTTCTTGGTAGACTTCCCTTCTCAGAAGCTCAACTGCGTAACCTGCTTTAGCATAGTTTTCGGTTTCCTCTGGTGTGAATTGCTGCCCATAAGCGTCTCTAGACAAAGAGATTGTCAGCCCAGAATTTTCATTAGTATCGTGCGATCGCATAGATATTTCAGGAATTAATCCACTCGATAGGCTCATCAACGCCAAAACACTGCTGCTTAAAATACGCACATATAATTTATTTAATTTAGGTACAGCCAACTCAACGTTTAACATCATCAATAACAGTTACGGATATCAAAAAGATTACTATCTATATTGGAATTGATTTCCCTCAGATAAGTTCCTGTTTTTTAAGCTAATTAGCTAAAAATTTACCCAAATTACGCTAGAGGAGCAAAAGGGCGATCGCGCTAAGCCCTAAGCTTAAAATATTTTTACCCATAAGCTAATTGGCAAATACTCAATTTGAAAATAAAAAACACCTCGCCTAAATTCAACAGGGAGGTGTCTGAGTGAAAATTAATTATTAGACTTAAGATTACTTACATTCTTTTACATGCCTTTGGCAACTAATTCAGCCAAATCAACAACACGCTGAGAATAGCCCCATTCGTTGTCATACCAAGCAACAACTTTAACCATATCGCCATCTAAGACTAAAGTTAGCTGAGCATCAATCGTAGAAGAAACATCAGTACCTCTAAAGTCAGAAGATACAAGAGGCAACTCGGTATAGCCTAAGATACCTTTTAATTCATTTTCAGCAGCTTTTTTAAGTACTTCGTTAACCTCTTCAGAAATAGTTTTCTTCTCAACTTGAGCAACTAAATCTACTACAGAAACGTTAGGAGTAGGTACACGTAGAGCGATACCGTTTAATTTCCCTTTAACTTCAGGATATACCAGAGCCACTGCCTTCGCTGCACCAGTAGAGGTAGGGACGATATTGGCGGCGGCGGCTCTAGCTCTTCTAAGATCGCGATGGCTAGCATCGAGAATACGTTGGTCACCAGTATAACTGTGAGTGGTGGTCATCGCACCCTTGATGATGCCAAAGTTTTCATTGATAACTTTAACAATAGGAGCTAAGCAGTTAGTTGTACAGCTGGCATTACTCAGGATATCAAACTCACCAGGAGTGTATTTTTCATGATTAACTCCCATGACGTAAGTCCCAATATCAGGGCCACTGCCAGGAGCAGTGATTACTACTTTTTTAGCGCCCGCTTGCAAATGTTTTCCTGCACCAGGAGCATCGCGAAATACGCCAGTAGATTCAATAACGATATCAACATCCCATTCTTTCCAAGGCAGATTCAAAGGGTTGCGATCAGAGACGCACTTAACTGTTTTGCCATTGACGATTAGAGAATTGCTATCGTGACTAATATCAGCATCTAAAACACCTAGCATGGTGTCGTATTTCAATAGGTGAGAATTAGTTTTAGGATCGGAGGTGTCGTTAAGACCTACCAATTCTAAATTGGTGTCTTCCCCTCTAGTCAGTAAGCATCTGACAAAATTACGTCCAATACGTCCAAAACCATTAATTGCTACTCTAACCACTACTTTCTTGCCCTCTATGTTATTAGGTTAATAGATTAAAACATTCTTAATAAGACTCATCATATCGTAAAGTAAGCACATTTCAAGACCTTACTCAGAATCAATTTCAACATCAATTAGACTAGGGATCTGAAGGTAATAAATTGGTCTAATAAAAAAGATATTAAGAAAATCTGGCGCTGTTGTCTGAAAAGTGAATTTATAGCGGATACTCGTCTCATTTTACCCAAATATGTCAACCTTAAACCGAAATTTTCTAGTTTCCCCGTACTTGTTTATCCCTAAGTCTAAAAAATTCTTGCTATCATAGCCCGTATTGTTTAGAGCAACTGGAGCAGATAGTATGCTTCGCCTCGAAACAAGGTAGTATTCTGTAACCCCCGATCAGGATGTTTGTGCTATGGCAGGAGTCAAAGAAGTGGCGAAAGTAGATTTGAATGGTAGACCATTCCATTTTATTGGTATTGGCGGAATTGGTATGTCGGCTTTAGCTCAGATTGTTGCCCAACGACAATTGCCAGTATCGGGTTCTGATCTACGCTCTAGTCATATTACCGATCGCCTGGAGGCATTAGGAGTCAAGATTTTTTATTGTCAAGAGGCTGGTAATCTTGATTTCTTTGCGCACCATCCTAGCCAAAAACGTCAGCCAGTATGGGCAGGAGGCAAATCTAATCTGCTGCCAGAAGTGGAGGTGTTAAGTCATCGACGAGAATATTTACCACAGGTAGTATGTTCTACTGCGATCGCTAAAACTAATCCTGAGTACCAAGCAGCAGTAAAACTAGGTTGTCCGATTTTCCATCGTTCAGATTTGTTAGCAGCATTAATTGAACAGTATCAAGGTATAGCCGTTTCAGGAACCCATGGTAAAACGACTACCAGTAGTTTAATTGGTTATATGTTATGCCAAAGTCAACTCGATCCCACAATTATTATTGGTGGAGAGGTGGATGCTTGGTCTGGTAACGCTAAAAGTGGACAGGGAGAGTATTTAGTAGCGGAAGCAGATGAGTCTGATGGTTCTTTGGTTAAACACCATCCTAGTATTGGAGTTATTACTAATATTGAGCTAGATCATCCAGACCGCTATCAGGATATTCAAGAGGTAATTAGTATTTTTCAAACCTTTGCAGGACAGTGTAATACTTTGATTGGTTGCATTGACGATCCGATTATCCGTGATGAGTTAGCTTTGACTATTAGTTATGGTTTAAATCCAGATTTAGGTGCCGACTATACAGCCAAAAACGTCTCTTATCATGACCAAGGAAGCAACGCCGAAATTTGGGAAAGGGGGGTCTGTTTAGGAGAATTGCAACTACCCCTATTAGGAGAACATAACCTCAGTAATGCTTTATCGGCGATCGCTGTCGGACGACAGGTGGGTCTGGATTTTGCTACCATTGCTCAGTCTTTAGCTACCTTCAGGGGCACCAAAAGACGATTTGAACATCGAGGCGCAGCCAAGGGAATTACTTTTATTGATGATTATGCCCATCATCCCAGTGAAATTGATGTTACTTTAGCTGCTGCCAGACTTAGGGTAGAAGGCAACAATTCTTTGAAGAGGGTAGTAGCAATTTTTCAACCCCATCGCTACAGTCGCACTAAAATGTTCTTGCAGGAATTCGCTCAGGCATTCAAAGATGCCGATGTGGTGGTAATCACTGATATTTATAGTGCTGGAGAAAAAAATACCTTTGATATTAAGGGCACAGATTTAGTTCAGGCGATCGCCCTTAGCCATAATCATGTTCACTATCATGGCGACCTTAATTCTATTGCCGACTTCCTCCAAGAAAAAATATTACAGTCAGGGGACTTGGCAATGTTCTTAGGAGCGGGTAATCTTAATCAATCTATCCCTAAAACTATCGCCTTATATCAGTGATCAGTTGTCGGCTGGGCCAGAAAAACAATCATGTTTCTAATTTGAAATGAAGGACTAATGCCCACCACAAAAATCAGTGCCACCAAGGGAAATTAAGCGCAATTATCCAATGAACAAAGATAATTTAATCCAGTCAGATGTATCTCTAGCTAGCCAAACTTCTTACAAAGTGGGTGGTGATGCTCAATGGTATGCTGCACCAAGAAACTGGTCTGAGCTAGAAGCGAGTTTTGAATGGTATCAGACTCAGGATGTCCCCTTAACTTTGTTAGGTGCTGGTTCAAACTTACTAATCAGCGATCGCGGTTTGCCAGGACTTGTACTTTCGACACGCTATTTTCGTAGTTATGAGTTTGATCCAGAGACTGGTATTTTGGTTGCCGACGCGGGAGAAGCGATCGCCAAACTAGCCTGGAAAGCTGCTAAAAGAGGCTTAAAAGGGTTGGAATGGGCTGTAGGTATCCCTGGTACTATTGGTGGTGGGGTAGTGATGAATGCGGGGGCACATAACTCTTGTGTGGCCGATATTTTAGTCAGTGTGACTGTCTTGTCCCCTGATGGCAAGGTTACCGAATTAAAGCCCGAAGAGTTGGCATATAGTTATCGTACTTCCAATTTACAGGGAGGAAATCAGATGGTGGTTAGAGCAACAATGCAGCTTGAACCTGGCTATAAGGCAGCGGAAATCATGGAACTCTCTAATCAAAACTGGACACAGCGCAAGACAACTCAACCATATCATCTTCCTAGTTGTGGTAGTGTTTTCCGCAACCCCCAACCCCATGCAGCAGCGAGACTAATTGAACAGCTAGGCTTAAAGGGATATAAGATTGGTGATGCCCAAATTGCCCATCGCCATGCTAATTTTATTCTTAATTGCGGTACGGCTACCGCTAAAGATATCTTTGAGTTAATTCGTTATGCTCAAGAAAAAGTAGAATATCATTGGTCAGTATCTTTAGAGCCAGAAGTTAAGCTGCTCGGAGAATTTTAAATAGCTGATCTCATAGGTTATGCTAATCATTCTAATAGATTTCGTAATCACTAATAAAAAAACTAACTAGACAGATATGGCAGGAAAAGGATTTGGTCCACTAGGCAAAATGAAAGAACTTGCTGATGCTTTCAAAAAAGCTCAGGAAGTACAAGCAGGAGCGCAGCAACTCCAAAACGAATTGGAACAAACGGAAATTGAAGGGACGAGTGAAGACGGACTAGTCAAAGTAGTCATGAGTGGGAATCAAGAACCCCTTCGCGTCGAAATTTCTCCCGATGCAATGTCCCAGGATGCAGACGCACTTTCCGCATCTGTCTCCGCAGCAATGCAGTCTGCTTATACAAAGTCTACAGATTTGATGCGCGGACGCATGGAAGAACTTACTAGCGGTTTGAATCTTCCTGGAATGTAATTTCAGTTAACATTCGACAGTTAACAGTAACATTAGGGGTTTTGATACCCCTATTTTTTTATGGCAATATTTTGTATACGGTTTACTTTACCAGTCCCAAAAAGGACAGATTAACCGTACTTAAAGGATTACAAGACTCTAAAGAACTGGAGTTTTTTTCATCCGTTTAACCAACACCCAGGAAAAGCTTACCCACAACTAAAAACCATCCCCAATAGTTGATGAGTTACTGGCAAAGTATCAATGATCATGGCCACACACAACAGCATCATATAAAAGATGGAATACTTAAACATGTTACGAGCTAATTGATTGTTGGCAGGGTCTTGTTTCAGTTCCCAGGCTTTATAGAGAAATTTGTATCCCAGATAAAAAGCGATCGCACCATATACTATAGTCAAGTTTCCCAAAGGATACATCAATAACAGACTACAGGGAATTACCAGCCAGCTATAAACCCAAATCTGCTTAACAGTCTCTGCCTCACCTTTAACTACTGGTAACATAGGTACTCCTACTTCGGCATAGTCTTCTTTGATCATTAAGGCTAAAGCCCAGAAATGAGGGGGAGTCCAGAGGAAGATAATCCCAAATAGTAGCCAGGGAACTAAACTTAAATTTCCCGTTACCGCAGCCCAACCCACCAAGGGAGGAATTGAACCTGCTGCACCACCGATAACTATATTTTGCGTCGTGTGTCGCTTCAGCCAATGGGTATAGATCAGCATATAGAAAACAATGCCAGACATCGCCAATAGGGCTGTTAGTAAATTGGCGAACACAGTTAACAAAGAAAAGGATAATACCCCTAAGACAGTGGCAAAAATTAAGGCGTGACGGGGTTGCACTTTTCCCGAAGGAATTGGGCGTTTCCTTGTCCTCGTCATAGTGTAATCAATATCTCGATCATAGATACAGTTAAATACCTGTGCTGAGGCTGCTGCTAAGGTTCCTCCTAGTAAAGTAATTAAGAGTAAGAAAGGATCGACTCTGCCCTCGGAGGCAATCCACATTGAGGCTGCGGTAGTGATTAAAAGTAGAGGAATGATCCGTGGTTTGGTTAGCTGATAATAGCTTTTGATTACTTCAGCTATGTTTTGATTACGGCTAGCTATACTTGTCCCTGTCATGCTGCTTGTTCCTAAAATTTTGGTCTAAGATTTGGTCTGAGATTTGTTGTGTAGTGGTGGTTGAGAGAAATAAATAATTAAGTCATTGATTCTTGGTTGTTGTTATCTCTAATTGCCAATACGGTGAAGGCAATTAATACTCCTAACAAACTTGCTCCCACTGCTTGATGAGTAACGGTTAGGGGTTCAACCTGAAGGTGCAGCTTGAAAGTAGCGATCCCCAACAAAATTTGTAAACTTACTAAGGCTGCTGCTGAGTTCGCTAAAATTCTGAGATTTCTGGACAAACCAGGAGTTTTACCCGCAAACCAAACAACCGCTATGGTGGCTAAAGTTGGTGGCACTACTCCTAGTATGTGAGCATTCATAACGTTGCATAGCTGTGAACCTCCGAAGCACTGATGCAATGCCCAGCGAGAACCAACTAACCCCCCGAGAATGCTTTGCAGATAAACTAAGATAGCTGCACTTAAACCCATCCAACAAAGTTTTCCCGCTGCTTTGGTTCCCTGATAGGGTGTCAAAGCCGTGCCGATGATCACTAAAGTACTAAAAAATAACAGTGCTGTGCCTAAATGTGCGGTAACGATATCAAACCGTAGTAGCTGAGTTACGGTAAGTCCCCCCAAGATTCCTTGAAAAACAATCAGGAATAAGGCAAAGGTAGCAGCCCCAGGCAGCCATCGCGGTAATTCCCGACGATACCACCAAGATAAACCAGTTAAAGCGATCGCGCTTACGCCAATCAAGGCTGCGTCCAAACGATGAAACCATTCGAGAAATACCTGGAGGTTCATCTGTCGGGTAGGCACAAGTTGACCATAGCACAAAGGCCAATCAGGACAGGCTAAACCTGCATTCATGACTCTGGTGGCACTCCCCACCGCCATTAAAAGTAAAGTGGCGAGCGCAATTTTCCAGACTAGACGACGAATCCAAACCTGTGGTTGGGATGTTTCTGGTGTACTGTTGATTTGCGGTTGAAATACTGATTCGGTCATGGCAAATTGGGCTGAGATAAATAACTTGAGATAAATTTGGTAAATTTGTAAATTTTTTACAATAAAGAGCGATCGCTTTGAGTTCCAACTATATTTTGCTATTTTTTATTTTTCTTCTCCCACTCTAACGACCTTTTTCTAATAGTTTTATCTTTTTAGATATTCTTCAGATTGAGTCACGAAATACTCCCAAAAAATTTAAACTCTATAAAGAAAAAATTAAATTTGTTGGGCAAAGGGAAATTTATAGACTATGGGGTAGCTCTAGAACTTGGGGATTGCAAGATCCCAAAAAAAACCTAAAGAATTAATTTAAATTCAATAACTTTAGTTCGATACCTGTTTATCTCTGGGGAATTTGTTCTAACCTAAGTAATGTAGGCAAAACAATATTTTGTAACTGAAATTTTAGTATTAATTCCATCAACAATTCCTGTTTAAAAGGAATAGATTAGAAATAGTCAACATGAAAAACTATTAGTCCGTACTGATTCAGAAAACACTACCCTATATCTTTACAACGTGAATATTCCCAGCAACATAATTACTCTCATCGCAGGAGTAGCACTTACTTTAATTAGTCTGTGGTATGGTCAACACCACGGACTACTCCCTGAAGCAGCGTCTAATGATGCGACGGAAGTAGACGAACTGTTTAACTTTATGATGACCATTGCTACTGGTCTATTTCTGTTAGTAGAAGGAATTTTGGTTTACTCCCTAATTAGATTCCGCCGTCGTAAAGGTGATACGACCGATGGGCCCCCCGTAGAGGGCAACGTACCTTTAGAAATTGTTTGGACTGCGATCCCAACTGTCATTGTCTTTATCTTAGCCATCTATAGTTTTGAAATTTACAATCGCATGGGAGGATTAGACCCTATGGTATCAGGAGATCCTGGCCCTAACCTTGCCCATGCCCATCATCATTCAGAATTAGTAGCATTTGATCCTAATCAGCAAAACATAGCCCTGGGACTTGGTGTTTCACCAGGAACTGAACAGGGGATCGATCCTCTGGAAGTGAAAGTGAATGGTATTCAATATGCCTGGGTGTTTACTTATCCCGATAGTGGCGTAATTTCAGGTGAAATCCATGTTCCAGTCAATCGTCCCGTGAAGTTAGCCATGACCGCAGGAGATGTGATTCATGCCTTCTGGTTGCCTGAATTTCGGATCAAGCAAGATGTCATCCCTGGTAGAGAAACTAGTTTGGTTTTCACTCCTAATACAATCGGTCAGTACCCTGTCATATGTGCCGAATTATGTGGAGCATATCATGGGGGCATGAAAACTCAGCTTTACGTACAAAGTGAAGAGGATTATCAAAAATGGATTCAGGATAATACCTTCGCTATGCAAGATGACAGTAGTGAGTCTGTGGCCATGACTTCTACATCCAGTTCTGATGCTGAATTTTTAGCTCCTTATGCCAACGACATAGGAGTAGATAGCGATACCTTGGCACAGCTAAAACCCATAAACCAATAACAACTTAGAGCTATCAAATTAGAGCTACCAAAATAAATTAATCAGATTTCAGATTAAACCAAGAATGAGTACAACAGTCGAAAAAAAAGCTCCGATTACATCGCCAGAGCATCAAGAACATCCCCCAAGAAAGTGGCAAGACTACTTTGGCTTTAGTACCGATCATAAGGTGATCGGTATTCAATATTTAACTACTGCTTTCTTTTTCTACTTTATCGGTGGGGCATTAGCGGAAGTGATGCGTACTGAACTTGCTACCCCCGATCCTGATTTTATTCAGCCCGAATTTTATAATCAGGCGATGACCATGCACGGTTCAATTATGCTGTTTCTCTGGATTATTCCTGCGGGTGCAGCATTTGCTAACTATCTAATTCCCCTGATGATTGGGGCAGAAGATATGGCTTTTCCTCGCCTTAACGGGGTGGCATTTTGGATGATTCCCCCTGGAGGCATCTTTTTTCTCAGTAGCTTTTTTGTCGAGTCGGGGGCAGCCCAAGCAGGCTGGACATCCTATCCTCCCTTAAGTTTAATTAGTGGCAAATGGGGCGAAGAGATTTGGATTCTCAGCGTCTTACTATTGGGGACATCCTCTATTTTGGGGGCAATTAACTTTGTTACCACAATTCTGTTGATGCGGATGCCCGATATGGACATTCATAGTATGCCCCTGTTTTGCTGGTCAATGCTGGCGACCTCAGCTTTGATTCTACTTGGTACTCCTGTATTAGCAGCAGCCCTAATCCTACTTTCTTTTGATTTAATTGCAGGGACGGCATTTTTCAATCCTGCGGGGGGTGGAGATCCGATAGTTTACCAGCATATGTTCTGGTTTTATTCTCACCCTGCGGTATACATTATGATTTTGCCATTTTTTGGCGCAATTTCCGAGATTCTTCCTGTTCATGCCCGTAAACCCATCTTTGGCTACAGAGCGATCGCCTATTCTAGTTTGGCAATTAGCTTTTTAGGTTTAATCGTCTGGGCGCACCACATGTTCTCTAGTGGTACTCCTGGCTGGTTGCGGATGTTTTTCATGGCAACCACAATGATTATTGCTGTGCCGACGGGGATTAAAGTATTTAGTTGGTGTGCGACGATCTGGGGTGGAAAACTCAGTCTCAACAGCGCCTTTCTCTTTGCCGTTGGCTTTCTTTCCTCCTTCTTGATTGGCGGTTTAAGTGGGGTGATGGTAGCTTCTGTGCCTTTCGATATTCATGTCCACGACACCTACTTTATTGTGGCTCATTTCCACTACGTCCTCTTTGGCGGTTCGGTGTTTGGCTTATTTGCAGCGGTATATCACTGGTTCCCCAAGATGACTGGACGCATGGTTAATGAAACCTGGGGTAGAATTCACTTTATCATGACCTTTATCGGTTTTAATATTACCTTCTTGCCGATGCACCAATTGGGGTTACAGGGTATGAACCGTCGTATCGCCCTCTATGATCCTCAGTTTCAAACTCTAAATATCATTTGCACTGTTGGTTCATATATCCTGGCATTATCTACCTTCCCCTTTATTATTAATATTCTCTGGAGTTTGTTTAAAGGAGAAAAAGCTGCTCGTAATCCTTGGCGTGCTTTAACTTTAGAATGGCAGACTGCTTCTCCCCCAATCATTGAGAATTTTGAAGAAGAACCTGTCCTATGGGCAGGGCCATATGATTATGGTATTGATACCGAAAGTATCGACGGTGATGAAGATGTCGAGGAGATGTTGGCAGTAGTCACCGCTGAAAGTCAGTAGTGGCAGAGTTCAGAGTTCGGAGTTAGAAGTTAGGAGTTAGAAGATTTAATTCTCGCTTCTAGCTCTTTTACTAACCACTAACCACTATACAAATCCATCAGAACAAAATAAATTTACTTAAAATCCATCTATGCAAGGTTCAACCGTAGATAATAAATCTCAAATTGCGAATGCGAAGCTAGCCGAAGGCATCGCATCTGAACAAGAATCAGCCCATGGACATCATGGACATCCCGATCATCGGATGATTGGTCTATATATCTTTCTGGTTTCTGATAGTATGACCTTTCTCGGCTTTTTTGCGGCCTTGCTGATCTATCGTGCTACTATGCCTATCTGGCCCCCTGAAGGGACACCAGAATTAGAATTATTGATCCCAATCATTAACACGGCGATCCTGGTAAGCAGTAGTTTTGTGATGCACGAAGGGCAAAAAGCTTTAAAAAATGACGATGTGCAGGGTTTACAAAAATGGTTTGCCATTACCGCAGCCATGGGGGCACTCTTCCTGGCGGGACAAGGCTATGAATATTTCCATGCCGAGTTTGGTTTGACTACTAACTTATTTTCCAGTTGCTTTTTTGTCCTAACTGGATTTCACGGTTTACACGTCACCACTGGAGTTTTGTTGATCCTGGCGGTATTATGGCGATCGCGCCAAGCGGGTCATTATTCCAGTAGTAGCCACTTTGGAGTAGAAGCAGCGGAGATTTACTGGCACTTTGTGGATGTTATTTGGTTAGTTTTATTTGTCTTGGTATATCTGATTAATTAACTTTAATGTCAATTTTGAAACTTGATAACTTGGGACGTTTTCGGAACGTCCCGTTTTTTTTGATTAAACATAAAATAAATCTTCATTTCTCTACTAGCCTCTGCATGCTCACAAGATTCTCATGCTCTCGATCTACAACTAATTTAGAAGGTAATAATTTTAATTTAGGTGGGGAGGTAATATGATGATCAAATCGGCAACAGTAGGATTCAAGATTGCTGAGATTCAACAACGGATTATTAGGCTAGAACATCAAAATGCCGTACTTACCTCAGAAGACAAACTGAAACTGCAACAGTTGAGGGAAACTCTGCAACACCTCTATCAGTCTTACGATGTTGACTTAGAAGATTAAGCTCAATAAAAGAAATCAATGTTGGTTGATTGATTAAATACTCAGAAAATAGCAAAGCATTGTTACCAGTGCATATTTGCCAAGTTATCTATGCATATTTGCCAAGGAAAAAAATGATCTATTATCTATCCTGCGATTACTTAGAACAATTTATGATTGACGTTTTTCAGGGTATTGGTGTACCAGAAGCAGACGCTAAAATCTGTGCCGATGTTCTGATCGCAGCGGATAAGCGAGGTATTGATTCTCACGGAATTGGACGTTTGAAGCCAATTTACTATGATCGCATTGTCAAACAGAAAATCCAACAGCCAGTTACCGAAATTGAAGTAGTTCGCGATCGCTTGGCAACGGCAGTAATTGATGGTCATCATGGTATGGGTATGGTCATCTCTACCTACTGTATGAACCTAGCAATCAAGAAGGCTAAAAAATATGGTCTGGGAATGGTAGTAGCCCGAAACTCAACCCATTATGGTATCGCTGGCTATTACACCTTGATGGCTTGCCAAGAAAATATGATTGGTCTGACGGGAACTAATGCTCGTCCATCCACCGCACCAACTTTTGGGGTGGAAAATATGCTGGGTACTAACCCCCTAGTTTTCGGCATGCCTACGGACGAAGAATTCCCCTTTACCAATGACTACGCTACCTCGATTATGCAACGGGGCAAAATCGAACAGTATGCCAGAGAAGGAAAAGAATGCCCCCCAGGACTAATAATCGATCGCCAGGGTGATACCAAAACCGATCCTCAAGATATCTTGCAAGCTTTAGTCAAAGGAGAGGCGGCGCTAGTGCCAATCGGTGGTATTAGAGAAGAAACAGGCGGACATAAGGGCTATGGTTACGCCACAGTCGTCGAGATTCTCTCGGCTGCGCTACAGCAAGGGGCTTTTATGAAACAACTGAGTGGATTTGACTCCCAAGGCGATCGCATTCCTTACCAACTCGGTCATTTCTTTATGGCTATTGATATTGAGGCATTTACTGAAGTGGAGAGCTTTAAAAAAATCACAGGTGATATTCTTCGGGCGCTGCGTAATTCCCAGAAAATTCCTGGTGCAGAACGTATTTATACTTGCGGCGAAAAAGAACATTTGGCGTGGTTAAAACGAAAAGAGACAGGTATTCCGATTAATGAAGCACTGCAAAAAAATATTATTGCCATGCGTAATGAACTAGGACTGATGCAGTATCAGTTTGATTTTGAATCAAGGTGAATAGTTATAACCCTAGCGATACATTAGATGACTCCAAGTAAATCTTCAGAAACCACACAGAATTTACGAGACTATCTCAATAGTCGTCAGGAAGAAATGACGGCTTTACTGTCGGAGTTAGTAATCGCTGAATCCCCTTCTACTGTAGCTGCTGCCCAAAAACCAGTTTTAACTATTCTGCAACGGGAATTGAGACAAAGGGGTTTTCGGGTACGTCATCTGTCAGAGCAGCAAACCGGAGGGCATTTATTAGCTATCGATCGCGATCGCCATCCCCAACAACCCTACCAACTTCTCTTAGGACATTGCGATACAGTTTGGCCTCTAGGTACTTTAGAGCAAATGCCCTTGAAAATTAAGCAGGGTAAATTATTCGGTCCAGGGGCATACGATATGAAGGCAGGATTAGTCTTAACTTTATTTGCCCTCGAAGCGATCGCCGCTTTGGAATTAATGCCAGAAGTAAGTCCCGTATTTTTTATTAACTCCGATGAAGAGATAGGCAGTGGGGAATCTAAACCCTATATCCAAAGATTAGCCCAAAAAGCTGACCGAGCATTAGTAATGGAACCCTCCCTAGGTTTACAGGGAAAATTAAAAACCCAGCGCAAAGGGGTGGGTCAATTTGTCGTTAGGGTAATTGGTCAAGCTTCCCATGCAGGTTTAGCTCCCGAGAAGGGCATCAGTGCTATCCTCGAACTGAGTTTTGTCGTACAACAGTTATTTGCCCTCAACGATACTCAACGGGGGATTACGGTAAATGTAGGTACTATTGACGGTGGATTACGTCCCAATGTCATTGCCCCAGAAGCTAAAGCCGTTGTGGATGTGCGAGTACCCAATCCTGATGATGCTCAAAGAATTGAAACAGCAATTCGTTCCCTCCAACCGACGACTGAAGGCAGTCAAATTGTGGTTGAAGGCAGATTTGGCAGACCGCCCATGGTGAAAACTCCTGGCAGCGAACAACTCTGGTTATTAGCACAAGAGATTGGGTCGGAATTGGGACTGGAATTAGAGGAAAGTACAGCGGGAGGAGGTTCCGATGGCAATACCACTAATCTTTACACCCCTACTCTAGACGGTTTAGGAGCGGTGGGAGATGGAGCCCATGCGATCGG
>CBDUCX010000125.1:0-14104 GCA_965365755.1 uncultured Pleurocapsa sp.
GTCGATAAATTAGCTGCATAGTTCAAGCGTTCTTACAAAACTGACATGCTCCCATTGTGGGTTTAGTCATCCCGATGGAAACTCATGCTGCTTCTACGATCAAACAAACTACATCTACCTAATCTTTTCCTTCTACGGTTATTAGTTTAAATGTTCTCGATCTATTTAGAAATGCCGTTCGCTTGGTGCAAGTATCGAACATCTCTGATGAACAAGAAGTGGAAATTGGTAAGCAAATTAATCAACAGCTATTAGATCAAGAGTATGAACTCGCCAACGATTCTCAAATTCAAAAATAGAATAAATTACTAAATATTTGTTACATATTTTTATTTGGACAGTCTAAAAAATTTAAAATAGTGCGATCGCGACCTTGTTTTTTAGCTTGATATAGTGCTTTATCGGCAGTAACTAACAGTTGTTTGATAGTGTAGCGAGGATGGGGAATTACGGAAGTAACACCTAAACTCAGAGAGACAATATTGCTGGTTAAAGATTTAGGATGAGGCAAATTAAGTTGTTTAACTTCTAGACGAATTTTTTCCGCCAATAATAAAGCATTATTAGCCGATGTTTGCGGTAAAATTATGGCAAACTCTTCACCACCGTAGCGCGCCACCAAATCGGCAGGACGTTTAACGGTCTTTGACATTGCCTTAGCGACTTTTTTTAAACAAATATCTCCTGCTTGATGACCAAAGTAATCGTTATAAAATTTAAAATAATCAATGTCACTAAGAATCAGAGATAGAGGAAACTGTTCTCTTCTACCCCGTTGCCACTCTCTAGTTAAAAACTCATCAAAAAGATGACGATTAGCTATCTGTGTCAGTCTATCTAAAGTAGCCATTCTATTGAGTTTTTGATTAAGATTTAGTAATTTAGTTTTAGTAGCTAAAAGCTGCCGTTTTTCTTGTTCTAAGTGCAGATTTTTATCTTTTAACTCTATTTGCCAACGGTATTTTTTTAACTGATTTTCTACTCTAATTAATACTTCTTTAATATGAAAAGGTTTGGTGATATAATCATCACCCCCAAGGCTAAAAGCCTGAGCTTTATCTTCAATTTCTGTTAAGGCACTGAGAAAGATAATCGGGATATTTTGGGTACGGCGATCGCTTTTAAGTATCTGACAAACTTCAAAACCGTTCATCTCAGGCATACAAATATCCAACAAAATCAAGTCTGGAGGGTCAGCTTTGGTCATCTCAATCGCTAATGAAGCGCGATCGCTCTTTGCCACTTCATATCCTTGATTTACCAGTATTGTTGACAAGAGTTCTACATTATCTAAACAATCGTCGACGATCAAAATTTTTACTTTAGAACATTTTTTTTCTTTGGCTAATGACATGTTTAGTCTGTATTTTTTCAAAAAAAGTATACAACATTCATTTGATTAGATATATCTGTCTTTATAAATAATTTATTTTTATATTTATTGTCCCACTTGAGATCTAACTTTAGAAAGATGGATGTTCAACCAAAAGTTATACTCATTTAAGAAATTGTATAGATAGTATTTTTATTAGCAGTTTAAATAAAAATAATTGCTTTTAAATAGTTAAGAAAGGGAATCAATTTTATGTCTAAATTTAATTTATTTACTAATCTTGGCATTAGTGCCATACTTTTATCCACAATCGGCATAGTCACAGTGACTAATAATAATAGTTTGAGAGCGCAAAATGCTGATAGTAACGAAACCATCGAAAATATAGCCGAAGAGGAAACAAATTTATTTGGCGAGCAAGTCACTGTTAGAGGAGAGGTGGAAACAGTCGAACCTGGAATGTCTTTTTATCTTAATGAGGAAGGCTTTCTGGAAGGCGATGATGTCTTAGTTCTAAATGTTTCAGGGAAAATGCTACCCGAAATGCCCGACGAAGAGCTAGAACTTCAGGTAACAGGAGAACTAGGTAAATTTGTCTTAGCTGATGTAGAAAGAGAGTACGACTTTGATCTAGACCCCGATCTCTATGTAGATTATGAAGACCGACCTGTTATTTTTGCTGATTCAATGACTTTATCACCCAATTTAGGCGATATTGCTGAAAGACCAGATAATTTCTACGGTAAAGAAGTTGCGGTTGAAGGGGAAGTTGAAGAAATTAAGAACGATATAGCCTTTACTCTCGATGAAGAACAATTGATTGGCGGTGAAGATTTATTAGTAATTAACGTTACGGGAGAACCAATTCCTAACCAAGAAGAAACAGTAGTAGTTACTGGTATGGTTCGACCATTTATTAAATCTGAGTTTGAGCGAGACTACGACCTTACTTGGGATTTAGACTTCCAAGAAGAACTTGAAGCAGAATACACGGAAAAACCAGTCTTAGTGGTAGATAGCATCTATCCTGCTGCTGAAGATGAAGGTTTGTTGGAATAAACTCGCTCGCCTTTTAATCTCAGTCTATTGCCCTTTATCGAGGCAATAGCATCATTTCATTTGTAGTATTGGGAAAATTTATGAATTTATTATCAAAAACAGAAATAGAAAATTTATTCAATTTCAAAGATCGGCTTTGCGTCTCTATATATCTGCCTACAGAGAAAGCGGGACGAGAAACACGGCAAAATTCCATACGATTTAAAAGCTTGCTTCAAGAAGCTGAGTCAAAACTAATGGATTCTGGGTTAACCACTTCAGAAGCAGATGAGTTTTTACAAGAAGCCAAAACACTTATAGATAACTATGATTTTTGGCAACATCAAGTAGAAGGTTTAGCTTGTTTTCTAACTCAAAATGAAACTCGTTATTATCGTTTGCCTGAAAGTTTCACCGAATTAGTAGAAATAAGCGATCGCTTTTATCTTAAACCTTTGCTGCCTTTAATTACTAGGGATAATGAGTTTTATCTATTAGCACTAGCTCAAAATGAAATTCGTTTATTTAAAGGCAATAAATACAGTCTTCAACAGTTGGACTTGCCTGAAAATGTACCTGCTAGTTTAGCTGAGGCTTTGCAGTACGACGATCCCGAAAAGCAACTACAATCTCATAGCGCAAACAGCGATCGCAATTTAATTTTTCACGGACAAGGAGTCGGCACGACAGATAACAAAAATGAAATTCTGCGCTATTTCCAACAAATAGACCGAGGATTAAACTCTCTGTTAGAACAGGCACAAATTCCTTTAATTTTGGCTGGTGTAGATTACTTACTTCCCCTGTACAGAGAAGCTAATTCTTATGCTCAATTACTTTCAGAAGGTGTAATCGGCAACCCAGAACATCTTTCCCCTGAAGAACTACACCAAAAAGCCGAGCCAGTTATTCAATCTCACTTTCATCAGGTAAAACAACAAGCAAAAAAACAATACCAAGAATTACTAACTACCAAACAAGCCAGTGCAGATTTGAAACAAATCATTCCTGCTGCTTGTGGCGGACAAGTAGATACTTTGTTTATTGCTACCAATCTACAGTGTTGGGGTAAATTTGAGCCAGAAACAAATTTACTTGAGATTAATAATAGTTCTACTCAAGACAATTTGGACTTATTAGATTTTGCTGCCATACATACTTTCTTACAAGGTGGCATGGTTTACTTAATGCCCAAGGAACAAATGCCCAATACGGAGTCTGTGGCTGCCATCTTCCGCTATCCCGTTTATGCGAATGCGGAAAAAATCACTGCCTAACTGGAGAGATTGATTTTACTACTGTTGATGAACTTGGGTTTCCTATTTCAATTTAGCTTGTATTTAAAAAAATCTAGTTTTTTTTACAATAAAAGTAATTAGTTAAAAGTAAAAACTTAGCCAGATAAGACTACATCACTTCACTTAAAGTATGAAAATTCAATCTTCAGTTTTAGTCCACTTAGGTTTTGGTAAATATGTCAAAAGCGATCGCATTACTGCTTTAATCCCTATTGAAGAAGAACGCGATCCTGGAAAACGTACTTTTGTCCATATAGAAGGGGAAAGTAACCCCGTTGTTGCTTCTCGTTCCGAGGCTACTATCGTGCGCGATCTAGTCGGCGAACCTAAAGAAATTACTCAATCTCGCCAACAACAAGAGATTTTGCAAGATTTGCTAGCAGATCTTAGCCAAGTCAACGATACAGTGCGCCGTACTAGCAGAGATGAAGGTAAACTAGACCTTGATCGCCTGGAACAAAGAATTCTTCAGGTAATCGAGGAAGAATAACTACCAAGGGTATGGACAACGCCATACCCTAAAATTTGATTACTCAGTCAAGCCACCAAATGCACCTTTAAGGGCTGCGATCGCATCTTCGGCTGTTGCCCATATACCGTCTTCTGGTTCTTTACCGACTAGTTGACGCACGCCATAGTAGTAGATTGCACCTTTTAGTTGTTCTTGATGAGTGCGATTTTTAAAGTTTACCTTGTTGATGGGATCGACTAATTTTTGTAGAATACCATCGGTGGCTTGGGCTGCTTTGTGAACTAGCAAACCTGTCATTACTAATTGATGTTTTAATCCTTCTTGTTCCATAAATTTTTCATAGATATCAAGTTGATTGCTAGACATCATTTCTTCAATTTTGCCAACCATATTCATTACGATTTCACTGGTATTAGAAGACATTTTTAGCTCAAGAATTGCTTCGTTAATAGCATTGATGCTTTCATAATCGTCTTCAAGCATTTTATTTAAAGTTTCGGTAATTTTTTCACTACCAGCACTTAACTTTAATAGTTTTTGCTCGTTAGAAATCATCAAATTTTGTAGAGCTTTCATATCTGCTAGTTTTGTTGCGATCGCATTTTTTTTAGTCGCTTCTAATGTAGCTGTCATAATTAATTTTCTCCTATATTTTGTAAGAGTTATTTCCTAATCTCAGTGTCACTTTTATTCGAGAAATAAACATCTTACTTATGGTTGATTACGTGAAAGATTATCTAAAATTTATTTTATTATTAATTACGTTATTTAAACCAAAAATCTGATTAGAGGTGATGGAACAGAATCAGAATAATATTTTACTTCTAAAAGTAAAACTATATTTTTTTACCTGGTAATTTATACCACGGTACATTGGGATATTGATGGTGTTCCCAGTGATAGCCAAAGTGATAGCAAGCAATAAAAGACCAAAATACGGAGAAGCTAAGACTTTTAGTTTGATGGCGATCTCTGTAACCTTTCTGCGATTTTCTGTGAGGTAAAAATATACCAAAAATAAACAACTGACAAGAACTAATAAAAATAGGAAATACCCAAAATAAAAATATATTAGCCAAAGAAATATGCCAACTGATAAAACTACCAAAAATAATTGCCATGCCAATAATTAATATCCAAGCTTGTCGCCCTTTTTGATATTCTTTCATAAAGTTTAAATACCAAAGTAAGCAATTGTTAGAATTAGCTGGAACAAAATCTGGATCGCGATCGCTGGCAGGATAGCGATGATGTAATTGATGGTTAGCAGCAAGAGTTTTGTAAGGTAGTAAAGCATACAACCAAGAAGTCAAGTAACCAATCGCATTATTTAGAGATTGATTAATAGTAATAACTCCATGTATTGCTTCATGAGTGGTAATAAAAAGTCCAGTATGTAAAAAAGACCTCAGCAAAACCCCAAAGGGAATTAATAATGGAGAAATTGTCGTTAAATCTAGGTTTAAAAAGCTAATTAAACTAACAAACCACAATAATATTATGATTATTGCCACTGAAACACCGATTAACAAATCCATATCTCTAAAAACTGGTAATGATACGGCTCGATTTTTCATTGCTTGTAAATTCATGATTAAATTTTATTGCTAGTGTTTTCTGTTTTAGCTGCTTGCTTTTCGAGAGTAACTGGTGCAACTAATTTTTCTAATTGCTGTAACAATAAACCTTAATTTGTATTAAAGAGACGACGATAATGCCGTTACCAGCTAAGTTGTGTATACTGTAGATTAACCAACCATAAGGGATAGTTGCGTTGATTTCTGCTAAAGATTGATAAGCATCTCCTGCTGCGGGTTCATAATAAAAATTGATCAAAATTCCTGATATAGCTGCAATAAGTGCGAGAGTTAAAATTGCGATCGCAAGTATTGTTGCAGTGCGACGCAACCTTAAATTAAATTGAAGTGAATCCATTATTAATTGTTTGTGCAGTGTAAGTTATAAATCTTGCCAATTCGCAAAAAAAAGATTGAAGAGAAACAAGTAACTGAGTTTTAATTGCGCTCTTATACAAAAAAACAAGAGATTTCAGTTCATTGGATTAAATACTTACTCTCTCTTGATTAATATGGCTTTAGTAAAAAGATCAAACCTAATTGAAAAATATAGCAAAACTATATTTACTACATAATTCCTAACTGTCCGAGTATACCTTGACCAGTTGCCATCTCGACGAGAATTGCAGATAAGAAACCAATCATTGCTAAACGACCATTCCAGAGTTCGGCAAATCTCGTAAATCCTAATTTTTGTTCTGGTATTTGTGGTGTTTGATTTTTCATAATTGTTGTTCTATTTGAATTGACTTGTTTAATGTTACTTGACTACAAATTAACGAATTACTTTTAGGTAATTACTCTGTCAAAAGTCATAACTATCAATAATTAGAAAATTAATTTTGTAATTCCCTTTAAATTGAGAATATTCTGAAATTTTAAAGGCATTAATTATTAATTATTGCTCATCCTTATCACAGCAAGAAAAACAATCAACTCTCTAGGAAAAAATAAATCTATCTTAAGATAGAAGTGTAAAAATTGTCATGGATGGTAGTCACTATGTATAAATAAAGTTATTAATAGAAATATTTTATATCGGAGATTGCAGGGGAATAAGTTGCTATTTTATTAGATAGAGAAATACGGAGCAGTTGATGAAATATCAATTATGAGGGTAAATTCTGATCGCGCTTCAAGTTCAAGTCCTTTGGTGGGAACGATACTTCAGCTTGCCGATGGTAGTATTCAAGGTTGTAATGCCGATGCAGAGATAATTCTGGGTTATTCTGCCGAGCAAATGATGGTAGTTAATTACTTTACTCCGCCTTGGCAAACTATTCATCAAGATGGTTCTGTTTTTCCCTCTGAAACTCATCCTGGCATTAATTCGATTAGGACGGGACAAGCCTATGCTGGGGTAGTAATGGGTTTTTATCAACCAAATGAGAATTTAGTTTGGTTGTCGGTAGAATCTCAACCCTTGTTTCAAGCACGGGATACTCAGCCTTATGGAGCGGTAATAACTTTTAGAGATATTACGAACAACTCAGAAATTACCCAGAATACTAACAAGTGCGAACAAACTGAAGAACGTTTGAAGCTGGCTACGGCTGCTGCTGGTTTGGGAATGTGGTTTTGGGATTTACAAAGCGATCGCCTGGAATGGACGGAACGGTGTAGTCAGTTATTTGGACTAGGGAAAAATACAGAAACTAGTTATCAAGTATTTCTCAATACTTTGCATCCCGAAGATCGAGATCGCACGGATGAAGATATTAGGCAAGCATTGGCAAATCATACCGAATACGATACTGAATATCGCGTTGTTTGGTCGGATGGTAGCGTACATTGGATAGCTGCTAAAGGTAAAGGATTTTATAATTCAGAAGGCGAACCAGTCCGTATGATGGGTACGGTGCAGGATATTGATCGACGCAAACAAGCAGAAGCAGAGTTAATTAGAACCGACAGCATTTTACAATCGATTATTAGCGATATCTCCAGCATTATTTTTGTCAAAGATTTAGCAGGAAAATATGTCATAGTCAACCAATCTGGGGCAGAATTTTTGGAGATTAGTATTGCCGAAATGTTAGGTCAAGACGATGCAACACTATTTCCTCCTGAAATTGCTCAATCGATTATGGCAGTTGATCGCCAAGTCATCCAAGAGCAAACATCTTTGTCTTATGAAGAAGAAATAGACAATGGAGAAACATTGCGATCGCTTTTAACCAATAAATATCCTTGGCGCGACAACGAAGGCAATATTTTAGGGGTTATTGGTATCTGTCGGGATATTACCCTTTTAAAACAATCCCAGCAGAAACTCAAAGAACAAGAACAATTGCTACGACTGGCACTCAGGAGTGCTAATGCAGGTTCTTGGGACTGGGAGATTAATACGGGAAAAGTTGTTTGGTCGCCAGAAAATTACAATCTCTATGGACTCGATCCCCAAAACGGTTCACCCCAATATCAAGATTGGGATAATAGGATACATCCAGAAGATCGAGACAAGGCTAACCGAGAAGTACAAAAGGTACTTGAGAGAGAATCATCCCAGTTTAATACTGAATTTCGGATCGTTCATCCCCAGCGTGGAGTTCGTTGGTTGTTGGGTATCGGTAATGTCACCTTGGATGATCACGGTAAGCCGATTAGGTTAAGTGGGATTAACCTCGATATTACTGAGCGCAAACTGATGGAAGAGCAACTGCGTCGCAGCGAACAGCAACTCAGGCTAATCCTCGATAGTTTGTATAGTTTTGTGGGGGTATTAACTCCCGATGGTACGCTGATTGAAGCTAACCGTACTGCCCTAGAAGCTGCCAACCTGCAACCAGAAGATGTTTTAGGCAAACCTTTCGCCCAAGCCTATTGGTGGTCTTATTCTACCGAATCCCAGACAAGGTTAAACGATGCCATTCAAAGAGCAGCAGCAGGAGAACTCGTTCGTTACGACGTTGAAATCCGATTGAGTCCAGAACGCTATATTCTCATTGATTTTTCTCTAATTCCCCTCTTCGGTAAGGCAGGAAACGTAGAATATCTAATTCCTTCTGGTATTGATATCACAGAGCGCGAAGCTAGCAAACAAGCCCTCAAGCAAAGGGAATACCAACTGAGATTAATTACCGAAGTCATTCCCCAACAAGTATGGACGGCGTTACCCAACGGCGAAATCGATTATATCAACCAGCGTTGGCAAGAATATACGGGAGTTAGTTTTGAGAAAATACGGGGTAGAGGTTGGTCAACTATCGTTCATCCTGAAGATCTAGAACGAGTCAGTCATACCTGGGACAAAGCAGTAAAAACAGGAGGAAAATACAATATCAAAGCTCGTCTGCGCCAGACAGATGGCACGTATCACTGGTTTTTAGGCAGAGCCAGACCATTGAGGAATGAAAAGGGAGAAATTATCAAATGGTACGGCACAAATACAGATATTACCCGCATTAAACAACTAGAAAAAAGATTACGGCAACAAACCGAAGATTTAACCAAAGCCAACCAAATCAAAGATGAATTTTTAGCAATTGTCTCCCACGAATTACGCACTCCCCTTAATCCTATTTTAGGTTGGTCGCAGCTACTCGCTGCTGGTAGGCTGGATGCCGAAAAACAGTCTATGGGTATAGAGATAATTCAACGCAATGCCAAATTACAAGCACAGCTAATTGACGATCTGCTTGATGTTTCCCGTATCCTCCGAGGCAAACTAAACCTCAAAGTCACCCCCATTAATTTAGAATCTGTTATTAGATCGGCACTAGCAACGGTACAATTAGCTGCTGAAGCCAAATCTATTGAAATTATCACCGAGTTTACAGCCAATGTCGGACAAATTTCGGGAGATGTAGGGCGCTTGCAGCAAATAGTCTGGAATTTAGTCTCTAATGCCATCAAGTTTACCCCAGAGGGGGGAAGAGTAACAGTCAAATTGGAGCAGGTTGACAATCAAGCCCAAATCCAAGTCAGAGATACGGGACAGGGTATCGAACCCGAATTTTTACCCTATGTCTTTGATCGCTTTCGTCAGGCAGAAAGCAGCACCACTCGCAAATATGGCGGACTCGGTTTAGGTTTGGCAATTGTACGTCATCTAACCGAACTACATGGCGGAACGGTGGCTGTAACCAGCCAGGGAGAAAGACAAGGAAGTACTTTTAGCGTTAACTTACCACTTATGAATACATTTACTTCAAATATGTCGGATAACAAATCTCTCAAAGAATCAGTAAAACCCGCTCGCTTTAACCATCTCAAAGTCCTTGTAGTAGAAGATGAAATCGACTCGCGAGATATACTTACTCTTGTCCTCGAACAAGAAGGAGCAGAAATAACCCCCGTAACCTCGGCAGAAGAAGCATTAGAAGCCTTTGCTGACTTTAGTTTCGATCTAATCATTAGCGATATTGGAATGCCCGAAGTAGACGGCTACACCCTCATGAACCAAATTAGAAAATTACCCCAAGGAAAAGATATACCTGCGATCGCTCTTACCGCCTATGCAGGGGAAGTTGATCGCGAACATTCCCTAGAAGCGGGTTATCAACGTCATATTAATAAACCCATTGTGATTCCTGAGTTGATTGAGATTATTACCGAATTAGTTTAGTGGGTAATGGGTAATTGTAAGGGAAATAAATTTATAAGTTTTTTTAATCATCTTGACTTTTATAGACGACTGGTCTACTATAAGTTTATGAAACGTACCGATAAGCGCAATCAATTAATCCGTGTTGGCAGTGATGCCATTGTCCAGCGAGGATTTAATGCAGCTAGTATTAATGACATCTTAACTACGGCTGGCGTTCCTAAAGGTTCTTTTTACTATTATTTTTCCAGCAAGGAAGATTTTGGATTAGCGATCATTGATGATTTTGCTAGTAAATATCAACATAAAATCAGGATTTTTTTAGAAGATGAGCAATATTCTCCTCTAACGCGGTTGCGTAACTATTTTGAATCGAAGATTGCAGATATGGCAAACTGTGAATGTGCCGACGGTTGTTTAATCGGTAATCTGGCTCAAGAATTATCAGCACAAAACGAACTATTCCGCGATCGCCTTAATCAAATATTTAATAGTTGGGAGCAATATTTTACTCGCTGTTTAATGGCAGCTTTTGAGGCAGGAGAACTGGCTGATGATAGTCATCTGGAACAATTAGCCAAATTTATTCTATCTGGTTGGGAAGGAGCAATTTTACAGGCGAAAGTAGCTAAATCTATCGTACCGATGCAAACCTTTGTCACAATTTTGTTTGAACGAGTTTTGTGTAAATCTTCCTCTAGTTAGATTTAATCTCTTTGGGGAAGCAATTATACTTTGCTTAATAATATTTATAGTTGACTGGTCTACTATAAAACATCAAGATACCTGAGTGACTATTGAAGAACATTTCTCCCTAAGTTAAATATCAACAAGATTTTAAACCCAAAGTAAGGAGCAACCATGTCAGAAGTACAAGATAAAGTCGTGATCATTACGGGAGCAAGTAGTGGTTTAGGTGAAGCCACAGCCCGTCGATTAGCCAAGAGTGGAGCCAAGTTAATGTTGGCTGCCAGAAGAGAAGATCGCCTGCAAGAATTAGTAGCCAAGATTCAACAGGATGGAGGAACTGCCAAATATCAGGTTACAGATGTTAGCGATCGCTCTCAAGTAGAAGCCTTAGCCCAAGCGACTCAACAAGCTTATGGAAAGATCGATGTTTTAGTGAACAATGCAGGCATCATGCCCCTGTCTCCCTTAGCAGAAACCAAGGTAGATGAGTGGGAGCAAATGGTCGATGTCAATATCAAAGGAGTGTTGTATGGAGTAGCTGCGGTAATGCCCATCATGTTGCAACAAGAATCTGGTCAGATAATTAATCTTTCTTCAGTAGCGGGACATAAAGTATTTGCTGCGGGAACGGTTTATTGCGCCACCAAATTTGCCGTCAAAGCAATCTCCGAAGGAATTAGGCTGGAATCAGACGGCAAGATTCGTGCGACTAATATTTCCCCTGGTGCAGTAGCTACTGAATTAACCAATACCATTTCTCACGATGCAACGGCAGATATGGCAGAACAACTTTACGGAATAGCTATTGAGCCTGATGCGATCGCCCGTGCTATTACCTATGCGATCGAGCAACCAGGAGATGTAGACGTAAACGAGATGATTATTCGCCCCACTAAACAAGAACTTTAGAACCACTACCCACTAACGATCAACCACTAACCAGTAACCATGACTTCTACAACAACTAATACTCCTCGTCTTCTAAGTCCCTTAAACAAGGGTCTATCACTGAAAAACCGTGTGGTAATGGCTCCAATGACTCGCGCTCGTGCTGGTGTTGAGAGAATGCCCAACGCTTTGATGGCAGAATACTATACTCAACGTGCAGGTGCAGGTTTAATTATCACTGAAGCCACTACTATCTCTGAACAGGGTAATGGTTGGCAACAAACTCCTGGAATTTATACTGACGAACAAGGTTCAGCTTGGAAGCAAGTAGTTGATGCCGTACACCAACAGGGTTCATTAATCTATTTACAGCTATGGCATACAGGTAGAGCTTCCCACAGTAGTTTTCAGCCCAATCATCAATTACCAGTCGCCCCATCAGCAATTAAAATTGAGGGAGGAGAGGCTCATACACCAGAGGGTAAACAGCCTTATGAAACTCCCAGAGCTTTAGAAACAGCAGAAATTCCGCAAATTGTGTCAGATTATCGTATCTCAGCAGCAAGAGCCAAGGAAGCTGGTTTTGATGGCGTTGAAATACATGCAGCAAATGGCTATTTGATTGACGAATTTTTACAGTCTAAAACTAACCAACGCACTGATAAATATGGCGGTAGCATCGCCAATCGCTATCGTTTTCTCAAGGAAATTGTCGAGGCGATCTTAACTATCTGGGATGCAGGAAGCGTCGGAGTCAGACTTTCTCCTAACGGTAGTTTTAATGATATGGGTTCACCAGATTACCGCGAGACATTTACATATATAGTTGAACAGTTAAACAGCTATGGTCTAGCATATCTACATCTTTTAGATGGTTTAGCTTTCGGTTTCCACGAACTAGGAGAACCAATGACCCTGAAAGATTTTAGAAAGATCTATGATGGAATCTTAATTGGCAACTGTGGTTATGACCGCGCTGATGCCGAACAGGCGATCGCTTCTGGAGATGCGGATTTAATTGCCTTTGGTAGACCATATATCAGTAACCCCGATTTAGTAGCTCGTTTTGCTAATAATTGGGAGCTAAATCCCGATGCAGATATGGACGTTTGGTATTCTTTTGATGCCCAAGGCTATACTGATTTTCCAACCTATCAAGAAGCTCAGGTATCAGTTTAATTTTAACAGTAGATGGACAAGTTTTTTAGAAGTAGCGATCGCCAAATCATAAATTGTGACTGTATCGTTATCGGTGGTGGGATTACAGGATTAATTACTGCTACTATGTTGCAACGTAAGGGAATCCAGGTAACGGTACTAGATAAAGGTCGAGGAGTTGGGGGGCGTTTAGCTACCCGTCGCCTGAGTCAGGGAGATTCCACCGAAGGTATATTTGATTATGGCGCACAATATTTCAGCGTCAAGAATCACCAATTTCAGATTTGGGTAGATGATTGGTTACGACAGGGTGTCATTACAGAATGGTGTCAGGGGTTTGGTGAAAAAGAGGGCAAACCACGTTACCGTGGCATTAATGGCACTCGCGGAATTGCCAAGCATTTGGCGAAAGATTTGCACGTTCACACTAGTACTAAAGTGACTAAGGTTAGCTATGATCAGCAATGGTTGCTAGAGACAGAACATAACCAGTACTATCAAGGAGATGTTTTAGTGATGACTCCTCCCGTACCCCAATCCTTAGCTCTATTGGATGCTTCCCAGATAGTTTTAGATCCAGATATTAGATCATCCTTAGAACAAATTGAATACCATAGTTGTCTTGCGGTTTTAGCTTTACTAGAAAAACCCAGTAATATACCAGCACCAGGGGGGATCGCTTTGGAAGATGACTCTTTAATTTGGTTAGGGGATAATTATCAAAAAGGGATCTCGCCTAACGGTTATGCGGTGACGCTCCATGCTACTCCTGAGTTTAGTGATGCTCACTGGGATAAGAATCATACTGAAATTGCTGATCAACTATTTAGCGCTGCATCTAAGTACTTAAGTTTACCTGTAATCAAGTACCAGGTACATCGCTGGCGTTATAGTTTACCCAAAACTTTTTATAGTGAACCCTGTTTGACATTATCAGAATTACCGTTAGTAATGGCAGGAGACGCTTTTGTTGCACCTACCATAGAAGGGGCGGTATTGTCAGGAATTGCGGCGGGGGATTCTGTGATCTGTAGCATTTTTCAGTCTAAATAGACAACTTTGCCAGTCAAAGACGATTTCTGGGCAGCGTTAGCTACCTCTAAA
>CBDUCX010000126.1:0-14022 GCA_965365755.1 uncultured Pleurocapsa sp.
GTTAGTTGTTAGTTGTTAGTTGTTAGTCGTTAGTCGTTAGTCGTTAGTCACCTGGAAAATGAAAAAGATCGAAAATTATAAGGTTATCGATGAAATAAATGAACCCCAACAGATTCGGCTGTTGTTAGTAGATGACCAAAGTTTTGTCCGTAGATTTATTAGTAAATCCATTGAACCAATCTCTAATTTAAACATTGTCGGCACTGCGGATAATGGACAAGAAGCGATCGCACAAGTGGAATTATTACAGCCAGATGTGGTGTTAATCGATTTAGAAATGCCAGGAATGGATGGCGTTACGGCTACAGAAATTATTTCCCAACGTTTCCCTGATTGTAAAATTTTAATCCTTAGTTCCCATGAAGAAAGCGATCGCTTACAAAGTGCATTACGGGCGGGAGCCAACGGTTATTTACTCAAAGGTAGCCCAGTAGAAGAGTTAACCAATGCGATCTATTCCGTATATAAGGGATACACTCAATTAAGTCCTGGGTTATTAGAAAAAGTATTAACTCCTGAAGTAGAGATAGTTACAGAACCAGAAGCAGAACCCGAACCAGAAGCCCTGATCGAAAATGAATGGGCAGAATCGACGCGGGAAGTGATCGAAACCTTACCGAGAGTTTCTTTGAGAGTATTATTATATGTCCTCTTGAGTTTGATTGCTGTGGCAATTCCCTGGGCATTATTCGCCAAAGTTGATGAAATCGGTGCAGCTAAGGGTAGATTAGAACCTCAAGGCAAAGTTGTCCGTCTAGATTCTCCCGTAAGCGGTACAGTAATGTCCATTGACGTTAAAGAAGGAGAACAGGTTGCAGCAGGACAAAGTTTGATCCAACTAGAATCAGATTTAGTCAAGACAGAATTACAACAACAGCAACAGAAATTAACTGCCCAACAAAATCAGCTTGAGCGCCTAGAATCCCTAAAAGATCAACAATTAGTATCCTTACGGGGGCAAGAACAGCAAAATCAAGCCCAACAGTTTGAAAAACAAGCCTTAATTGATCAGGCGCAACAAACTTTTCTCGCAGCTAAGGCAACCTACAATTCTCAAATAGCCGAAAAAGCCGCGTTAGTAGATCAAGCAAAAGAAGCGATCGCTGCTAGTGAATCCGATCAACAAATGGCACAAATTCGCCAAGAGATGGCGCAGGAAAAAGTTATTCGTTACCAGGAAGCTTACGAGCAAGGGGTGATTTCTCAAG
Organism: uncultured Pleurocapsa sp.; assembly: GCA_965365755.1. Taxonomy (GTDB): domain Bacteria; phylum Cyanobacteriota; class Cyanobacteriia; order Cyanobacteriales; family Xenococcaceae; genus Waterburya. The sequence continues at coordinate 1,209 of CBDUCX010000126.1, forward strand.
AACGGTTACTGGAGGCACAAAAAGAATCTAAAGAAGCTCAAGAAAGTCTTAATCGAACCGCAGCAGAAATTGCCCAAGCTAAATCTCGCTATCAAGAACAGCATAATGGCTCGGAAAAAATGGTGCGCCAAACTTCAGCAGAAATCGCCCAGGCTGAATTGCGCTTACAAGAACAGCAACGGGGTTATAGTGCCCTGGTTAAAGCCAATAATCTGACCTTACTCAAGGGGAAAGAGGAATTAAAAAATACTGAGGCACAAATCGTTACCCTCAAAGGAGAACTTGCTCAAACTGAGAGTGTTATTTCAGGATTAAATTATCAGTTAAAACAGCGAGTACTTTACGCCCCAGTGGCAGGAACTGTCTTTCAATTACCAATTTCTAAACCTGGTGCAGTAGTGCAGCCTGGACAAAATATAGCTCAACTTGCACCCCATGATTCACCATTAATTCTGCGGGCGAGAATGAGTAGTAGTGAAAGTGGTTTTTTAGAAGTGGGATTACCAGTAAAAGTCAAGTTTGATGCCTATCCTTTCCAAGACTATGGCATAGTTCCAGGTAGTTTAACCTGGATTTCTCCCGATTCTAAAGTTGCGCGTAATTCCCCAATGTCATCTCCTAACCCAGAAAATAAAGAACCAGGAGAATTTTATGAACTGGAAATAGAACTAGCACAAAACTTTATTCAATCAGGCGATCGACAAATTATGTTAACCCCAGGACAAACTGCTACCGCAGAAATTATTATTCGCCAACGTCGTCTAGCTGATATTTTTATTGCTCCCTTTAAAAGTTTACAAAAAGGAGGAATACAGCTTTAAAATTTAGCAAAAAACTACGAGCCACCAAATTCCTCTTTCAGAGCCTCGTCATTATCATCGGCAATATTAGCGACTAGAGTAATTAGCCGAGAAATTTCACCAGGATACATATCCGCCACCGTGCGTTGAGAAGAAACCATTACTTTACCGTCATGGATACTAAAACAAGTTTCAAAAGTACCTGTCCAATTCATTTCTAGTAAACGGCGCATCAACCCAGACTCATCATTAGCAGGTAATTGCAATACGCTAGACCATACAGTTAAAAGATCGTCGTCACTTTCCCCTGTAAGCTGAACAAAGACTTCCACACTACCATACTGAAACTTCCATAAGCTGCTTTCATCAGTGTGATTCACCATTGCAGTGTTATCCTGATCGAGACTAGAAATTACGGTTTCGATAACTTCTTGATGAGTGGAATTATCCTCAATAAACTCTTCAACAGTTTGTGCAGTATCTACTTCTGAATTAGAAATTTGGCTAACCATAATCATTCCTATAGTTAAATTAATGCCGACATCGTGAATTTAGCATTAAGTGCTGATAATCGCTAATATTACACTTATTAATTTTACCGTTGTCAGTTGTAAATTAGCTCTAAGCTACAAGCTACAAGGGCTGAGTTATTGAGACTAATTCAATCTAACTTGAGATTCAGTTTGACTCAGATGAGAAGTATCTCCACATAACTTTAAATCCCAATCATTGTATTGATTGCGAACAACCTTGGTTAAGCAACAAAGATTAACTTTAAATTCAGGAGCATCTGGTACGAAACTTTTAGTTGCGCCAAATACTGAAGCACCATGCCCCACAATTAGCATATCTGCCGAAAATTTAGCTAGCAATTGCTTAACTGTAGCCGCTGTGCGCTGGTGAACTTCGGCTCTGGTTTCAGGATACTTGGGAGTTACACAAGATTTATAACTCCAGTCGATTAGAGGATATTCCGCAGTTAAAAATTCCTGAGGATGGATTTCAGGTGCTTCGGTCATCCATTCAGGATTATGCCATTCACTTAATCCTGCTTCTAGCTGAATTGGGAGATTAAGAACCTTTGCTACCTCGTTGGCAGTTTGAATTGTTCGCAAAAACGGAGATGCCAAGATGTGACTAATATTTTCCGATTTAAGTCTTTGTCCAAGTTCTACTGCCTGCACAAAACCATCGTCTGAGAGAGGGGGATCGTAACGTCTTACTGCGGTATTGAACCATTCAGGATTAACAAAATCAAGACGATTACCATGTCTGGCTATCCAAACTGTTTGAGACATTATGTAAATCTAAAATTCATTTTCGGCAATATTATTATTTTAGATTCTGAACTATTAGAGAGCAAAAAGCGATTACGCGACCCGTATTAGAAAATAAAAAGTGACTCTATCCGACGATTTCTCAGCTAGAGTCAATGATTACAAAGCTATTTAATTAACTATGCCTCAATTCTCTTTTTTATGGTAGTTTGATTATACTGTTTTACTAGTTTTCCATGTGGATACTTAGCCATTTTACCTCTTGAAATGTTTCTATCTATGTCTCCACATTTCAACCTTTGGAAAGATATTTTGCCAACCTAATGAATGAGATTAAAGAAATATCTGAGAGATTAGGCTTTGAAGTTCCATCAAATGAAAGCTGTAGTTTTTTTTCAAATGAATATAGCCCAGAAATTAAAGAGTTAATTAGCGACAATACCGCACGTTTAAATTGTCTATTGTATAAAGGTGACAACAAACTTGTACTTAGCGAGTTGCAGGAAAGCCTAAATGAGCTTGTCGATTTTTGTTATATCGATCCTCCGTATAATACGCAAAATTCATTTATTTATGATGATAAAAGAGTATCAAGAAATAGTAATTTATATGGCTCTCATGCTTGCTGGATGAGATTTATGCTCGTTCGCCTTGTATTGGTTAAATCTTTACTCAAAGAAACCGGTATCATTGCTATTAGTATTGATGACTATGAGCAACCGTACCTAAGATTGCTATTGGATAATATTTTTGGTGAAAACAAATTTATTGCAAACATAGCTGTATGCAGAAGTAAAAATGGTAAAGGTACTAATGGAAATAATATTGCAGTTAATCACGAATACGTTCTTATTTATGGCAAAAGCAAAAAATCTAAAATATTGGGTCTTTGTGATATTGATGAAAATTTATACAATAAAGAGGATGCATACGGAAAATTTAAAACAGATGGATTATTTAGAAAGAAGGGAGATGATAGTTTAAGAGAAGATAGACCTAATCTTTACTATCCTCTTTATTATGATCGATATGGAAATGTTTTTACTGAAAAAAAGCACGCTGACTTGAAAGAAGTATATCCAGTTGATAGCAAAGGAATTGCTCGTCGTTGGTTATGGGGAAAAGATAAAGCACATTCTGAATCACAGAAGCTTTATGCTAGTAAAGGCGGTGTAGTATATGTCAAAAACTATTTTGTGCCAGAAAAGAGAAGAAAAATACGCACCCTATGGAACGATAATAAATATTTAACCGAGCGTGCAACAAAGGAAATTAAAAAAATTTACGGCTCTAAAATTTTTGATACACCAAAACCGCTTGGTCTTATTGAAGATTTAATTTCTTCTTGCTCTAAGAATGATGCTCTAATAATTGACTTCTTTGCTGGGACTGGCACCACTGCTCATGCTGCATATAATCTAAATCAATTAGATCGAGGCAATAGAAAAGTTATTCTTGTTGAAAAACCACACAAAATTTTAAATAGCCATGTTGCTTTTAAAAAGGGATTTAGGGTCATATCTGATATAACCGAAAAGCGTCTTGATTGGATATATAAACAAGATTCAAATTACAAATACTATGTTATTTGCAAAAATCACAATTATTAAGTTAATGGAATTAGATTAAGAAAAACAGGGGGAGGGATCGGCTACGAGGCTTGTAATGCCTCTACCCTGTTGTTAGTTTTTTGTCCTCCAAGAGATTACTTATTCCGTTAACACCTCGCCAAAAGCAAAGTCGGGAGCTGCCAAAACAAACACGGTAGAGGGAAGGTTAGCAACTTTTGCTTGGAGTTTTTCATAATATTCCATAAAGTCTGCTGACGGGGCAGCCATTCCCAAAAACACTAAATCAGAATTGCGGGAAGATTGTTGCAGGATTTCATCAAAAGGACGACCATCGGCAACGATTACCTGGGGAATTACGTCAATTCGCAAATTCTCGCTAAAGTTATGCAAATTATCTTTAGCAGCAGCAGCAGCAGCCTGATCAGGAACAACCAACTTCAGATAAATTTTGGCGTTATTCCAGTTAATATCTGTGCGTAGTAAATAGGCCAACAACAACATTAGACTTCCATTTGCTTGCATCCCTCCCCACCAAACGTCAATTTTGCGGCGAAAGCCAAATCCTTGCTGTTGATTTTCGTGAAAAATAACTAAATTTCGTTTACTAAAGTGAATTTCGGCGATCGCATTACAAAAAGCTCTTCTGCTCTCTGGTTGCTCGCTGTCTCCCATCACTACCGTATTGGGCACTAAAGGCCCCAGACCATAGGTTTCTACTAGTTTAACGGCACCAGCAAAGGGATCATCGGCGGCTACTACCCTGGCTAAAGCTCTGATTCCTTTCTTTTGTAAATAATCAAAAATTATTTTTTCTATTTGTTGCTGTCGCTTAAGATCCCGAGAACCACCAGTAAGAACACTGGAAACAGTCATCAAACTGCGGTTATGACTAAAACCATCAGCTAATTCAATTAGTGACATGCGTTTTTGAGGTGCGCCAGACAAAACTAAAATATGAGGTCGCCAATTTTTCGGATCTTCTTCTTCTTCAATCTGGAAAATTCCTTGGCTAATTAATGCCATCCACATTCCACGTCGGACATCACCCCAAGTAGTTTCTAATTCACGACGCTGTAGCCAGATATAGATGCCTGAGACAATAATTGCTGCACAGAAAGTAGCCAGTGCATTAATTAAAAACATTACCCATAAACAGCCGAGGGCACCCAATAGAGACAGCGACCAATGTACCCGAAAGCTGGGACGAAAAGAAGGACTTTGCAAAAAGCCCTCAATGCCAGCGGAAACGTTCAACACTAAATAAGTAGTCAAAAAGAACATGGACAGGATCGGCGCAATTAAATTCAAGTCGCCGACACATACCGCTGCGATCGCAATTGCCAAACTAACTAAAGTTCCGTTGCGGGGTTCGTCATTTTTGCCATGTCCTTTTCCTAACCAGGAAAATATAGGAGGTAATACCCCATCCCTAGCTAGGGCTTGCAAGACCCGAGGGGCACCGAGAATACTGCCAATGGCACTACTTAGAGTTGCCCCCCATACTCCCAACAACATGGTAAAGCCAAAACCTTTAAGAGCAGTTTCCTGCATCACAAATACATCTTCGTTAATCAGGTTAGCTGAATCAGCCCGTGCTGCCAAAAAAATCGGCAAAATCATATAGATCAGATATCCTGTGCCCACTGCTGCCAAGGTTCCCAGTGGCAAAGATTTAATCGGATCTTTTAAATCTCCTGACATATTCACCCCTGCCATAATTCCCGTCACCGCAGGGAAAAATACGGCAAATACTGTCCAAAAAGGAATAGGAGTTTCCACGTTAGGTGTAGACAACCACTGGGGTTCTATTCCAGGAAGAGGACTGCCAAAAATAAATGCTATTAGGGATAGGGCGATCGCCGCCATAATAAAATACTGCGCTTTAATCGCTAATTCAGCCGAAGTAATCGCTAAAATACCAACTAAAATTGTAATAATTAATGCCACATAAGTTTGATTTAGTCCCCAACTCTGGAGATTAAAGCTAGAACCAAAAATATCAATCCTGGCATTGACGAGACTTTCGGCAAAACCAATGGTGTAGAGTGCAACCGATACTGCCTGGGCAAAGTAGAGTGAAATACCCACTGCGCCACCTGTTTCGATTCCCAGAGAGCGACTAATCATATAGTATGCACCCCCTGCTCGAACCACTTTATCAGTGGCGATCGCACATACCGAAAGTGCGGTCAGAAAAGTGATGGCAGTAGAGATGGTAACAATAACTAGAGTGCCAATTAAACCTGCATTGCCGACTACCCAGCCGAAACGCAAATACATAATTACCCCTAGGATAGTCAAGATCGAAGGAGTAAAAACACCGCCAAATGTACCTAATCCCGTCGCCTGGGCTGCCGAATTAGAACCAGTAGGTAATGAATTTGTACCAGAAGATGATTTCACTTTTACTATGGATACTCAGAAATTAGGGCTTGCTTATTATTACAGATCAAAAACTATGCTGCTAAGTAGATCAGCAGAATTAAATATAAAATCAAAAACAAGATATAGCAGTTCTCATTTGAATGAGGTACAGTCTTTGTGCTCTTATTTCTGTTAGTGGTTAGTGGTTAGTGGTTAGTGGTTAGTTGTACTCCACTAATTTTAAGAAATGCTATAGATTTTGAGGACGATTAGCTATCTTTACTATCCCTAATCCCCTAATCCCCTAATCCCTTATTTTCCTGGCTCCCTAATAAAGCATCTTCTAACCAGAATGTTGGTGTTGTTTAGAAGCTTCCATTAATTTAGCTTGCGGGAGTATCAATTAAACCTGAGTTACCTTAAAACCCATTTGACACTGGTAGACTTGTGCCTGTTCTGAAGCTGACTTTTGGAGAATTTTGCCGCACCCCAAATTGCTACCGTGCCATCGAGGCAAGCCACTGCGATCTGACATCAAACAGTTTGGACAAACTTGCTTAGCGGACAAGATTTGTTCATCTGTAATCATAACTATCATGATGTTAATCCTCCCCAAGTTCCAATAATTCAGGTAAATATAGCTCTGCTTTTCTACCATGTTGTACTAGTAACGATTTTAGCTTTTTCTCAATAAGATTTGGCGTTTTTGCTACATGGCTTAATAATTCATAGTCATTCCACAGGGGTAATAACTAACTGATGTTACGCGATAACCTATTGGTCAAGATTAGGTAATGGTAAAAGGGAAAGGGGAAAAGGAGTGGAAAAAAAACAAGAAGTCTTTTCCAGATCGCACTAGAAGATAGTTAAGGAATATTCACTAACTTTGTAAATATTAAAATTACTCTGGCAAAATCGAGGTTACAAATAACTGTATAACAGCCATATTGTTAAAAGTAACTATGTCAGAATTAACCATAGAATCGATTTTACAAGAGAAAAGAGTCTTTAATCCCTCCGCCGAATTCTCCAACCAAGCCACAATCAAAAACATGGCGGAATATCACAAGCTCTATGCCTTGGCAGAAAAAGATCCCTCGGGGTTTTGGGCAAAACTAGCAGAGAAGGAACTACACTGGTTTGAAAGATGGGGGCAAACCTTAGATTGGCAACCGCCCTTTGCCAAATGGTTTGTCAACGGCAAAATAAATATTTCCTACAATTGTCTTGACCGACATCTGAAGACTCATCGTAAGGATAAACCAGCCTTGATTTGGGAAGGGGAACCAGGAGATTCTAGAACTCTCACCTATACTCAGTTGCATCAAGAAGTTTGTCAGATGGCAAATGTAATCAAGAAGTTAGGAGTCAAAAAAGGCGATCGCGTAGGGATTTATATGCCCATGATTCCTGAGGCAGCGATCGCGATGTTAGCCTGTGCCAGAATTGGTGCTGCCCATAGTGTAGTTTTTGGTGGCTTTAGTGCGGAAGCTTTAAAAGCTCGTCTCCAGGATGCGGAAGCGAAGTTAGTCATTACTGCTGATGGTGGTTGGCGTAAAGACAAAATTGTGCCCCTCAAAGATGCAGTGGATCAGGCGATCGCCAATGATGTCCCCAGTGTCAAAAATGTCCTAGTGGTGCAACGCACGAAACAAGAAATTGCCATGAAACCAGACCGCGATCATTGGTGGCATGAGCTTAAAGCCAATGCCTCAGATCATTGCCCTGCGGAACATATGGATAGTGAAGACTTATTATTTATCCTTTATACCAGCGGCACTACAGGTCAACCCAAAGGAGTAGTTCATACTACGGGGGGTTATAATCTTTATACTCATATGACTTTTAAGTGGGCATTTGATATCAAAGACGATGATGTCTATTGGTGTACCGCTGATGTAGGCTGGATTACGGGACATAGTTATATTGTCTATGGCCCTTTATCCAACGGTGCAACTACCGTAATGTACGAAGGCGCGCCTCGTCCTTCTAATCCTGGCTGTTTCTGGGATGTGGTAGAGAAATATGGTGTAACTATCTTTTATACTGCCCCTACTGCTATTCGGGCGTTTATCAAAATGGGTGATGAACATCCCAACCGTCGTGATCTTTCTTCTCTACGCATCCTGGGTACAGTAGGAGAACCCATTAACCCCGAAGCCTGGATGTGGTATCACCAAGTAATTGGTGGTGAACGCTGTCCAATTGTGGATACTTGGTGGCAAACGGAAACTGGCGGTTTTATGCTTACTCCTCTACCTGGGGCAACTCCCACCAAACCTGGATCGGCGACCTTACCTTTCCCTGGCATTATTGCTGATGTGGTAGACCTTGAAGGTAATCCTGTAGGTGTCAATGAAGGGGGTTACTTAGTAATCAAACATCCTTGGCCCAGCATGATGCGTACCGTATATAAAAATGATGATCGCTTTCGACGCACCTATTGGGAACATATTCCACCTAAAGATGGCAACTATCTCTATTTTGCTGGAGATGGCGCGAGGAAAGACGAGGACGGCTACTTTTGGGTGATGGGTCGTGTTGATGACGTAATGAATATCTCAGGACACCGTTTAGGCACTATGGAAGTAGAATCAGCCTTAGTATCCCATCCTGCGGTTGCAGAAGCTGCGGTGGTATCTCGTCCCGATGAGATTAAAGGAGAAGATGTTTATGCTTTTGTTACCCTCAACAGCACTAATGATCCTAGTGATGAATTAAAACAAGAACTCAAACAACATGTAGTTAAAGAGATCGGTGCGATCGCCCGTCCAGGAGAAATCCGCTTTACCGATGCCTTACCCAAAACTCGCTCAGGTAAAATCATCCGTCGTTTCCTACGCAATTTGGCAGCAGGAGAAGAATTAGTCGGCGATGTCTCCACCATGGAAGATCTCAGTGTTCTAGACAAGCTGAGACAAGGATAATCTTATCTGTTATCAGTGATCAATGAACAGTGATCACTGGTCACTTTTTAAAATTAATCAACTGATTAATATAGCGATCGCAATTTCCACACCGTATCTAGCAAAAAGCGATTAGGCTTCGCCTAGCCTTCGGATCGCAATACACTCCATAAATATTCTAGACGATCGCGCTATGATAGTCTCATTAGATTTTTCTGAGAAGACTGCCAAGGAAGATGACATTCTTCAACTAAATCTTTAGCTAACCACAACGACCATAAACAGCAATTAGAGCGTATTTTCATAAGTTTGCTGACGGAATTTTTGATATCGATCATATTTCATCATAGGGAGAGTTTGAATTTTGTTGTTATTTTCATTTTCTCCCTACTTGCCATTCATTCTCTCTTTGTTTCCTTTTCTCGCCTTTTCGTTAGTCTAAACTACAGTAATAACCTTAATACAACTAGTCCCTCGGAATTTAATTCCGTCTTGCGTCCCTTTAAAGCCAGATCATTTGCCACAGGTATCCCCTCCAGTCATGGTGGTATTGCCCCAATGGCGATCGCCGAATTAGCAGATGAAACTTTCTTAATTAGTGGCGGGCAAAATCGCGGTTCTCTTTATAAGGTTGACCAGGTTGGCGGGGAAGTAGGCACACCGATAACGGCTATATTACTCAATCAGTAGCCATAGAACCCGAAACAGGATTGCTTTATCTCTCTTCAGGAGATGGCATTGAAATCTTTGACCCCGCTACAGAAACCTGGACTCACTTTAGTAACCTACGGGTGGGTCATCTAGAATTTGCCCCTGATGGTAGTCTCTGGGCAACTCGCTGGCCCGAAAGAGGAGATGTAGTCAAATTTACTCGCAAGGTAGTCATCCCAGGACAGCAGGATTATGAGCGATTAGAGGGTAAACCAGAACTAATTGCCACTTTAGACTCAGAAGTAGATTCTTTGGCATTTGGTAAGCCTGGTACAGATCTAGCAAACCTTTTGTTTATCTCCAATAACGACGACGAGTTAGTGATGATGAATCTAGCAAACCGCGACTATCTGGCGATCGCTACTGGTGGTAGTCGGGGAGATATGTTAGAAACCACCAGCGACGGTAGATTACTAATTTCTCAATCGAATCAGGTTGATATCTTTACTCCTGTAATTACTCCCGCAGTTAGCTTTACTAATCCTGCCGATGAAGGAATTGTGGCACTGCCTCAAGGTCGGATTGCCGTTACTTTTGACCAGTCCATGTATGTGGGGGATGAAGATGATTTAGCTAAAGAACCAGATATAAACCACCACCAACTGCTAACCCCAAATATAAAAAAGCCAAACAAGCTGACTTAGATTGGTTACTGTGGAGTCACAGTGCAGGAGAAATTTGTCTCAAATTTTTAGATGAGTCAGGTTTTTGTTTGTGGAGTCCTGTGAGCTATAGCTATGCTAAGATTGGTCAGCAAAAAGTCCTACAACAGACAAAAAAGCGTGGCAAAAGGCTAAATATTTTGGGATTATACAGTTTAGGAGTAAGTTTTGACTATGGATTAAAACTGGGTAGTTTTAAAGGTAATTCCTACCTTAAATTAATGAATTGGCAAGCAGACCAAGCCGCAAAGCGTCTGGCTAAAACGGGACAAATTACGGTGATTGTTCAAGACAATCATCCTATTCACAAAAGTCAAGAAGTCCGCCAATATTGGAATCAATGGGAACAACAGGGTCTATATCTATTTCACCTGCCAACTTATTCTTCGGAGATGAATCTCATTGAAACTGAATGGCATTTCTCTCAAAACTCATGAATTGGCTGGTCGAATTTTTGAGGACGAATATGACTTAGCGATCGCCGTTATTGATGGAGTAGAAGCTCGCGCTCAAAGAGGAGAATATAGTGCCGAACGTTTTCTATTTAATTCTGCCTAGCTACTTATTATTAGTGATTAAATTGCAAGTGTTAATAAATCGATAGAAATTTATTTGTTTTTATTGCTGCTCTTGATAGCTCTATAAATGCCTACTAAATTTTCCAAATTACCTTCACTTAAATCATCAATTAGTTTTAAAGCCATCCAAGAATATATATGTCGCTTGAGAGAAGATAAAAGAAAAGAGAAAAGACATAGCAATTTCTGGATAGGTTTATATGGAGGTATATGGGTGGAAAATTATCAAATGTGTAATTATTGGGTTGAGAGATTAATGAGACTCACTCCCAACAAGCTACCTTTTTATCAACAGGGTATTAGAGCTAAAAAGCTTATCCTCTCTTCCTTTTGAGCTTGTTGTCACCCCGTGAGAGGAATTATTAGATGAATGTATTCAAATGATGCTCCGTCTATGACGAAGGAATAGCTACTCGCAGAGTAGCTGCTTTAAGAACCTTAGTGTAAACAGCTAAAGGTCTGCCTCCTGTAAATTAGCACGTCAGATTCAACATAAAGCTTCTCCTGAAGTCGAAGACGAAGCTTTAGCTAAACTTAAGTCTAATCCTGACGTGCTTCCATCACCGATGTAAGAGGTGCTGAGTTCTTTGAGAGATTGTGCTTAGAGTTCGGGCAAATCAAAGTCATCTCTACTGACTAAGTAATGAGCTAGTAAAGTTTTCACACTATGCCCTGATAAAGATGCCACTATTTTAATATCAGTACCTTCCCTAATTAGTCTTGTTACAAATGAATGGCGCAAAGCATAAGGACGCAGATATTTGTGAACTTTGTCATCTCTAACTAAGCCCTTTAAAACAACTTTCCAATTGTCATCTCTAAAGTTGCCATGATTTATTTAGCCTCCTCTAACAGCATTAAGAACTAGATTATTTACGCCCGATCTCTTAATCGAATTGACTAGTCTGGTCAACTGTTTATTACACTTAAATAACCTAATCTCATGTGTCTTAGTATGACTTAGCAAGATGCCTTTGCTATATGCTTTAGAAAATTTGATGTAAGTGCTGCCACCTTTGCGTTTGATGTCATCCCAAGTCAAAGCTGTAATCTCTTCTGGGCGTGCGCCAGTTAAAGCTAGTAATTCAACATAGTGTGCATAATGACTGTGAGTATATCCAGAAGTTTTAGGAGAATATTGATCGCTGTAAAAAGCTTTAATAATTTCTCTAATTTCTTGAGGCTCAAAACATTCTGGTGGTTTCTTCTGTGGCTGGGGTATCTTTATTTTCTTGAATGGATTTTTGCCAATCAACTCAGCTTCTACAGCCAGATTAATTGCAGGATTGAAACACGATCTAAACAGCGTAGCAATAGTTGATACTGCATATTTAGTTTGTAGATGAGCTAAAAATTCTTGTGCTTTACTAAGTTCCAACAAATTGTCGTCTATCTTACTTAGATATCTGTCACAGTCCCGCCATAGAAACTTTTGGGTAGTCTCAGCTATACGCGATTTGTTCAATTCTTTGTAGCGTTCCCAGATCTCTTTTATATTTGGTTCTTTCTGCGCTATTTCCAAAGCTTGAGAACGTTTGGGACTGTACTTAGCTAGTGTCGAATCAAATTGTCCTAATTCAATATCAGCATTGATTATTTGGGCGACTCTAAGAGCGTTGACCCAACCTTCATCGGTATTGGTAGAGATATTAATGTCATTACGCTTTCCTTTTGGATAGGTAAATCTGAGCTTAATTGAATTGTCTCTAGATGCAGATACACTAATCTTTCCAATTTTGGCTTTTCTCTCTTCGTTGTTAATATACATGGTCTACAGAAATTTGGTGTGACCGCACCAATTCCGCACCAATTTTCAGAGAGATTTACCAGAGAACCTAATTGTCAGTGATAGCACTACACAATAAGCACAAAAAATCTCAGATATTTACTACCTGAGTAAAGCTTTTATACAGGCTATTTACACCAATTTTCAATGTTTTGTTGT
>CBDUCX010000127.1:0-13892 GCA_965365755.1 uncultured Pleurocapsa sp.
TGACGGAAGTTACCTTCCTGAACCTCATGGGTAACAACGACAATTTCTGCGAGATCATCGCGAAAACCGATTTGTACCACTGATTCTAGACTGACGTTATGATTGCCAAAGCTCGTACCTAAATGACCAATTACTCCAGGAACATCCTGACAAAGAAAACGAGCGTAAAAACGGCTGTTGATATCTGCCAGAGGAGTTAGTTGTTTAAAATGATCGTGAGAACAACGCAGCAATGGATCAAGCTTTTCTATAGTATTGCTGGTTTTCAAAATACCCACAATGTTAGTAATATCTGATACTACCGCGCTGGCTGTTGCTCCTTTACCCGCACCAGGGCCAAAAAACATGACTTGTCCCAATGGTTCTCCTTCAACCAAGATGGCATTATAAACACCATTAACATTGGCTAGGGGATGGTCTTTGGGTACGAGGGTTGGGTGAACTCTTACCTGAAGCGAATCATCGTTGTCATTAGTTTTAGCGATCGCCAGTAACTTAATCACAAAACCCAAATCATCGGCATAGCTAATATCAGAGGCTGTTACCTGACGGATACCTTCGCAGGGGATATCTTCCCGTTTAATTCTACCATCAAAGGCGATCGCCGCGAGGATGGCAATTTTATCCGCAGCATCATAACCATCCACATCGGCAGTAGGATTGGCTTCGGCATAGCCTAACTTTTGGGCTTCTGCTAAAACCGCACTATAATCTGCTCCTTCATCAGTCATCTGAGTCAGGATGTAGTTTGTCGTACCATTAATAATGCCGATCACGGTTTGGATGCGATTAACTCTTAAAGACTGCTTGAGAGGTTTAATCACAGGAATCCCTCCCCCAACTGCTCCTTCTAGGAGAACATAGACACCTGCTTTATTGGCTGCGGTATAAATCTCTTCACCGTGACGAGCGATTACAGCTTTGTTAGCGGTGACAACATGTTTGCCATGGTTTATGGCTTTGAGAATTAGCGATCGCGAGGGTTCTAATCCCCCTAGCAACTCCACGACAATATCAATTTCGGGGTCAGTGACAATTGCTGATAAATCCGTCGTCAATACACCTGATGCCAGTTCTGGCGAGCGCAGTTTATTAAGCGATCGCACTCCCACCCGAGCTATTTCTATTTCTTGCAGCAGACTATTACGCCCCGCAGGATCTAAGATGATCTCTGCCGTTCCTGTCCCAACTGTACCGTACCCTAATAAACCAATCTTAAAAGCCACAACTACTATCCTGACTGTAACTCCATGAAGTAAATGCAAGTCTTGTAGACTCAATGCAGAGTTTGCTTCACCCTATCTAGATTAACGGTAATAGGTGATTTTGACTAAATTTTTTTGAGGTGGCACTGGAAACGAATATACATTCCTCATCAAGAATTGATCTGAATATCCTCGTGTTCTAAATTTTACTTAAGCGTAGCGATACTAGAGCGATCGCTATTTTGGGCATCGAAATAAAAATAGCGATAAAAATTATATGTTGAATAATCCAATCTTTACTAACGGTTGATATTAATTAGCCACAACATTTAAAGTTTGCGGTTCAGTCATCTGATTATCAATTTCAGTTTTGGCAATATGAGTTTCTAATATTTCCAAATTACGAATATTGGCTTTAAAGTAGGCATCAAAAATATCGCCAGCAAGAGGAATAGAACCAACAGCGGTTTCTATTACTATATTTCTAATCATCTTAAATATTTCTGAGCGTTCTAGTCCAAAACGAGTAGCAAGATAAATCATATAGCCAGAAATAAGAGCCGCAATCAGATCTCCCCCTCCAGGAAATAATCCCAGAATTGGATCTAAACCAAAGCGAATCTTAGTCCCAGGAATAGCGATCGCTGTATCTAAAAGATTAGCTATTTTTCGGATTTTATGGAGGTTTTTGAGTTGCTGAATTTTATCCATTAAACAATCTTGCAAAGGTTAACTTAGACAATATTATAGCGATCGCCTGATTATTTCTTCTGGCTATGGTTAGATTTAAGTTGACTCATGACTCATGATCACTTTGCTAATATCCAGAGAGAGCAATTTTTGCTTCGCTACATTGTATAATTGGAGGTCGTCATGATTGGCATCCAGTAGTCTTTGATATGTAGTCTGGTCGAGATTAGAGCTTATTTCATCCAGTTTGTCCTCTAGAGATAAGTGGCGCTCAGAGGTAATGTTTTTATGCACAGACTTAAACTGAAACGAGGGATAATATTGTGCGATCGCTTTACTATAATATTTCATTGATAAGTTAAATTCTGCGACAATTCCCACTATCGGCAAAGAATCTAAACCACTCAATGCCCGTTCTAATTCGCTTAAGTTGGCTTGAGCATTTAACCAAGAAAATCTGAAAGTCTGGAAGTTACGACAGGATCTATTCAATGGTTGATCTAATTGATAATTTAAATAGCCTGCAAAATCATGTTCTTGCGCTAGTTTGATACTCTTATTGAGAATCTTTTTATGCTTGCGTTCAAATTTATATACCGACCACATACGGACAATCGGATGGCGCAGGAACACAATCGGCAGCAGGATAGTATTAGTCAAAGTCGGTAGAGGAAACATCGCTGTATGGGACGAAAAAGCCGAGATATCTTGATGATTCAAAAGCCAATCTTTAACCAAACCAGAATTTGATTGCTGAGCAATTTTGGGAAACTCAATCTTTTGCCAGCTAGAAGCAAAATTTTTGTTCAAGATCACATCTACGGATGTTCCCGCATTTTTAAATAGATGATAGTGAGCCACAATGACTTTTGTGGTGGAGTCTGATTGCTTTAAAGTAAGAGGAAATTGATCAAGCTTATTCATTGGTGGCAGGGTAGTGGTTAGTAGGTAGTGGGTAGTGGGTATAAGATAAAAAGATATATCCTCTGAATAAATTCTTTCTTATTAGACATTGCTTAATTTGTAAAGGTAGGCTGATGCTCCAGGTTGTGGAAAATAGTCTTTTCTTTGACCAGCTTGATCGAGATACTGTGATATTTCTAGTTCCTCTGGAGGATCAGCACGGAGAATAAACCAGACCCGATGACCCTTTAGAGGTTGCAGATCTGCGGTTAATTCTCGCTGTTTATCTAGTGATTTTTTCCCTTTGGTGGCAAAATTTGTTGTCCCGTAAGTGTAATCCAAGTTGCCATAGCCTTTTAAGTTGAGATAGTAATCAAATGCCCTTTTCCCTGGTTCATAGACATATATTTTGTCTCCTGGTTGAGATTGTTCTACAACATACTCTAATACTGGTTTAACTTCATGTTTCGTTTCGGGATCAAGGATGAAGTTGCTTGCTCGATATACTGTGGTCAAAGTTAAGCCGTAGAGACATACAATTCCCCATAAACCAACTAACCAATACAGTTTGGGAGGGTTAGCTAAATTGATCTTGGTTAATTTAGTCAACATAAAAGCAATTCCCTCAGCTATGATCAGCATCCCCAAGGGTGCTAAAAAGAGAATTAGGCGATCGCGAAAAGGATATTTATGTAAATAGGCAGCAATGATGGTAGCTACAAAAGGAGAAATTAATGCCAAAAAGATCCTGCGGTGGCGACGATAGCAAACGACACAGCCAACTATAAAGGCAAAGATGCCAATGCCATCTGTAATTCCGCGAAAACCCAGAGGATGATAAAAGAATCTGCCTAAAGCATCAAATAGCCAGACAATATCTGCCCCAGAATCTGGATATCGTGATGCCCAAGATTCGCTTAAGTCTTCATTGGTTAGGGTATTGGCAATGGTCAACCAATAAAATAAGCCAAAACTAGCCAGCCAAGTTAGATATATTCCCAGGCGATTAGTGATAATTTGGCGCAAATATCTTCGATTAGCCGTTAATAAATTCCACCCTTCTAAACCTGCTAACATGAAAATTGAAGGATAAGACAGCCAGATAGCCAGACTTCCTAAACAACCATAGCCGACCATCTCTTTGGGTTTAAAGATTTGCCCCTGTGCCTTAACCAGTAGCCAAAATAAAATCAAGGCGATCGCCACATCACTAGAATAGGGTTTTAATTCGGTAGCAAAGTAAAGAGTATAACGACCACAGGCAAATAAGGCGATCGCGATTGGTGCAGCTAAAGTAGAACTATACTGACAGGCTAGCCGATAAAATACCGCCAAAGAGACGATACTTGCAATAAAAGGAAATAGCCTCAGAGCATATTCACTGTTGCCCCAAAGCTGCGTTGCCAACTTTTCCAGCCAGAGAAATCCCAGGGGTGCAGCCTGATTATGATCCAATACTTGAGATAATTCTCCGTAGGAACGTTCAATAATATTGAAAGCCAGATCTACTTCATCTCCCCAAAGCGATCGATTACTCAGGTATTGAACTGTCCGAACCACAACACCAAGCAAAATAAAGCCCAAACTCAGATAATTACAGAATTTTGACCAGTTTACTCGACTTAGATTACTTTTACTAGACAATGCAAAACTTCTAATTTGTTCCATCTAATATGAAATGCGCTTAATGTAAATTGTCTTCGGTTCAATATTTTGCACTAAGCCATCATGAACTGCGAACACTAGTAACAATGAAATTTATTTACCGAATGTGAGCGAGAAAGCCCCTATCTTTTTAAGCAGGGGATGATAGCGAACGAAGCGTTCAGCTAAGATAGCTTTAGCTATCCCGAAACATGGTACAATTCTTTCAGATTTAAAAGGTCGATATGTACAGTTGCCAACAAGTATTAGTAGGTCAAAATAACGATTTAATTAACATCCTAACATTCTTGTGCGAGGAGTCTCACAAACTCACCAATATGGGGATATATCTTGCTCGTCAATTGTACTTTAAAGCCAGAAAAATCATTGGTAAATACGATTTAGAGAAAGAGTACAAAACCAATAATCATTATCGAGTTTTGCATTCCCAAGCTGCACAACAAATACTAAGAAGCGTAGCCGAATCATTTAACTCATACAAAAAGCTAGTAAAAGCGTACAAGAAAGGAGAAGTACAAGACAGACCGAGAATACCTAACTATCGAAAAAAAGGTGGGCTGGCAACAGTTAGCTATCCAAAACAAGCTCTTAAGTTGAAAGACAATCAGATAAGAGTACCAATAGGTAAGACTTGTAAGCGGTGGTTTGGACTCTCATGCTTCTACATTCCAATGCCAACTAATCTCGATTTTGCTAGCATCAAAGAGCTAAGAATACTGCCTCGAAACAAGTGTTTTTATTTTGAATTTGTTTATATCAAAGAAGTAGAAGAAGTAAAACTCGATTCAAATAACGTGCTAGGAGTTGACCCAGGATTAAATAATTGGTTAACTTGCGTTTCTAATGTCAATACCAGCTTTATTATTGATGGTAAACATATTAAGTCAATGAATCGTTGGTACAACAAACAAGTATCGGTTTTAAAAGAAAATAAACCACAAGGTTTTTGGAGCAATAGACTTGCTGCAATAACAGAAAAACGCAACAGACAAATGCGCGACGGTATTAACAAAGCAGCGAAAATAGTAATATCTCATTGCCTGGAAAATAACATTGGTGTTGTTGTTTTTGGCTGGAATAAACGCAACAAAAATAGTATTAATATTGGCAAAAAAAATAATTCTGAGTTCGTCCCTATCCCTACAGCACGACTCAAAAACAGAATTGCTCAAATGTGCGAGCAATATGGCATTCAGTTTATTGAGACTGAAGAATCCTATACCAGTAAAGCTAGTTTTTTAGATGGCGACTATCTTCCTACTTATGGTGCGCCCTCGACAGTCGCTTCAATGGGGGGAACCCCCACAACGCGCTGTCTCGCAAAACCCAATGACTGGAAGCCTTCAGGGAGAAGAACTAAACGTGGTTTGTATCGAGTTGGATACGGACAATGGTATATCAATGCAGACTGTAACGGAGCAGCTAACATCATCCGTAAAGTAAGCAGAACGTTGGGGTTAGACCTTAGCCGACTGTCTAGGGGTGTCTTGAGTCATCCCCAAAGGTTTTGCCTTTGGTCAGTTAACGGAAACGTCGGAAGGAGGAGCGACCCCGCGTCTTTTCAAGACGCTAGGGAACGCGCTCCGATACGGTCTTTTAAGCCGCCTGTAGACATCCGCTTAGAATCCCCTGCGCTTTAGCCAGGGGAGTACTCAAAAGTCAGTAGGTCAGTATAAGTAAAATGGTAGTCCTGTAGAAGTAATGATGTAGAATAATCGTTGATTTTAAGAAACTCCTGTCAATGATCAATTGCCCAAACTGTTCTTCTCTATATTAATAAATCTCTACCGAATTAGGATTTAGATAGAGATGCTCCAGATCTATTCCTGCTTTAGATAAATAATTGAGAACATAATTTAATTTCTCTATAGCAACTAGATCGTTTTGTTGCCATATTTTTACTAAAGCTTGGGCGATGATTCCACAATAGTGCTGACCAATATTCTCTCGTTCAAAATTGGGCGATCGCGGTTTTTCGGCTAACCCCAAACCAGGGGCAAGAAGTTGGCAAAAGAAAGGAGTCTCTGACTGGAAATAATTCTGATTGACTTGATAAGTAGTTTGGACAATGGGATATATCAGGTCAAAATCACTACTCTTGAACTCTAAGACTGCGGCATCGAGGTGATCAAACTCTGTTTCGTCGTATGCCAGGTTGAAATTAAAAGGAATTTTTATGGCATTAAGTTTCTGAGTTAAATTATCCAGTAGATGTAATGCTCCTTGAGAGTTGACATTAAAATACAGTTGGGTAATTGTGAACTTTTGCCCAGAATCGTCAGTCTTAGTTGTTCCAGCATCTCCCACTGCAATATAGAGTCCGTGATCTACCAAGTTTGGTGGCATTTTAAGGGATACTAATTTTCCTGGGGACAACTCTTCTTCTGGTTGGGTAAGATGTTCTTCTGATTTAATCTGCAACGTTAAATCATTTTTAGTAACCTGCCAATAATCCCCCGCTTGTTTGATGACTAGCCAATTAGGATCGTTGTAACCTCGACCATGATTATTTTGCCTAAGCTGTTGATAAAATTTGGTTTGCGACCATTTTTTGACATAATTAGCTATTTCTTGGCGATCGCTCTCATCGTCTGATTCTGCATCATTAATTGTTGACCAAGTAGCATTGGACTCTGGTTTCAGGTCGTTGCTGAAAATACTGTAGAGATATCTTTGCAATTTGGCTGCCAAATATTGATTGCGCTCTGTTAAAGGAAGTTGTTTTAAGTACTCTTGAAGATGAGATTCAACTTCTAAAGGTTTATAGTCTTGATAAGTAATGGTCAAGTCCGATGCAATCTGGATTTTGGCGATAATATCTTGTAACTTCTGTTTAAAATTGGAATTATAAATTGCTAAACTTCCTTGTTTAGCAGGTTCGCTCATTGAAATCATGATTTTAAATTAACATTATCTTATTGCGATCGCGCTGTAATCGCTTAATTCAGCTTCAGTAATACCAAAAATTGTGTTAATTGCTTTCTCTGGATCACAAAGCAGATTTTTAGCAACTTGTAATTTGCACAACGCCTCGTTATCGAGATGATAGTGAGATTTGGCGTAGTAGTTTAAGCGATCAATAATCTCAATTCCAGCAAATTGAACTACTCTTTTGATGAAATCACTGCGATACTTCAAAATTTCGGGAAAGGTAGCTAGGTATCCTCCCAGTAATGCTTCAAGACTTGGTGTAATCTTTTCTAAGGGGCAAGTGGCTAAACTGAGAATGGTATTAAGATCAAGATTAGGGTCTGCAACCAGGCTGTTAAGCCATTCTGCTAAGTATTTAGAGACTAGGGTACCTAAATCGGCAGCAGGATCGTCCCAGTAAATAAATTCCCAATCAATTATTTTTATCTGTTCTGGTATAATTTGAGCTAAATCTGCATCGGTAGTGAGGCAGGTATCAATAAGAAAGTTATCTAACTTAAGATCATTATGGGTTAGGCAAGCTGGCTGTCTATGGTTATAAAGTTCCACAACCGCTTGATTGAGACTAGGAAAACGTTGATATAGCTTATAAAAATCTAATCCGTCAGGACAAAGTTCACCAAAAATGCTGGGACTTGGGCTATTTAACTTTCTAAGAAAGCTAGGTGGTCTGGTTGAGTAATCTAAATTAATGTATTGACCCAAAAATTCTCGGTGCTGTGGCTGTTGATAGGTAATACGATGAATTTGAGCTAGATTAATACCAATTGTCTGGGCTATCTGGGGATGATAGTTTCGGTGAGTCTCATAATAGTCATCGAGAGAGATATATTGATCGTAGAAAACCGACACTAGAACGGAGTTAGACTGATCAAACAGTACTACTTCGGAAATTAGTGGTTGAATTGAGGCTAAATCACTGAAGTTATTAATTAGTTCTTGAACTAACCATTCGCTAATTAAATTTCCTGAAGTTTTACCTCCACTATCAACCCGATTTTGTTTAACGAAAAAACTAGTGCGATCGCTTGAAGGAACGACTAAATTAAAATTTTTACTCTCTTTACAAATTACTGGAACAGTGGGTTGAAAATCTGGAGGGCAAATCTGCTGCTGCTTCAAGAAATCAACCACATTTTCTGCACTTAGAATAAATCCCATATCTACGGTGTACAGATGGTGGTTATTTAATTTAATAACTATAGATGAAGAAAGGGGGAGATAAGGACATAGAGAGATTTTTTATCGTTTATTTCCCCATATCCCAAAGTCACAAAGTAAGTAGGGCGAAATAAAATCAAATAGGTTAAGAAGTATGGATTAGGTTCAAGCTATTACGACTAACGACTAACAATCCTAACAAGTTAATTTTATTTATACTGACCTACTTATCTAACTATTCTCTATTAGTGATGATAGTAGTATTTTTTCCTCCTCCTACTACTACTACTTCCTTTGCTTCTGCTTCTGCTTCTACTTTTGCTCCTGCTTCTGCTGCTCCTGCTTCTGCTGCTCTTGCTTCTACTTCCTCTACCGTAATAACCGCCACCACCAGAGATCTGTAATTCTTCTTCAGACAGAACTCGGAGGTCACCCATAATGCTTTCGGAACCAGATAGTAAATCGCCACCAAGAGGCTTTGGATTTAGATCGTTAATGTTAATTTCCATTATTTTATTTACCTTTGTGTACGGTTGAAACAAATTAGAGCTTAAGGACTTATTGACCAATAGGTGCCAAAAAGTTAGCCTAAACCCATTGCAATTACCTAATATCAACCTGCATTGGGGAACAGACCCAAAATTGAGTTATGATAGCCTACAAACTGTCAAAGAAAAATTAATTAACTTTTAATTGACTTTTAATTAATTTACAGTTCTCCATTTACCATAACCATTCAAATTAGGCTTGTAGAGCCAAGTTGAGATAATTGCTTACTTATCATCTTTTTTAATACGGATAATCTGTTGAAATCAAGGGAAATTCTTGATTAATTAGACATAAATCAGATTAGCAAAATAATTATGTCTCAAATGCGCTCAGTGTGAATTAATAAATTTAGAGATGATATTAATGACATTAAAAGCTACAAGCCATAACTTACAAGTCTTGTAGACGATCTTGTTAGCTCTCTAGCTTAATTTTTTTCTGTTCTTGTCGTATATTATAAAAACTACAATAACCGCTCATAATACAATAACCATCTAAAACACAATTTATTTTTAGTCGGTTTTTTTGAGTTATTAACTAAACCTTAAACTAAACGTTACTTTTCGCTAATTATCTACTTTCCTTATTGCAGTACTAATGCACTATTTTTTGCCTAAATATATTTAGCTTGTCTGATAAAAAAGTAGCGAAATGGACAGGAATATCTAAAGACATAATGACTTGCTTTATGTCTTTATAAAAGTTTATCAAAAGTTGCTCATCAATCATTCACGAAGTCAGAAATATGAAGTCACAAAGGACTTCAGCCCGAAGGGCGTTGGTAATCATTTGTGACAAGTTAAGAGACTGCACTGTCTCTCAATCTCTCTATAGGGGAGTAAAAGAATTAGAGAATGTTTTGGCTAGGAAATTAGAGGATTAAGGAATTAAGGAATTAGGAAATTAGGGAATTAGGGGATTAAATTAATCTTTTGGTTATCAAGGATAGAGAAACTTTTCTTAATTAAAAAATTAAAGTTCTCCAGATTTTTACCCAATTTTCTAATAAATAGGTAAGGTTATAAGATAAATTAAGTATCAGTGAAATTACTTAGGTAGGTTGCATAACATTAACCTAGTGGTAACCAAAAATAAAGACATAATTACCCAAAATTACCAAAACCATGTCTCCAAGAAAATAATAACGTAGACCGTTTATAACTTATAGTGCGTCAGAACAAAATAAAGAAGCATTGCAGTTAAGACATTCTGAACAGGAACGATCATTGTGAATCAGCTTGAATCTCTTCGAGTAAAGGAACTAACTGCTTTACTCGCCAAAATACTCCCAGAAAGTTCACTGGTAAATTTAGATAGCACACATCTTCGTCGTTTAGAAATTACGATCAGAACTCATCTGGGTCAATCCCAGGCAGAGATTTGTGCTGCTGTGGGATGTTCTAAAGATACCGCTAGATATTGGATGGCGATCGCCCAAACAGAAAAAGCCAGTTCTTGGCAAGAGCATTCTGTGGGTAGACCAAAAACAGTTAATGATCAATATCTGAAACGTTTAAAGGAATTAGTTACCAGTAACCCTAAAAATTATGGGTATGCTTTTGAACGTTGGACAGCAAGATGGTTAAGCCAACATCTAGCAGAGGAATTGGGGATCGAAATCAGTCCTCGTCATGTAAATCGCTTGCTGAAGCAGATGGGACTTTCCACTAGAAAACAGCAACAATCAAAAGAGAGACAAAAACCGACTAATCCCAGAGGGGGTATTGCGATCGAAGATCTTCATCCAGCCGACCTATCTCAACTTAAGAATTCACCATGGTGGTTGCAAAACAAAGCTTAAATCAAAAGTTGAATCGCTCTTTAAAAAATGTTTTGGACGCAGCGCAACTTAAAAGCTGTCTGCAAAAATTACAAATTATCGAACCCAATCCAGGAGAACTCTTTTGGAATTCTCAAACGTCGGACAGTGGAGTTCACCTAATTATCGCAGGTAAAGCTAGGCTATTAGATAATGATGATAATTTGATTGTCTCGTTGTCTCAAGGGTGGTTTGGGCAAATAAGCCGATTTGACGCTGCTAATTTACAACCCTATGCGGTGCGAGCCTCATTGGGCTTAAAGTTGGGCTATCTTGATCGCCACAGTTGGGAATCTTTGATGGCAGAAAATCAGCAACTAGAAGCTATTTTTTATCGTCAGGCGATCGAACTAGATTTACTGTTACGCTATCAGCAGAACCATGATCATGCTGCTAAATCTGAGCGAGATATTCTGTCCTTGCTACCTCTTTTAAGACAACATAACTTAGCAGAGGATAGTTTACCTAAGTCTCTGTTACAAAATAAAGAATTATGGCTTTTGCGTCAGGGAGAAATCTTACATTCATCAGGTCAAAAGTTGACTCCTGGTAATCTTTATAAAACCAAAGAACTACCTCAAACTGGAGAGTGGTTAGTTAGTCAACCTACAGAACTATATAGTCTGGATCGCGATCAAGTGCAACTAATGTCTGCGAAGCCAGTTACTAGTAATAATTTAATTCCCCTGACAAAATCAAAGCAGATTCCACTACCCCAGATAACGAAAAGAGCATCGGCGACTAAAGATCAGGATATCGCACCCCAGCTTTACTTTCCCAGCCCCAGAGTAAAAATTACTCACTGGTGGCAACAGTTGTCGAGACGCTATCCGTTTCGCAAGCAACATAGTGCTTCAGACTGTGGTGTAGCATGTTTAGTCATGGTGGGCAAATATTGGGGTAAAACCTTCGGGGTCAATCAATTGCGCCATCTTGCCAATGTAGATCGAGCAGGAACTTCCATTAAAGGTTTAATTACAGCAGCAGAATTTCTGGGCTTTATGGTGCGCCCCCGCAAAGCTGACTTGCCAGCCCTAGAGCATCAAGAACTACCTGCGATCGCCCATTGGTCAGGGAATCATTACATTGTTGTCTATCGGGTAACTAAAAAGGAAGTAGTCGTTTCTGATCCTGCTATTGGGAGACGGATCTTAACTCGTCAAGAATTTGTTGCTGGTTGGACAGGATATGTTATTTTTCTGACACCGACGGCAAAATTTAAACAAGCCGAAGAAGCCAAACAGGATCTGGGGAAATATATCGCTTTATTGCAACCCTACTGGTTGGTGTTACTGGAAGTTTTTGTTACTTCCTTGATGATTCAAGTTGTCGGTCTATTCTCGCCGATCTTTACCCAAGTATTGCTAGATCGAGTAGTAGTGCAACGGAGTGCATCAACTTTAGTGGCAGTGGGGATAGGGTTAATCATCTTTCGCTTATTTAACATTGCCCTTTCTAGTTTGCGGCGTTACCTGCTCTACCATACGGCTAACAAGCTCGATTTATCGCTAATTGTCGGCTTTATCAGTCATACTTTTCAATTACCCCTAAGTTACTTTGAAACTCGTTATGTAGGGGATATTACCTCTAGAATTCGGGAAAATCGCAAGATTAGAAGCTTTATTACTGGGGATGCTATTACCACTATCTTGGATATTCTCAGTGTGTTTGTCTATCTAATTTTGATGTTTTGGTATAGCTGGCAAATGTCGCTCTTAGCTTTAGCCATTATTCCCATCTTTGCCATTACCACCTTTGTTTCTACCCCTTTTTTACTGCGGATTTCTCGGGAACGATTTAATGCAGATACTGTCGAACGCAGCTATCTGATTGAAGCCTTAACGGGAGTCGGTACGATTAAATCCATGGGAGTAGAACGAACAGTGCGGTGGCGTTGGGAAGATTTAATCAGCGAAGCTGTGCGGATCAATTTTAAGGGCAAAATGATTCGGGAACGAGTTGATGTTGTTACTTCGGTGATGGAAACTTTGGTTTCTAGTTTCCTGTTACTGTTTGGGGTTTGGCAGGTAATTCAAAATCAATTAACTATCGGACAACTGATCGCCTTTAATATGCTGGTGGTTAATGTAATTAGTCCCTTTAAACGCCTGATCTCCTTATGGAATGACTTTCAAGAAATTCGGATTGCGATCGAACGTACCGACGATGTACTTAATTCTCAACCAGAAGAGGATCTGGCTAGTTCTAGTTTAGCTGTCTTGCCACCGATCAAAGGGCATATTTGTGTATCGGATGTTACTTTTCGCTACAATTTAGAGAGCGATCGCAATACCTTAGAAAATCTCAGTTTTACAGTTAACCCAGGACAAACAGTGGCATTAGTAGGGCGTAGTGGTTCGGGAAAAACAACTATTGCCAAACTGTTGTTAGGACTTTATAGCCCAACCAGAGGTAAAATTTTGATTGATGGCTACGATATCAGCAAGATTTCCCTACACTCTCTCAGGGAACAAGCTGGGGTAGTAGATCAAGACACTTTTCTCTTTGGCGGAACGATTCTGGAAAACTTGACTATCGGGCAGCCTAACGCCTCTAAAAGTGCCATTGAGGAAGCTACTAGGCTAGCAGGGGCAGCAGAATTTATTGAAGAGATGCCGTTGAAATATAATACCCAAATTGGCGAAGGAGGGGGGTTGTTATCGGGGGGGCAAAGACAACGATTGGCGATCGCTCGTGCCTTGTTAGGCAAACCTCGTTTATTGATTCTCGATGAAGCGACGAGTAATTTGGATGCGGAATCAGAACGAATTATCCAGAACAACCTGGAGACTATTCTCAAAAATCAAACTACTTTTATTATTGCCCATCGTCTGTCTACAGTTCGTAATGCGGATTTGATCTTAGTTATGGATCGGGGGTTACTGGTGGAAAGCGGTACTCATCAGGAGTTAATGAACAAGAAGGGTCAATATTATTATCTGAATCAACAACAGTTAACCGTGTGAGTT
>CBDUCX010000128.1:0-13867 GCA_965365755.1 uncultured Pleurocapsa sp.
GTTAGTCATTAGTCGTTAGTCGTAATAACTTTAATCAGATTCATACTTCTTAACCTATCTAACTTTATTTCGCCCTACTTACTTAATCGTGCTTTGTCAGATATTGCTAGAAACTGTTGAAGTTTCAGCTAAGGTAGAAACCATTGCTGCTGCTAAATGTTCTGGAGATACGCTAAATGGCAATCGATGGATGTCTGATTGTGGTTGAGTAGCGATCGCTGTAACTTGACGTAGTTGAGCTAAACTAATAGCTGCTAATCCCAGATCTTCGAGGGTTTTGGGCAAACCGATTTCATTATAAAACTGTAATAATTGCTTTCTAGCGGATGCCGCAAGTTGATTTCCCTGGATCATTTCTTCCAAACGTAGCTGCACGAGGATACCATAGGCTACTTTTTCCCCATGAAGTACATCATGAGCTTCTAAGAGATGAGTCAATCCATTGTGAACTGCGTGAGCTGCTACTGTACGGCAATCTGCCCCACCAACACCACCAATTACCCCCGCCAGTAATACGGTGGCATCAACCACTTCCCGCCATTCATTACTATCGGGATGCTTAAGAGCGATCGCCGATTTCTGTAAGAGGATATCCCGCAAGATGCGAGCTTGTTGTACTGCGGAGATTAAGAGGGTAGCTGTGGCATCACCACTACTCACCGAAGCTTCATACCATTTGGCGATCGCATCACCGATTCCGGCGATTAGAGTGCGCTGGGGGGCGGTACGCACTAAACCATAGTCGAGAATCAACAGATCTGGACAACGACTCAAGGTTACATCATATTGAAATGCTCCTGCTTCAGAATAAATGTTGGATAATGCCGTCCAAGCAGCACAGGTTGCCCCCGAAGTAGGAATAGTAACTATGGGGACATTGCATTGATAAGCCAGTAATTTAGCCAGATCTAGAGCCTTTCCTCCCCCAACCCCAATCACCAAATCAGCTTGATGCTGTTGCACTGCCTCTTTTAATCGCGCTAAAGAAGATTCTGTACAGTCAGGACTATAGTTTGCCGTCTGACAAGTTAGCTGTTCTGCCTTCAGGACGGGATTTAAAATCGGCTTGATTACTGCTAGAGTTTGATTCCCCCCAACAATTAAGGGACGAGTACCCAATTTAGCAATTTCCTGACCTGAATTAGAGAGACAATTTTCGCCACGCAATACCCTAGCAGGAGCGATCGCCAGGGGAGTATAACTACTTAACTTTTTATTGGTGGTTGTGGTAGCTTTCTTGCTCATATCTTAGATATCTAAATGACAAACGATTCTTAACTTTGGTCAGGAGAAACAGGCAACTTGGCTAAATTCTGTTCAAACACTTCAATTTTAATATCTTCCTTGTCTCGGTTAATTAGCGATCGCTTTGCCTCACCTAAAAATAGAGGTTGAGATACTCCCTCTTGGGGATGCAATACAGTTCTTAACTTAACAGTAAATTGACTATTGCCGCCTGTACCTGTCCTCCCATAAGAGTATAGATCGCTTGCTGCCTGAATCAAGGTGGGTTCAATGGCGGATTTCTCTATATTAGGTGACACGGCGATAACTGCTTGATTAGCACCATTATCATAGACTAAGACATAACGAGCTGCTCCAGGTATCTCAGTATGAGGAAATAAACCCAAACCCAAGGCAAAAATTCCCAGGGTAAGCACAGTCATAAAGCTAGTTACCCCAACTAAGCGGAAGCGAAAGTTCCAGCCAACCACAAACGAGATGATCGCCACCACAAGACAAACTAAAGTCGCAATTCCCGACCATTTAGCGTAGGTAAATAGATCTGTATTAAAGGTCATGTTAAAAATGTTTCTCTCTACTAAGAGCAAAATAATCTAAGGATAAAAAAATAGGTATCGGTAGTATTACCTATCCGACACCTACTAATGAATATTATCAATAATATCAGCTACACTGTATAACTTTTAAGAGTTAGCCAATAACCCCGAGGTAATTGGTAATTAGTTAATTACTATTTTCCTTCAGTTTATTCAAATTTATCTTTAACTGAGTCAGTGGCTTCTTCTACCTCTTGCTTAACCCCATCAATTCCCTCTTGCGCTGCACCAGCAGCATCTTCAGCACCTTTCTGGAGGTTTTTAGCACCGTCTTCAACTGCGCCAGTGGCATCTTCAGCACCTTGCTTCAGGTTATCTAAACCATCTTCAACTGCGTCGCCAGCTTCCTTGGTATTTTGCTCAACACCTTCGATTCCTTCTTGACCTGCACCATCTACAGCATCGGGAGTTTCAATTGTCTGATTTCCTGCACAAGCAGTAAATACTAGGGATAAAGCTACAAACGCGGGAACAGCCAAGGTTTTAATTTTGATATTCATCATTTCCAAGATTCAAAAATTTAATGAGACTACTACGTGATACTCGATAATTTCTATAGAGTCAAAGCAACTCTAAGTATATAAGTATATAGATTTAGTTTGAAATCTTTTAAAGAAATCTCTACTCTTTTAGCATTGACCCACGACGAAGAGAAAGCCAAAATGCAACATCAATCATGTTTTGCTGTGTTCCTCACAAGTTTCTCAAGTTAATTATTGATAACCTCACAAGTTTCTCAAGTTGATTATTTAAGCTTAGCTTGAATTAGGTTCAAAAGTCATGGTCATTTCGTCTGTGGTTTTGTCAACTATACCAAAATTATTATTTTGGATCTATCTCGAAACCTTGGCGACGAAACAAGTATTGCCTATTGATGCAAGACGACATTTATCAAATCAATTGAAGGAATTGCTGGATCAATACCCTATTTTTGGAAATTTCCAGTGCATCAAAGGTAAGACAAACAACCATAATTTGAGAAACAAAGCTTCTTAAAGTTAGCATTGGTGGCATATTAGCCTCAATACTGTGTATCTTAGGACTGTCTTGATAAATATACAGTTGTATCAAGAAAAAAGACCTACTTACGACAAATTTTATCAAATAAAAAAAATGACTTAACTCTACTTGTATATTTTATTTAAACCTATGATTATTAAGACCTGGCTACGATGTTTTAAGCATTAGCTAGAAAAACTGAACAACACATATTTATTATTAACTTTATGGCTTTTTTTTGTCTTAATAAAATATTTTATCTAAATTACAGCAGCTTTTTTAGTTGCCAAAACAGGAGCGATCGCCATTACTTTAAGTAATAATACAGATAACATCACTATACTCTATCAACGGCCAAATAGACTGTTAATTATGAAAAGCAATATATTGTACTAAAAAAAAATTCAAATAAAATCTAAATTAAAAATGTAATTTACTTTACAAAGTAATTCATATTTAATTATCAAAAAGCTTATTTTAAAATAAGTTAAGAAATTTTCAAAATCTTTTTTAAAATTGCTTATATTAGTTATAATTTAGGTGGAAGAAATAGAATTCAATCTTAATGAATTCCTGGTAATAAATTAAAGCAATTAAGTACCAAAGTACTAACTTGCTAATCAGTTTAAGTTGAAATATAAGAATTATCCGCACAGTTCAAATATTCTTCTTGAACTGACACAAATCCAGCTTCCTATGAGGAAAATCTCTCAATTTTTTATCAATTTAAGGAGGACGAATAATGTCTACTTTAGTTATTTCCGATCTATCTTTTTTAGAAGAGTTAGACAACCAAGAATCGAAAGTTGCGGGTGCCGCTTCAGCAGGTGCTGCTGCGGGTGCTGACCGCGATGATGCAGTTGCTGCTAGTGGTTCAACTACTAAAGGCAGCGTTTATGCTAATGCCAATGGTGGTTATAGCGATTCTTATTACTATGGCTATTACGAAAGAGGCCCATCGGCATCTGTTAGCGCTTATGACCAATACGGCTACCCCTACTATCCCTACTACTAATAATTTGTTTAAGGATTGTAGTTAGTAACCTAATAAGTTAAGTGGAGAACTAGCGAGAAAGACGAAATATCCCTGATCGACTTCTCGTTTGCTCCTCCGATGCCAAAACTCCCAATGGAATTAGGAATACTGTAGTTAAGTGCAGTATTCCTACCTCCCTGACGTGAGTTCGGAGTTCGGAATTCAGAGTTAGGAGTTATGTTTTTCTTAATGAAAGAATAGGGTTTTCAGACACCTAAAATTTAGAAAGTTATTAAATTTTCAAGTTTTTTGGGCTTCGTCGAACTCACGTCCCTGGAGTGGGTAGAAATATCCAATCTCACTCTAATCTGAGAACAATCTCTCGATTTTTTATCAATTTAAGGAGGACGAATAATGTCTACTTTAGTTATTTCCGATCTAGCTTTTTTAGAAGAGTTAGACAACCAAGAATCGAAAGTTGCGGGTGCTGCTTCGGCGGGTGCCGCTGCTGCTGCTGACCGCGATGATGTAGTTGCTGCTAGTGGTTCAACTACTAAAGGCAGTGTTAATGCTTACGCAGACGGTACTTATCGTAGTCATTATCCCTATGGCTATTACGAAAGTGGCCCATCGGCAAATGTTAGCGCTTATGACCGCTATTGCTACTATTGCTAATTTTGTTTCGTGCTTGCAGTTAGCAAACTAGCGGGTTAAGAGGAGAAGTAGCGAGAAAAACGAAATATCCCTGATCGACTTCTCGTTTACTCCTCCGATGCCCCAAAACTCCAAGTGGAATTTAGGAATGCTGTCTATATTCTACAGCATTCTTACTTCCCTGGAGTGGCTAGAGATAATCTATCTGACTCTACAAGCCATATAAAATTCTTATTTTGAGGAGGAAAATTCATGGCAAACTTTATTATCACTAATTTATTTCAAGACGGAGACTTTTGTGAACAGCTAACCCCAGAAGAGTTACAGATGAATATTGTTGGAGGAGCGACTGGTGCTGGGTCTGTTAGTGCAGGAAGATATTCCCAACAAGGTGATGTTGTAGAAGCAGAAGCTGTCTCTGCCTCTGTTGCGACTAGTGATTCTAGACCTTTTAGGATCGACCTTAATTATTCATTTGAACCGCGATTATCTGTTGGCGCGGGAGTTTCTTATATTTGAAGATTAATTTTATTACTAAACCAGAGGAGAAAAAGATAATGATTATTGTTGACTTGCCTTGTCTAAGAATGGTTTCTGATTTTGACAAAGTTAAAGGTGGTGAGCAAAATAATGAATACGACAACAGAGCCGCTGCCGTTTCCTATGCATATGCTGATGGTTTAAAAGCATTTGCTGTTGCGGGAACATCAGTTTATACAGATGCTACTGTTGCTCAGGCTCAAAGTGTTGCTCAGGCTCAATCTTCAAACTAAAAACTTGGTTTGTACTACAATATGATGCTCAAAAGAGCGATCGCCTGTCAGTTTTGCTCAAAATGCGATCGCTCTTTATGATGGGATTAACTTAAATAGTCAAGAAATCATCTGCGGTAAGAGTAATTGTATCCACCTCTGCGACGGTGGCTAATATTTCCTGGCTATCATCCAGCAGAATGCTATTACCAGCGAAAGATAAATCTTCAAAGGTTAAGCCTCCAGATAAACCGATGGAATTAGGGCCTCGCTCAAAGTCGGTGATCAAATCTGCCCCATTACCTGCACTCAAGACAAAAATATCTGCACCACTATCACCAGTTAAAACATCGTTTCCTGAACCACCACTAAGAATATCTCCACCTTTATTACCAATTAGAGTGTCGTTACCGGCAAAACCGAAAAGCTTATCACTACCTCCCTCCCCTGAGATCAGATCGAAGCTGTCGGTACCAGTAAGAGTATCTTGACCAGGGCTTCCTATAATATTGACGATAGGAGTATTGCCAAAATTGACATCAGTAATCGATTCCTCTCCTAGGGTTAACTGGGAATTAACTTCGTTAAACTGCCTACCATTCAGGAGTTGCAACTCCCGATTATTGGACTCTAAATCTACACTTGCCAAAAAATCTTGGAAAACTTCTATTTGTTCTGGAGAAACTTCGATCGAACCCTCAAATAGAACCCGATTAAGACCTTCACTGAATGGTGGAGTTGTTAGGGAGCCATTGTAATACCAGCCAGTCTCACCTGGTGGCAATTCAGCAATCTCAATTTCTTCGGTAAATTCTAAAACTTCTGGCAATTCTCCATTTGCTTCCAACTCCTCGGCAACAGCATCAAAGATCGGAGCTAATTCTGCGTTAAATTCACCCTCTTCAATGAATACTGTTAAGACCGATACTCCCCCAGTTTCATTGCCGTGAACTATATGCATCTCCATATCTGAAAGCTCACCATCGATGGCATGTTCGCTTTCTAAATGAAAATGAATATTGATTAGCTCGAACTGTTCTCCATCTAT
The DNA here is from genome assembly GCA_965365755.1 of uncultured Pleurocapsa sp. Taxonomy (GTDB): domain Bacteria; phylum Cyanobacteriota; class Cyanobacteriia; order Cyanobacteriales; family Xenococcaceae; genus Waterburya. Next base: position 6,271 of record CBDUCX010000128.1, read on the forward strand.
TTCAATGAAGTTATCATTGCCCTCTTCAAAGATAACTTCAAAATTGCTGCCAGTATTTTCGATTTCAAATGGTGCTTCTCCATCGTAGCTAGTTTTAAGAACTTCTCCTAATTCAATCGGCTCGGCAGTAAGGTCTACTGGAGACTGAAAATCCCCCGCCTCTGTAGTCTCAGTGATAAAAGTTGGTAGAGTTTGGCTCAAACCTGCTGGGTTGACCTGACTAACAACATATGGCCCAGGTTTTAAATCGGCAAACTCATAGAAACCAGAAGCATCGGTAGTTGTGGTTGCTGCAATTTCGCCACTCGGATCAAATAGTTGAATTTCAACATTCCCTAATCCGACCTCTCCTTCATCTTGCACGCCATCAAAATCAAGGTCATTAAAATTAATACCAGAAATAGAAGCCACCATACTCAATACTCCATGCCCTTAAATTGAATAAATTTGATTCATTATTCTTAATTGTAAAAAAAGACGGATTTAGAAAATGAAAATATGATTAGAAAAAAGCGACGCCTTCGATTACCCACGTAATCACTAAAAACAAGTAGGTTTTTTGAGGTCAAAAACTAGAAGATGCTAAATTTTATGGTGATAAATTAATCACCGACTTGAATATCTAAAATATTATTTGAGACGTGAAATAACAATAAGTTTAGGGATTTTACTTTTAAGATTTTAAAATCCTAAAATTATCCTGCGTTCATACGGAGGAGTAGGGCAAAAAATAACAACCTAATCTATATCTGAATCTTCGTCGTTAAAAAATCTCTGCATCATACGACGATTTTCAAGTTGCACTCCTTTGATTTCGCTTTGCATTCGGTCAAAATTATCCTGCATGGTTCGTATTACGCCCATAGAATCGATAAACATTTCTGTTGCTCTTCCCATTTGTTCTGTGAGGCGATCTACCCTGTTTGTTAGATGATCTATAGCATCAGCATTGCGTTCAGTTTTTTCACCTATACGATCTATCCTTTCGGTTAAGGCATTAATCGCTTCACTATTAAAATCTATCTTTTCGGTTAAGCTATCAATGGCTTCACTATTAGCATCAATTTTCGCAGTATTGCTGTGACTTAGTTTTACCGCTGATTCTAGTAGCTTCTCTATTTGAGTTAGTCGTTGTTCTGGAGTCATTGAAAAAGGTATCTGAGTAACATTAATTATAATGCGATTCAAAATGCTCAATTTTGCTAACGAATGGGTGTAGCCGACTGAGGGCAATTATCTCTCAATCCTAATTACGTTATTCTTCATCAAACCAAACAGAAAAGTCTTGGGAAAAACGTTCTAAAGATAGTAGCTTAATACGCTGATCTTGAGCGGCTATGAGGCGATCGCTCTCCAAGTTATATCCCCAGTCGGCGAGAAATAAGTTAACAACTTCTAAATCAGTTTGTTGTGTTACCTGTTGTAAGGCTTTGAGACGATCTTCAACAAAGAAAATACTGATATCTTTGACTGGCTGTTGATGTCGATCTCGTAAAATTCTCAGAGTTTGATATTTGGGACGTTTGCTTTCTTTGCCAATAATTTGAGCAATAGGTAATTCTACCCCCTGCTGTTGTAGTAGCTTGTGGGCGAAACGCCCCTCTTTGGTAGTGACAATATATACTATGGTTTCAGAGTCAATAATTTGCCGCAGATGTTCAATCACTCCAGGATAGAAACGATGAAGTTTTAGCCAATTATCCAAATCACTTTTGATCCAGCTATCCCTTGCAACATCTAGCTTTTGGACGATTTCTTGCTGCTCTAATCCCTGCGACTGAACTATTTGTCGTGCGATCGCCTGAAAATCAGCTAAGATTTCTGCCTCAGATATCCCTGATGCTAATGCTCTTAATAAAATTGGCATTTCCCAACCAGTTTCAATTACGGGACGTAACCGATAAAAACTAGTTGCTAGACTATCATCAAGCTCTTGATCTTGAAACCAGATCTTTTGATAGGCTTTTTTAGTACTGGCAAAGTACTCCAACAAACCATCACAAATTACACCATCGAAATCTAATGCCAAGATATCAGGAATATTGCCCATTGAACGTTTCCTATTGAGAAGCTACTATTGCTGCATTGTGACATACTCACCAACCTAGTAGACTTGGGGGTAAATAGAGATATTATTTGTTCAACTTGAAACCCTGACAGTATGTCAATTTTGAATCGGTAAAGACACGGTAAACTTAGTATTCCCTGGTAAAGTCATTTTTCCTGAGAGAAGATTCACTGTAATGCTACCATTGTGTTGTTCCACGATTTGTTTGGCGATCGCCAAACCTAAACCCACATTGCCTGTGGATGATTTGGTGCTAAAGAAGGGATCACAAAGTTGATTTAGAATTTCTTGCTCGATACTTTCTCCCGTATCAATAATGTCGATTATAAGATTGTTTTGCTGTTGATAAAGATTGATTGTCAATATTCCGTGAGTACCAATAGCATCTACCGCATTTTGGATTAAATTAAACCAGACCTTTTGCAATTCTTCGGGATAACAGTTAAGGACGGAAACGGGACTATAATGTTTGATAATCTGAATTCCCGAAGACATTTGAGGCAGGATCAAACTTAAAGCTTGTTCAATTGTATTTTTGATATTGGCTTGACGTTTAGTTGCCTGATTATCATGACTATTAGCATAATCTTCAAAGGCAGAAATTACTTTACTAACCTTGCCCGTAGCATCGGTAATATTGGCAATACTTTGATGCAGATTGGTAATGAGATAAGCATTGTCGAGAATTGACCAATAATTTTCACTCGTTAGCAAAGGCATAAACTCTTCAATTTCTTCATTAAATCCCAATTCAATCAGCATTTCGGCAATTTTATCCGCCTTTTCGCTCTGATATTTCTCTAGCTTAGCTACTAGCTGAGTTTTTAATTCTTGTTTTTCTGCGGGGGATAATAAAGGATTAATCTGATTATCTTGAGCATGTTTTAACAAAGAAACAAAATATTTTTGCTGTTCGGGAGAGATGTGAGTTAAGAAAGTAGGAATATTTTGTAGACTAGCTTCGCCAAACTGCTGAATTTCTTCTAAGATATTGTTGATTTCAGTTATGGGATGATTAATTTGCTGACCAATACCTGAAGTAATTTTGGCTAATGCTAAGTGTTTTTGTGATTCAATTACTTTTTTCTGACTTTTTTTGAGTTCAGTTATAGTCTGCTGAAGGTGTTTATTTTTAGACTTTAGCTGTTGCTGAAGACTTTTAAGGGCAAGTTGATTTTTAACTCGCATCAACACTTCATGCATTTGAAATGGCTTAGTAATATAATCAGCACCACCGAGAGCAAAAGCCTTAACTTTGTCTACAGCATCATTTACTGCGCTGATAAAAATTATCGGAATATCTTTAGTTTTAGGATTACTTTTTAGCTGTTTACAGACCTCATAGCCATTGAGATCAGGCATCATGATATCTAATAGAATCAGGTCTGGTGGACTAATTTCGACTACGGAGAGAGCTAGCTTGCCATTAGGTACAGGTCTAACTTTATAATCATATTTAGTCAAAATATCTACTAATAAATGTAGATTATTAGGAGTATCATCCACAATTAAGATGTCATTTAACTCCTTTGCAACCATCAATCTTTTCATTATGTAATTTTCCTCAGACAAGGTTAACTAAGAAGTAACAAATTCAAACTATGCTCGTAATTACTCGTGCGTTACTCAATTGTATATGGGAGTTTATATGGGAGTAATTCGTTTTTATGACTGATATTATCGATAGTCTGCTCAATTTTGTCTAAATTAATTTCCATAATGGATTGCTGGAGTTCCAGAGGTAATTCGCAAGTAGTTTGTCTGATATAGTTGCCAGAGAATTATGCTCTAACGGCGACAATAAAGCTGCTTTCTCTTGAGGAGTAATCGCTTCTGCATAGGTATAGCACACCCCGAAATGCTTCGTCATCATTCATTCGTGACAAGTTCTTAATTATTACTTATTACTTATTACTTATTACTTATTACTTATTACTTAAGCGTAGCGGTACTAGATACACCATTTATTGTGGCTAATAGTATCCAGGCAATAGTATTCACACGCAAATCGAAGATAGTAACGTCTGTCAGATTAAACAAAATAAAGCAAGTAAAAGCAACCATGTAACTGAAAAAGATTAGCTGAGAATCAACACCAGAACAATTTAGCAAAAATCTGGCTGCTCGAAACATAATCAAGCCGACAACTGCAATAAATAATAATGTAGCAACAATTCCCGTCTCGGCACTTAACATCAGCAATAGATTATGAGGATGTCCAAACCAGAAATTCTTTTTAGCTTCGTAGAGAGGTGTGAAGTTGCGAAGTCCCCAACCAAGAAAAGGTCGCTCTTTGATTAAATCCCAGCAAAACTGCCATTGAGTAATGCGGAGGGTTTCTACAGGGCGTTCATAAAGTTGATCTGATAATCTTGCCCAGATAAATCTCGGAACAACCTGGCGTAATTGTGTACCACCGAGACTAGGGGCAAAAGAAGCCCATAAAATTGCTGTTGCAGCACCTGTAACTCCCCATACCAGCCAACGCCAACCCAAGTAGACAGCATAAGCCATAAAGCTAAAGACAGCTAGTCCCCAAGCATTTCGAGAACTAGTCAGAATTAATCCACCGATGTCCGCCAGGAGGATGAGGGTCAATAGGGCTAGAGTTCGAGCTTGTTGTTTAGTGGGCTTTTGTCGCCAAGATTGCCAAATTGACAACCATAACCCTAATGTTAGCGTAAAAGCGATCGCCAGATAAATAGCGAGAAAATTTGTATAGATAAATACAGAGGACATTCTTCCTGGTGGAACCCCCAGAGGAATTAGCTCCCATCCTAAGATGGATTTGATCACAGCAGGAGTATCCCAAGCAGCAAAAAGTTGCCCCAAACCCAAAATTACTATTGGCACTGAGGGGAGTATAAGTAACCAAGATAGTTGTCTGAGTTGAGCCGATTTTGTAATGAGATATCCTAAAGCAACAAACAAGGCAAAAAACGGCAAGAAATTAGCTAATCCTAACCCAGCCTCAGCAGGATATTCCGCCAACACTGAACTAACGATTAACAAACTAGCTAGTAGTCCTAGCCCTTGATTAAGAGGATTTTGGATAATCTTGCTGTAGTTATTGCGCCAGCTCTCCACCAAAACTATCACTAATCCCAATGCTCCCATCGCTGGAAACAACGGCAAAACTAAAACACTAAGACTAAAACAAAGCCAACTCCAATTGCCGACAACTTTTAACTTGCTAAAGGACATCAATTAATTTTGATCATAAAAGTACTATCATTAAGCTCACATCCCTAAATTCAAACCAGATAATATAGTTGCAGAAATTTAAAGTTAATAGCTAATAACTATTAACTATTAACTAATAACTACTAACTAATAAATACTTAATTGAAGGCAACTGTTACACAGTAATTATATTAAGGTAAATCCTGCAAACCGTTGTCAAAAAGGTTAGAAACTTGTCTCTGTAAACTAACATAAGATTGATTGTAATCCGTAATCGAAGAAAGCAAACTCCCCCGCGCTGTAGTTAACTGAGTCTGAGCATCAATTACATCAGTCTGAGTACCCACACCTGCCTGAAAACGTAATCGAGCCAAACGCAAACTTTCCTCTGCCAATTCTACTTCTTTAGTCGCAGTACCAATATTACTTTTATTAGATTCTAATTGAAAAAAAGCTTGTTCGACGGCGAAACGAATTTGATTACGCTGATCTGCAAACAGGGTTTCGGCAGTTTGGGCGCCTATTTCTGCTTGTCTTGCCCCAGCACGGGCTGCTCCACCGTCAAATAGCTGCCACTGAAGGGTTACACCTGCACTGTATTGATCACTAAAATCGAAATCATCTTCAAAGTCATCAGTCGCTTGGTAGCTAGCGTTAGCACTAATTGTTGGTCTGATGCTTGAGAGGGCAATTGTTCGTTGTTCTTCACTAATTTCTTTTTGCAGCAAGAACTGCTCTAGTTCAGCACGATTTTTGAAAGCTTGCACAATAGATTCTTCCAACTCTAAATCCCATTCTCCAGCTTCTTCAATGGCATCTGCTGTAGAAAGATCCGTGTCATGAGAAACACTTAAAGTTTCTGCTAACTGTCTGCGAGCAATATTCTGATTGGCTTTAGCAGTATTAAGACTTTGCTGTGCTTGAGATAATTCTACCTCAGCGCGCAATACGTCAAATCTAGTACCTAACCCTGCTCTTTCTAAGAGTTGAGCATCTTTGAGGGTTTGAGAGGCATCTTGTACCGCCGCTTTTTGAATTTCAACTTGGGCATCACTATTTTGTAGAGCATAATAATTACTAGCGGTTTCCAAGCGAGCTTCTTCTACTGTTACTTCTAAAGCTAACTCCGTATTGCGTAGGGTCTTTTCCGCAGCCCTGATGCTGGCTCCCCTCAGACCGCTAGTGAAGATATCATAATTGAGGGTTACTCCTCCATTGTAAACAAAACTACTGGTGCTGGCATCAGAACCAATAGAACCAAAATTAGCTTCGGCTGCTTCGATGGCTTCTTCCTCTGTTAATCCACTTTCTACTCCGCTGTCGATGAAGTCGTCAAGACTTTGCTGGATGTTACTATCGAGAAAAGCATCGTCGCTATAATCTATGCCAGTAGTAAGACCAAAGGTGGGAAACCGTGCTGCCTTTTCCTGTCTTAATGCCGCAGCATCGCTTTGTATCTGTAGTCGGGCTTGTTCTATTTCCTTGTTATTATTTAGAGACAACTCGATCGCTTGCTCTAGAGTAATTGGTTGTTCAAGGTCAACCTTAACTTCCTCTGGTTTAGTGGGAAACGACAGTCGATTACCACTAGGGTTAAGTTGCTCTGTGCTAGGAACTGGCTCTTGGGCTGGTTTAATAATCTCAGGACTAGTATTTTCTGGATTATCAAATTGAGCTTGAGCTATTTTCTGTTCGCTTAAGGATCGAAAATCAAAATTCTTATGATTCTGCTTAATAGTAAGCCCCCCAGGAAAAGCAGACTGGGAAGTCAGTAATATTTGCTTTTTGTCTGTCTTAATATCTTTGGTTGTAGCTCGATGATCACCTCTGACAGCATCATCGGGTGTCTTTTCAGCGGTAGCCATGGTCATATTGCTGATTACTATAGCCGTACCCACACTTACTACCTTAATCAATCTATTTTTCTTACCCACTCCTCACTCCTTGTTTAATTAGGATCGTTGATGATCAAAGATCACAGCAGGCAAAGGGTCGAAAAGAGAAGTTCCTCCCTTGAGAGTAAGACTTGCTCTGGTTAACCCTGATCCCCTGCATGACAATAAAATGATCTGTGATCTAGAAACATAGACAATTCTATACTTGCTACTGCGGTTATGACCAACGCTCATACATTACAATTAAACCGTTAAAATCTTGTAATTAATTCCCCAGAATATCATTGGGCTATTTCTTTAAGTTACCCTCCGTAATTTAAACCTCGTCCACTTAGAAAAGTGTAGTTTTACATTCATGATTTAATCCTTGCCATTTTTTGACTACCTACTACCCACTACCCACTACCTACGAACAGTTATCTTAAAAACTACTGGTTTCAAACTAGATGCG
>CBDUCX010000129.1:0-13842 GCA_965365755.1 uncultured Pleurocapsa sp.
TGCCCAGTATCCGCCTTCTTCTGCGGGATGGATAATTGCTTTGATTTTCATATTTTTTCTGTTTCTCCTTCTGAGCCTAATATTAACAAAGGTTAGAGTTTTAAGTAAGGTAAGTTGAAAACATTGAAGATATCCATATTTTCTATAAAGGCGATCGCGAAAAGAGCGATTAAGTTAATATAAACTCGCTGCGGGGGCGACAACTAATTCATACAGCTTGCTGTATAAGGGAAACAGCCCTCATACCTTTTCGATAATAGGATTGTTTGTCCTAAAGGATACCGCTTCGCATATGAGGGGAAAAACAGATCAATTCTCGAACTACATCCTGGAAAAATGCCATTGAATCTAACCAATTTTGACCATGCAAACCAATAGAAAAATTACTATGTCGTCGATAAGTTCTTCCAGCTTCAGTAGGACGAGTTACATATTTAGCTACTCCTTTAGACTTAATAGTTTTTCCCGCCAAAGTAGAAAAACTATAGGACAAACAGATTAATAAAATTATGGCAATAAGTCGATGAGCAGTAACTCTAGTAACCTCAAGATTATAGCCACCTAGTTTAAAATCACGAAACATTTCTTCGATACCCATTCGTTTAGCATAAGCTGAGGTAGCAGCAGATAAACTAGGTAAATTAGTTAGAATAAACCAAGGTTCTTGACTACACTTATTTTGATATTTTCTGTTCCATTTTGCTGCTAAATTAAACCCAGCAAAACCTTTGGTTTTGGTAACTCTAACTCTTTGATAGTAAAGCGACATTCCAGGAGCTAAACCTAGGTCAGATAATTGAAACCAAATTTGTTCTTCTAATTCCACATATTCGTTCTTTTTTAATCTGAGGCTGAGGTATACCTGTTGCTCTTCTGACAACCATCTGGCTAATTCTACACCACAGAATTCTCGGTCACCTAAGACAATAATTTTATAATCTTTTAAAAGTTTTAATGATGGTAATAATACCTGTTGCTGTTGTGCTAAATTACTATTACCTTTTTTGGGCAAAAGAGTAAAATATACGGGAATCGCCCGCTGGTTATAAACTATACTCACCATTAATAAATTGATGGCTCGCCATTGACTTCTATCCATCACAAGATACATTACTTCTCCTGACCTCCATTCTTCTTTTACCCAAGAAATTAGAATCGGAAACCAGAGACTTTTAATATTAAATTGAGCTAGAGATAAAAACCGTTGTAATTTTTTGATTCTACTCCTCAATTGAATCGGATAAGGAAATCGACGCGCTAGTTCTTCTAATTGTACTGTCTTCAAATTTTGAAGTAGGTTAATCAGAATTGACAGGATTAAATACTGAGGATAATTAAACTGTTTCTGGAGATGTTTGCTATATAATTCAGGGAGTTGGAGCATTGCGTTTTCAACAATTCATCTTATTGATAACAGTCTCTCATGTTTTGGAAGACTGCCTTTCTCAACTTCAATCTAAGCTTACCTTTCAGCCCTGTTGTCGCCCCCGCAGATAAACTCGAAAAAAAACCAGCCAAAAACTTCCAAAATTATCTTCGCCAACACTCATCCAGAATTCCCGATTATCAACTTGATCAGGAACTCGGTATCTGTATTGGTTCTGGTTCGGTAGAGTCTTGGATTAAACAGATAGGTTCAAGAATGAAGATTATTGGCGCACAATGGAATTCCAACAATGTGCCTCAGATGTTAAAACTTCGCTGTGCTTATTTAAATAGCGATATCAATCTAAGTATTTCTGCTTAATTAAAAAGTGGGATGCTCCCGTTTCTTCTGACTCCTCATCTTGAGAAAAAGTAAAAATGATACGACAATCATAATTAACCGAACATGACCAATATCCATCTAGATCGCCCGTTAACTTATGAGACTTTAAGGAACGAGTAAAAGGATCATTTTCTAATAAATCTAAAATATTCAATACCTTAGCTTTTAATTGAGGATTCTTTTTAATTAACTTCTTAAAAGCCCTTTTAAAGCTTTTGTGAGCAACTAATTTCATTCTTCCTCATCCTCTAGCAAATAAGCCTTAATATCTCCAGCAGTTCCACTTTCTAAAGCTTGTAAAGTTTCCTCTCCATTTTGTTTTATCTCTAAACGTCTTTTTTCAACACGTCTTTTACGGATTAAATCGAATAAATAATCTTGGTCTTCTTCAGATAAACTTTCCAGAAAATCAATAATATCTTGAAAACTAGAAGTAGTCATTTTATTAAACTTCCTGAAAAATCAAAATAGTGCGATCCGAAGACGACCCTAAAGGACTCGGCTTTATGGGTCGCGGTATCCTTTAGGACGCCATCGCACGGAGCGTAATCGCCGCTGAAGTAAAATACGTCATTCGACAGAGTAACGCAATAACCTCATCGATAAATACATGATGCGATCGCACTCATTGTAGGGTTAATGAAATGCAACAGCCAAAACATATGGCTCAAGGTAAAATGCGATCGCCTTAACCAAATTACGTAATTTGCGCCCAAGTCTACTAGTCGTTTTCCCAACTATCGTAAGAGACTAAATCGCCAATGGGATCGCGCAGAAGATAATCACATCTTTCTAGTTCACATTCAACTGTTACCCATTCGCGGGCTGGAATATATTTGCAAAGGGTATATATAGACTGTTGACGGCTCACAATACCTGTTTCGATGAGTTGTCGAGCTTCGTCTTTGAGGGTATCGATAGAATAGCTAGGGGAAATAGAGTGGTACGCAGTAGCAGCAGTCATGTTTTATCACCGAATTAATAATTGCTAATTTAAATCTCTTTCTACAAATATAAACTATGAACAGACATTTGTTAATAGTTTTTGAGATATTGCTGTATCGAAAATTACAAAATCACTTTAATATAAGAGATACTAATAAAAGTTTAAGACTTGATTAAGTAAATATTTAAAATAGCTTAATTTTTTTAATTATTTCTTAATTTTGCTCAGTATTACCGCAAGGAACAAGAGATCCTGAGACTAAAATCCAAAGTTATGGGACTTAGATTCTAGCACAATGGATTGATGGCGAAATAAAGTTGTTAGGGCGATCGCCTGAGCCTGATTCATTTGCCCATAGCTGAACACCCAAGGTAGATCTGACTCGATAATGCTCTTAAACCATTCCATTACGTAGGGGCTACCATAAATCACTATTCCCACAGCCTGACCACTGGAAATAAATCGCTGATATATTTGCTTGGCGTTGGTGGTTAAACCTGCATTACCGCGAAAAGGGTTGCCGCGAAGAAACACTTGTAATAATGTAGGGCGAGAGTCCAATAAAATGCAGTCTAAGGTATTCCTGTCTACTATTTGTCTTTGGTAATTAAATCTTTGGGGAATCGTAATGGCAGGAGAATTAATATCTAAATAGGGAGTATTCAAGACATCATCTACCACAATCAAATTACGACAATCTTGATCAGAATTAGAGATTAAGGCTACTTCACTGCTTTGTAAAGAATCTTGCAGGATAGAATCAACTGTCTGTTGCCCTTGGTGATTAAATAACTCTAAAGCTTCAACTGGAGCAGAAAAGACGCGATTCTTAGCTTGCCAAATACGTTCTAAAGACTGATGAATACGTTGTTCACTAATCCTACCCGACTGCACCGCATCATAAATCGAAGCGATCGCCTCCTCTGGATCATCGGGCATCAATAAAACATCACTTCCTGCTTCAATTGCCATCACGGAGACTTCTTCAGGAGTAGCAAATTTAGTTATTCCCCCCATGATTAAAGCATCGGTAACAACTAAACCCGTAAACCCCAGTTGCTTCCTCAGTTTTTCGGTGACGATCCTCTTAGACAGAGTAGCTGGTTGGTGCTGATCCCAAGCGGGGATCAACAGATGAGCCGTCATGACGCTATCTACCCCAACAGCGATCGCCTGTTCAAAGGGTGGTAATTCAATCGCTGCTAGTCGAGAGTCTCCATGAGGAATAGCAGGTAAATCTAGATGGGAGTCGGTGTCGGTGTCTCCATGTCCAGGAAAATGTTTGGCAGTAGTTAAAATCGCCGTAGATCTAGCACCATTAATAAATGCCGTTGTTAACGCAGCAACTACTTCAGGGCGATCGCCAAAAGCGCGAATATTAATTACAGGATTATCAGGATTATTATTAACATCTACCACAGGAGCTAGTAACCAGTTAAGTCCCACAGTTAAGGCTTCCTGTGCTGTCACTTTACCCATTTGGTAAGCATACTGTCGCGCCAGATCAGGTTTTTGCCGATAAATCTCACTTAAAGCCATTGGTGGTGGAAACCAAGTCCCCCCAGGAAAACGTTGTCCAATGCCCTCTTCAATATCTGCGGCAATAAATAAAGGAGTCTTCGCCCAACTCTGTAGCTGTTGCGATCGCGCCTGTAATTCAACACTACTCCCCCCTAAAAGAATTACTCCACCCAGGTTAAATTCCGAAAGCCACCTGCTTAATTGAGCATTATCAGCTTCCCAAACAGGATAACGAATTTGATGGTCGTATAAATAGCCAGAAGCACGGACAACAATCATCTGAGCAATCTGCTCTTGAAGAGATAACGTTCGCCAATCTTGTAAATAACTATTCATAAAACTGCGAACTTTTCCCCTTCGAGGACAAGCAAACTCCGAATTCCGAACTCAGCCTATTCTACTATCTCAGGTTTGTTTTGTCGCTCTTGGCTGATTTTATTCAGCAGATTCAACATATTGTCACCTCTTTCCAACGAATTCTCAAAAAACTTTACTGTTGGCGTGCGTCTCAACTGCATACGTCTACCCAATTCCTTCCGCACAAAATTTACCGCAGATTCCAAACCTGCCATGGTTTCTAATTTGGCTTCCTCAGTGCCATAAATACTGACAAAAATTTTAGCGTGTTGCAGATCTCCCGAAACTTCCACTTCAGTGACGCTCACCATTCCTGCACCAACACGATCATCTTTGATTTCGCTGAGTAACATCTGGCTTACTTCTCGCTTAATTAAAGCAGCCACGCGAGCCACACGACGACTATTAGCCATAATTTTTACCCTAATTCTAATAACTATATTAAGTAGGATAATGCTTCTCGATCCTGGTTGAAAAATTATATTGATGGAATTGTTGACAGAGTTTATGGATCTTTTTCATGACTCATTTAGAATTGCTATATATTTCCCAAAAATCCCTCACTTTCAATAGCGTAAGGACACTAGGGTAGTGGCGACATTTTGGTGTAAAAGGCTACAATAATATCTAGACAGGAAAAAACCCAGTTTTTTCGACTGGGTTCTGGAGCAAGGTTAGTTGATTGGCTAGTTATGAATCGTTTTAGCTAGCCCAATCAAGGAATACTTAATTAGCAATAACTTTTTTTGAGATACGTAAGAACCATCATCTTACTTATTGAGTTGGACTGCAACAGTATATTTACTAGGATTTTCTCTTGCCTCTTATTTATATCTATGGTCATTTTCACTGAAATCAAATCTTGTTTTCTCAAAAAGTATTAAAGTATTAATATCAAAACGTGAGCAGAAAACGCTAATTAAAAAAATTGAAATGACTGACATTCCCCAAGTTGGACAAGATGCACCAGATTTCTCCGCCAAAGATCAAACTGGAACCACTGTAAGCCTGGGGGACAAGAAGGATTGCTGGCTAGTATTGTATTTTTATCCTAAAGACAATACTCCTGGTTGCACTACTGAAGCCAAAGATTTTAGCGAATACGTCGAACAGTTTAAAGAATTAGGTGCAGATATTATCGGGGTTAGCCCAGATAACGAAAAATCTCACTGTAAATTTATCGATAAACACAAGTTGTCAATTCAATTATTGAGCGATCCTGATCATGAAGTTATCGAAGCTTATGGTGCGTGGCGACTCAAGAAATTTATGGGTAAAGAATACATGGGAGTGGTGCGCTCTACTTTTTTGATTTCTCCTGAAGGTAAAATTGCGCAGGTTTGGGATAAAGTTAGAGTAAAGGCTCACGCCGAGAAGGTATTACAGGAATTGCGATCGCAAGTAAGTTAATTCCAATTGTGTCAGACTTTTTTATAAGCTGATATTATTACTAATGAGTAAAATTCAGCAAAAATCGGCTTTTTATGGATAATGCGATCGCTTAGCTCCACTCGATTGGTTTTACTTCCAGAATCTTATTCTTCCGAACAATTAGTGCAACCTAGCTGGGAATGTGCGATCGCATATTTTAATAAGCAGTATTAGGAAATAATTACAAAGCAGAGCTTCCAGCAGAGTTAGCTACACTTCTGGTTGATTCTTTCATACTTTGAATAAAATCGCCTAGGTTAGAATACATTAGCTCTTCGTCATTCTCATATTGTTCGATTATTTTGGCAACTGCCGAACCAGATATAACACCGCTTGAACCAGCAATTATTGCTTCTTTGACTTGGGATGGTTGAGATATTCCAAATCCTAAAATCGGTGGAGAAGATTTTAATTCTGCTAATTTTTCGATGATATGTTTTAGTGGCATATTGGCATTGACTTCAACACCAGTAACCCCTGGGCGGGATAGTAAATAAACATACGCTAAACTTTTCTCAGCGAGAATTTTGATGTTTTCATCATTTATGTTGGGTGGGCAAATATATACAGGTAAAATATTGTTAGCCAATGCTATTTCATGAAATTCCTTAGATTCATTTAAGGGAACATCAGCGATTAAGACAGAATCAACACCAGCCTCGTAACATTCCTGATAGAACGATTCTGTACCATTAGCGAAAACCAAATTGGAATACATTAATAGTCCAATTGGCACAGTAGGATACTTATCTCTAACTTGTTTGATCAGACTAAAGCAAAATTTTAAATTTGCCCCTGAACGTAAAGCTCTGATAGTAGCATTTTGTATGGTGGGACCATCTGCTAAGGGATCTGAAAAGGGTATTCCTAACTCTAATGCATCTGCCCCAGAATTTACTAGCGTTTCAATAACCTTAAATGACTTTTGTTTATCAGGATCTCCTATCGTAACAAAAGGAATAAATGCTTGTTCATTATTTTTTTCTAATTCTGCAAACATTCTCTGGTATCTATTCATTTAAATTTCACCTTTTTGTTTTAAAACTTCAGCTACGATATTCAGATCCTTATCTCCCCTTCCAGAAAGGTTAACAACGATAATCTGTTCTTTTTGACGATTATTTTTAGCGATTTTAAGGGCATGAGCTAGAGCATGTGAAGATTCCAAGGCAGGGATAATACCTTCACAAAGAGATAATTCTCGATAGGCTGCGATTGCTTCGTCATCAGTAGCAGAAACATACTCGGCTCTGCCAATTTTATTCAAATAAGCATGTTCAGGCCCCACCGCAGGAAAATCCAAACCGGCACATATAGAATATGATTCTTCTATTTGACCGTCTTCATTCTGCATTACAGGAGCTTTCATCCCAAAAAAGATGCCTAGCTTGCCATGTTTGAGAGATGCTCCATGTTGTCCTGTTGCTATACCCTTCCCAGCAGGTTCAACACCGATTAACCCTACCTCTTGGTCTTCAATAAATGCGGAAAAAATCCCAATAGCATTAGAGCCACCGCCTACACATGCGATTACGGCATCTGGTAATTTGCCTTCTTTTTCCAGGATTTGTCTTCTTGCTTCTTGACCGATAACGCTTTGAAACTCTCTGACTATAGTCGGGAAGGGATGAGGCCCCGCTGCTGTACCTAAAAGGTAATGAGAGGACTCATAAGAAGCTGTCCAGTCACGTAAAGCCTCATTACATGCATCTTTGAGAGTCATTGAACCAGAAGTAACAGGTATGACTTGAGCACCCATCAGTTTCATCCGCAGAACATTAGGAGACTGTCGCTTAATATCTTTATCTCCCATGTAAATCCGACATTTCAAACCGAATAATGCCCCTGCTAATGCCACTGCTACACCATGCTGACCAGCACCAGTTTCAGCTATGATTTCCTTTTTGCCCATACGCTTGGCTAATAAAGCTTGTCCTAAAACTTGATTAGTTTTGTGGGCACCACCATGTAACAGATCTTCTCTTTTAAGATAAATCTTGGTTTTTGTAGCTTGCGTTAAATTACGACAAAGAGTTAATGGGGTCGGTCTTCCTGCATACTCAGTTAACAGCTCCATAAATTCTTTTTTAAAAGATGCATCTTTCCATGCATCCATAAACGCATTTTCTAATTGCTCCAGAGCTGGAGTGAGAATTTCTGGAACAAACGAACCCCCAAATTCACCAAAATATGATGAATACTCTTTTGTTAACTGCATTTTTGTGTTACTTGTATGTAATTGCTATGTATAATTGCTGAGATAGTAATTATACCTTATCCGCCTGATGTGAATTGACTTCGTTATGATTGAGTACTCTCCTGGCTGAAGTATAGGGAATTTACCCTCCCGAGACGTAAGAGCAAAAGGCTCAGCTGGAATGTTTTCTGATGATTGTTCTTAGTCTAAACTACAGTTATCTATTCTGAATTAGAATTACAAGTGCCTTCACTCGAACTGAGGTTATTTTTAGTGTAAAAAGTGGCGAGTCCCGCTGAGAACCATTACCAGACCTAATTCATTAGCAGCAGCGATGGAGTCTTTGTCTCGAATTGAACCCCCCGGCTGAATAATGGCACTAATACCAGCAGCAGCAGCAGTGCGTACAGAGTCATCGAAGGGGAAGAAACCATCACTAGCTAGGACTCCCCCCTGAGCTTGTTCTCCTGCTTGTTCTAGAGCAATTTTAACCGAGCCGACGCGGTTCATTTGTCCTGCACCAATTCCTAACGTAGTGCGGTCTCGACTAACTAAAATGGCATTAGATTTGACGTGTTTGACTAACTTTTGGGCAAACAGCATTTCCGCGATTTGTTCTGGGGTCGGTTGCTTCTCTGTGACAATTTGCCACTGCTCAGGGTTTTCAACTTGATCATCGCTCTTTTGAACTAAAAATCCTCCGGCGATCGCTTTAATTGTCTCTTTTTGTCCTGTAGCTAAATCAGCTAGTAATAAAATTCTTAATTTGGACTTAGCTTTTAAAATTTCCTCCGCCTCTTGGTTGCAGCCAGGAGCAACTACACATTCTAAGAAGGTTTTCGTCAGAGCTTGGGCTGTTGCCTCATCAATAGGTTGATTCAGCGCCACAATGCCGCCAAAAGCAGAAACATTATCGGCATTAAAGGCTTTTTCATATGCTTCCGCCAAAGTTGCACCTACTGCTGCACCACAGGGATTAGTGTGCTTAAGTACTGCTGCTGCGGGTTCAGAAGGGTCAAATTCACTAATAATACGCCTTGCTGCTTCTAAATCAACTAGATTGTTATAGCTTAGTTCTTTACCCTGTAATTTAGTCGCCGCTGCCCAACCTGATGCCACTGTACCAGTTTGATACCAAGCTGCGGGTTGATGGGGATTTTCCCCATAACGTAAAGACTGAACCTTGCTCCCAGAGATACTATAGTTATCTGCCAAATCTTCTGGCTGGTTAAGATTAGCAAAATAAGCTGAGATTGCGCGATCGTAACTATTGGTATGGGCAAAGGCATTACCAGCCATTCGCTGACGGAATTCTAAAGACACTTCCCCCTGAGATTGCTCGTATTCCGCCAGATAATTGGCATATTGAGTGGGACTACATAAAACAGTCAAGTACTGATAATTTTTGGCTGCTGCACGAATTAAAGTAGGACCCCCAATATCAATTTTTTCAATTGCTTCTGCCACGGTAACATCAGGTTGAGCGATGGTTTGTTCAAAGGGGTAGAGATTTACTACAACCAAACTTAAAGGGCGAATATTATTAGTTTCCAAGTCTGCCTGATCTGCTGGCAAATCCTGACGAGCCAAAATGCCGCCATGTATCCGAGGATGCAAAGTCTTGACTCTTCCCCCTAGTATTTCAGGTGAACCTGTATAGTCACTCACCTTGATCACGGCAATACCAGCACCCTGTAAAGTCTTGGCTGTACCACCGCTACTGATAATCTCAAACCCAAATTCTACCAACTGGTGGGCTAAGGCTACAATACCAGTTTTATCGGAAACGCTTAAAAGTGCTAGACGACTCATAAATTGCTCTTACTTCAATGGACAGGCAATATTACCATAGGATATTTTTGATATTTTAAAAAATTTCCTTGATGAGTATTGCTGATTCAAAGTATGAAACCAATAGTAATACTGTTTTATATAAGGTGAAAACACATGGTGGCGATTCCATTGAAGAAACTGTCAAACCCTTTAGAGGGTCTGACCGCTAATTCAGATTAAATGTAGGCGTATGATAATATCCTCAATCTGGGTAAATTATCGAGGGAGTGTTATCTACAATTTCTCTGAGAATTTTTGCTTTAACTGCTCGACTGAAATCAGAAAAGTCTGCGGCAACCTCCATAAAAGAACCTTTTCCACCAATTACATTAAGTTGATAATGTTCATCAATGCGATCTTCAAACCAGTCTAAGTCTCCATCTGGTATATTGATCGGCAATCCATTGATAATAATTCCTTGATTAACTGCGTTGTCACGAGTACTTTGTAAGGTAGAACAAATCATCTCTACATCGCAGCCATTAGTATAGTAAGAGATACCATCTCCTGACACATCAATGACTAAAGCTTCTCCTTGATAGTTATTATTGAGTAATGAGTTTGTTGCTGTTCTAACTCCTAGCTCAATATCCGTCCCTGATGAAGTTAAGCGACTAAAATTTTCCAGGACATTAGCAAAAGCTAATATATCTGACTCCGTTTTGAGATGATACCAACCCATAGAAGTATCTGATTCGCTTGTCCATAGCTCCATAGTGACCGCTAATCCTAAAGGTAAATTGGTAATAGCAGAAATCACTTCTGAATCTCGAAAAGCATTTGCATATCCAGTACTTTGTAAATTGTATTCATAATCATCAATGCTACTAGAAGAATCTACAGATAAGACTAATTCCATATCTACCGGTATCTTATCCGTAGCTGCAACAGGAAAAGTAATTGCCGAAAAAAGCGCTAATGTTCCGATTACTTCTTTTATTTTCATCATTAATAATTTTTTTAAGTGTGATTTAATTTTTAAAATATTATGAGATTGCCTTCCAACAATAGTAATACATACTACATAAACACAACATCAGTGAAATCACGATCATATTGACTTTGACATGATGAAACTTACTGATGATCACTCTGTAGGTTGATCTTGTCTTGTTAGAAGCTCGCGCTTTTTGATTAAATTTTGCTGCTAAAGTCGATATCACTCTTCAGTTATCTAATCTTTTATCTAATCTTTGCGACACGTCTTTAATGTGCGACAGATCACAGTCCATTGAATTGCTTTACATTATTTTTGTATTACAAGATATTTTTTAAAGCAATGATAAAGATAGTCCAAATACAAATGATATTGATGTTAAACTCCGTAGCGGTTCCAGTTTTCAGTCAGTATCCTATTGTATTTTCTCTGACCAAAATTGTTGTCGAGCGTAATTTTTTTTTTTACTTGAGACAGAAGCAGGCATCGCGCTTTACTAAAGGGAAAGGGTTTAAACACATGCCGGTAATCCCTGCGATCGCTTTATCGTCCCAGTCCAACTATAGTCATTCCAATTCAAATCAATTTGACCAATGGAAACTTTCAAAGAAATGAAGTCTGCCTGCACCCAAATATAAACCACGAGACTTTTCTCCTTCGGGAAAAGCTGTTACGCCAAATAAATATACTCCACCAATATCTGGATTTTCCCTCGGCTTGATGCCAATAGTTAAATTATTTCCAGGGGGTATGGGATTTTTGAATTCAACTGCAACTTCTCCTGTCTCTTCATTGACAGAGGTGATCGATTCTAGCGGTTCTTCCTTATTACGATGATCTCCAAAATAAGCCTTAGTCTCTTCAAGTTTAAACTCAATATCGTCACTTCCTCGCCGTTGCTGAATTACCACCTTTTTTAGAGGTTCTCCAACGTTCTCTGGCAGTTGCAAATCAAAATAATAGCGAGCTTGCCTAACTCTAATTCCGCTAAAAGTAGTGTAAGCGTCTACCAACAATACTGCTGATTCAAAAGATACCGTACCGTCAGGGGCTTGGACTGCTTGAGACGGAAAAGCACTGGTGCTAATTAGAGCCAGGGTAATTGGAAAAAATAGCCAAGAACCGATAGAATTTATCTGTTTATACATCGCTCTAAAACATTATAATCCCAGTAATACTATGATTAAACAGAATTTTACTGAGATTTCCCTGAGAGGTTATTCAAGATAGGAATTTGATCAGCCACCAAGAGTTTTGCCTGATATAAACGAGCTGGCGATCGCTTTTTGTACGGAGTAAAATTATCTGCACCATACTCGCTACTTGTTACTCAATCCAATTCTTTGCCCTAGCTACTGCTTTTGACCACATAGAAAAATTCTCCTGTGCTTGAGTTTGTCCAGATCCTGGTTCAAATACTCGATCTATCTGGCGATCGCTAATTAGTTTTTGATAGTCGTTCCAAAAGCCAACAGCTAATCCTGCACCAAAAGCTGCTCCCTGGGCGGTGGCATCTAGTACAACAGGGCGCTCTAGGGGGACTCCTAAAGCATCTGCTTGGAATTGCATCAAAAAGTTGTTTTGAGCCGCTCCACCATCGACTTTAAGCAAGGATACGGGACTAATACTATCCTGATTAACGGCATCAACTACTTCTTTTACTTGATAGGCGATCGCTTCTAAGACTGAACGCACCATATGTTCTCGTTGCACACCACCAGTAATGCCGAGAAAAGCCCCACGAGCCTTCATATCCCAGTGAGGGGCACCCAAGCCACTGAGAGCAGGTACAAAATAAACTCCATTGGTATTATTTACCTGATTACAAAGAGACTCGGTTGACGCAGCATCTTTAATTAGTTTTAAGCCATCCCGTAGCCACTGAATTGAGGCTCCTGTAGTAAAAATCGCTCCTTCTAAAGCATAGTTGGTTTGTTGAGGAGTACTCCACGCCACTGTAGAAAGGAGCTTATTGTTTGAGCGGGTGACTTTAGTCCCTGTCTGTGCCACTAAAAAACAGCCAGTACCATAGGTACATTTGAGTAACCCTGGTTGATCGCAACCGTGGGCAAATAAAGCAGCCTGTTGATCGCCAAAGATAGCGGTAATGGGAATTTGTGTACTGAATAGACTGCGATCGCTGTTACCAAATAGACCCATGCTAGGTTTGATTTCAGGCATAATCTGGCGCGGAATATTAAACAACTCTAGTAAAGACTGATCCCATTCTCCCGTATCCAAATTCATCAACATGGTACGACTAGCATTACTCACATCAGTAGCATGAACCTGTTGACCCGTGAGATTCCATAATGCCCAGGTATCGATCGTCCCTGCCATCACGTTATCCCAATTAGTATCAGGTTGATTTTGCTTCACCCAGTCAATCAGCCAAGCTAACTTAGTGGCTGAAAAATAGGCATCTAAGACTAAACCAGTTTTTTGCTCAATAATTTCTGCCTTACCCTCTGCCTTCAGGCGATCGCACATATCCGCCGTACGACGATCCTGCCACACGATTGCCTTGTGTAGCGGTTTGCCCGTGGTTTTATCCCACAACAAGCAAGTCTCTCTTTGCACAGTTAATCCAATAGCCGCAATTTCCTGAGAGTCTATTCGATTATCCGTAATAACCTGCTGTATACAGCCACTAATATCCTGCCAAATTTCTAAGGCATCGTGTTCTAACCATCCTGGTTGGGGATAGTGCTGAGTCAATTCTTTATAGGCTTGACCGACAACATTCCCCTGATGATTAAATAAAATGGCTCTATTTCCTGTTGTACCCAGATCGAGAGAGAGAATATATTTACTGTCGGTCATAAAAAATACCAAAATTCTGCTTACTGTAG
>CBDUCX010000130.1:0-13826 GCA_965365755.1 uncultured Pleurocapsa sp.
ATATAAAGTTACTCAAGAATTTTGCCCAGTGGCTAAAAAGTGCAAATTTAAAAGACAAAACTATATTACTCCCTCTCTAATCAGGTAGTTTATACTGCCCGACAATTTTTTTAGCATACTCAGGGACATGCTGCTCTAGCTTTTGAGGATAGTTGCGTTTTAGATGGAGATAGTTGCGGGTAAAGTGAGAATCAATCGAAAAACGAGCATATTCTAGTCCTTGAGGCCCAATGCGCTCAATTACTACTCCCATCATTTTCGCCGCCCACATGGGCAAGGTTACCCCTTTATCGTAAGCAGGAATGCTTTGTTGTACTGCCGCCTTGCGATCGCCTTTAGAGGTTACTTCCTGGGTATCTAATTGCTCTCTCACCAAATCTAGCATTTCCTGACCTGTATCGTTGCGAACTACAATCCATTGCCAACCGAAGGGCGCGCCCATATAGCCCACCACTAAATCAGCTAAAGAATTAACATAGTCAAAACAGCTCATACAGGAAGGGGCAAATACATCCTTCAATTTATTAGTTTTCAGACCAAAAAAAGGTACTTTCTCGATCGAACCATCCTCATGTTTGAAGTGAATCCGAAAGTCTTGCATAAACTCGTAATGCACCACTGTCTCAGGAGATCTGCTAGTAGTCTCCAGAAACTTTTGTAACCCCTCACGGCTGACATTATCGACACAGGGAGTACCTAAAACATAGAGTTTTTCCAAACCTAATTCCTGTTCCACGGCTCGCAAAGCCTGAATTTGACAGCCCACACCAATCACCAGCAGGCGTTTTAATCCTGACTGTTCAATTTGCTCTAAGACATTCAAATTAGGTGACAGCGTTGGCTTATTTACCTTGGCAGCTAAAACCTCCTCTGGGGTTCTGGCGATTACTGGCATCGGTTGAAAACGGTCTTCGGCGGTGTTTTGCACACAGACAACACCTTCCACCAAGCCTCGTTCTAACATTTCACAGGCGATCGTGCTAACAATTCCTGTCCATTGCGCCCCTTCGATGGGTTGTTTCTTACGAGCAGCCATCATTTCTTGACTGACACCAAAATACCAGTCATTTTCGTTATCCAAGTCCCGACTACGCCCATGAGCGACTGTCTCCAGTTCAGCAATTTGCTGGTTTAAAAAAGCACAGGCTTCTTTGACATAATGAATATAGTACGTATCACAAAGTCCACATTCACTACAGAGTTCCTTAGCAGGGCGACGACTGCCAGATTTTAGTGCCTTAGCCTTTTTGTGGGGAGAAACAGTCATATAAAAGAAAAATCTTATTATTAAATGGTAATAACTGTCAGGTTAAAACAATAGCTATCACCATTACCACAACCGCAAAGTTTTGTAATGGAATTAGGCATGAGCAAAACCTAAAATTGATAAGAAAACCCTAGGGACACCACTGGATAGATATTAATAAAGTCTAGTTCATCTTCAAGTTCTTCTTCCTCTTCTTCAAGTATATCGTCGGCAGCCTCTTCAACTTCTTCTCTGATTTCTTCAGGAGTTTCCTCAGAGACGTTACTGTCTAGTTCGACTTCAGGAGAACCGCCCAATACTACCCCTAAATTCCACCAAAATCCTAAACCCTTACTTTCTCCCACTGCATTTCCTCCTCCAATCCCTATGTAAGGGGCAACGCTGTTGTTAATCTCAATATCGGCATCTAGAGTAGCTAATTCATTGATATTGAGGTCTCTAACGTTAATTGATTGTCCCTCAACTTCAACTTCCCCTAGTCCATCAGCTACCTCTTCGGAGATATCTGCTGTGCCATTGAAATTATTATCGCCAAAAATTAAACCCCCGCTAATTCTAAATCCTGAACGTTTAAAAGGATGAATATCAATAATACTGGAGACGTTGAACAAATTTAAATCTCCTTCAAAATCTAGATCTGTTTCTTCGATATCTATACCAAGTCCAAAGGCATTGACTCCCACCCTAGCGTTAAAATTGGGAGTGATTTTTCCGACGATATGCCCCCCGAAACCTAACGTACTTGCCTCTGGTACAATTGCCCAACCGCTTTTTTGTCTGCTGCTTGAGTTCTGGCTACTGTTTGCTGGAGGTGGTACGGGTACAGGAACGGGCGATCGCTCTATTGATCCAGGTTCGTTGGATGGTCTAACTGGCTCACACTGGGAATTATAAGGGTAATTTTGACAAAATGTTTTCAGGTCTAATTCTCTCTGGGCTAGCTGCTCAATTGTTAATAAGTTGTCTGCTGAAGATTTATCGGAATTAAATAATAGTAAATCAATAGCCCTGGTGGAAATATTCTTGCCGATTGCTGAAGATGCAAGATTAGCTTGTTTAGAACTGTTTTCCTCTGGGGGAATGTCCTGAGCTGCTACAGGCTGAGTTCCTAGATTAATTAATCCCCAACTGACGACAAATGAACCTATTAAGATACTTTTTGTCTTTATTATCTTTAAATTCTTCATCGTTAAATTCTTCTCCCCTTCCTGACAATATCTGCTGTTTACCCTAGCACCGAAATTTAGTTGCGCCATCAAAGTATTAAATCAACAGACGGGTCATCAATCGCCACAAGCTAATAGCTTGACCTTTTCCAATTAAGAGATAATGTAAAGATATATTAAAATGCTTTACATCGTCACAAGATTGTCTATGCAGTCTGCAAGTTTCTAATTTACTTAGATTTAATTTCTCTGTGATAGTATCTGGATGATCTAAGGGCAATTGAAACATCGGTTATACTAATCGACTTATTGGTGGAGGAGTTTTCTTACAAAGTGCATACTAATTTTTCTCAGCAACCGTTAAATGACGGTCAAGACGGGAGTGGAACAAGCCGAAATGAATTCGGCCTTTCCTCCCGTAAAAATCAGCCACGACCGTTGAAAATGGGTGTCATTGGAGTGGGTAATATGGGACAGCATCATGTCCGTGTTCTCAGCTTACTCAAAGACATTGAATTAATTGGTGTCTCAGATGCTAATTTGCCACGGGGAATTGAAATTGCTAGTCAATATAGGACACACTTCTATGAAAATTACGAAGAGTTATTGCCCTCGGTTGACGCAGTTTGTATCGCTGTTCCCACCAGACTGCATCATGAGGTCGGAGTCCGCTGTCTCCAGGCTGGAGTTCATATTTTAATTGAAAAACCGATCGCCGCTTCGATTACTGAAGCAGAGTCTTTAGTCAATTTAGCCGCGAAGACTGGATGTATCCTACAGGTAGGTCATATTGAAAGATTCAACCCTGCATTTAGAGAATTAAGTAAAGTTATCCGAACTGAAAATATCCTGGCACTAGAAGCTCGTCGTCTCAGTCCTTACTCTAGCCGTGCTAACGATGTTTCGGTTGTTTTAGACTTAATGATCCATGATATTGATTTACTGTTGGAATTATCAGCTTCCCCAGTGGTTAAATTAACCGCCAGTGGCAGTGCTTCGAGTAATTCGGGAAATTTAAATTTAGATTATGCAACTGCCAACCTTGGTTTTGCCAATGGGGTTGTGGCAACCCTGACTGCCTCCAAAGTTACCCACCGCAAGATCCGTTGTTTAGCAGCCCACTGTAAAAACTCTTTGATTGAGACTGATTTTCTGAAGAATGAAATTTTGATTCATCGCCATCAGCAAACTAACTTTCCAGTAGAACAACAACAGCTATTTTATAAACAAGATGGCATCACTGAAAAAGTCTATACCAGTAATGTCGAACCAATTTATGCTGAGATTGAACATTTTGTGAACTGTATTCGCGGGGGTGAGCGTCCTTCGGTGGGAGGAGAACAAGCTCTTAAAGCACTCCGTCTAGCTAGTTTAATCGAGCAAATGGCCTTAGACGGTCAGATTTGGCACTCCGACAAACAAAAAATTGATTCCCCAACTATGTCCATTCTTTAGACTAAAGTTGTCACTAATACATTGAATTGGATATATTACTATCTATACTATTGCCTGTAACTTTTATAGTTTAGTATCTGAATTGACAAAAAAATTCGCAATACCGTATAAGTATAGAGGCATAGCGCAAGAATGTAGTCTGTGTGTGATTTAGGTGTGAGGAAAAAAATAAAATGATCAAATTTAAGCAACCCGCTTTACTTGGTACTGCGGCGTTAATCTATGCAGCGATGTTGACTGGAAATTCTGTCTCTGCTCAAGAGGTAGATATGTCTAATCCCAATGCGATCGCCGATTACGCTAATTTCAATAACGGTGTTGGGGATAACTTAGACAATCCAGAAGTTCCCAGCAATACTATGGGACAGGTAACGAACGTTAATCAACTAAGAGACGTGTCTCCTACAGATTGGGCATACGAGGCACTGCGCTCCTTAGTAGATCGCTACGGATGTATAGCTGGTTTCCCAAATCAAACCTACCGTGGAAATCAAGCCCTATCTCGTTACGAATTTGCCGCGGGTCTCAATAGCTGTCTAAATCAAATTGAGCGTTTGATTGCTGCTAATAGTGGTCCTAGTCAAGAGGAACTGGCAACCATTGAGCGCTTAACCCAAGAATTTGAAGCAGAACTAGCCACCTTGGGCGGTAGAGTAGATGAAATAGAAAGCAGAACTGCTGTTCTCGAAGATAATCAGTTTTCTACCACTACTAAACTAGTAGGTGAGGTGAATTTCAATATTGCTCAAGCCTTTGGTGATGAACAAGCATTAGGTTCAGACGACAATCCTGATTTAGATTCACAGGTAACCTTTACCGACCGAATTCGTCTTACATTTACTAGTAGTTTTACAGGTAAGGATAAGCTGTTTACCCGTTTAACTGCTGGTAATAACGGTAATTCTTTTCAGGATGAAACTGGCACCAGAGAAGGACGTTTTGCCTTCGATGGATTTGCTGATAACGATGTCATACTGGATCGTCTACACTACAGTTTTCCCGCTCTCAACGATAAGCTCAGAGTCACGGCGATGGCAAGTTTAGCCGCTCACCATTTCTATGCCAATACCTTTAACAAAGGTTTAGACGTTGGTGGTGGTGCCAACGGTGCCTTGACTCGCTTTGGTGAACGTAATCCAATCTATCGTCAGGGTATTGATAACTCATCTGCTGGTCTTGGTGCTAGCTTTGAATTAAACGACTTTATTACCCTTACTGGGGGATATATCGCTCCTACTGCTTCCGATCCCAGTGATGCCGCTGGTCTTTTTAACGGCAGTTTCTCTGCTTTGGGACAAGTTGATATTACTCCCATCGAACCCTTACAAATCGGTCTTACCTATGTCCGTGGTTACGATAATGAGCAAACTGGTCTTGACGACGATGGCGAGTTTCTCGGCCCTCGTGGTTCATTCCTGTGGGGAGCGACAGGTACTAACTTTGCCAACTTTGAAGATGCGAATGGTGACACCATCATTAATGGTTCTCCTGTAACAACTAATTCCTATGGTGTTCAATTCCAGTACGATCTCAATCCGACAATTAGTATCAGAGGTTGGGGTGCTTTCACTGATGCCAATATTGTTGGTGATGGTGAAGACGGAGATGGAGACATTTGGAATTACGCAGCGGCCTTTGTGGTTTCTGACATTCTCAAAGAAGGTAGTTTAGCAGCCTTAATTGTTGGTGCAGAACCTTATTTAACTTCGATTGATGCCGATGGCGATGGAGATGATGAAGACATCTCTAATGATGTACCCATTCACCTCGAAGGTTTTTATAAGTATCAACTCAATGACAATATCTCCGTTACCCCTGGACTTGTTTGGCTACCAACTCCCAACCAAGATGGTGACAATGATGATATCTTCATCGGTGCTATCAGGACTACCTTTTCTTTTTAAAGCCTACTTTGGCTAACTTCACGAGAAATAAATTAATCAATTAACTAGGGCTAAAGACTAGACTTATTTTAAGCTAGGCTTTAGCCCTTAAAAAAAACTAGAGTTATCCCGAAATCTTCAGTAGGCTTAGATTGGAACTACTGCGACGAAAACGCCTTCAACAACGTCGTTTTCGTCGTTCTCCTGAAACTTATTTACTGGAATTGGAAACCAAATTAATCCAGTCAATTTTGCCACCTTAGTTTTTTTTGGTGATTAACTACTGTCCAAATCCAGATCAATTTCTTCTTGTTCCCGACAAAGGTTTGTAACTCATCTATTTCTGTAATTTCTGGTATTTCCGAGTCTTGTGGTTCATCAGATAACGATTCTCCCGCTTTCTCAACCCAATTAATAATAGTTGTATGGTCAATGTCTGTCACCAAGAGCAATTGCTCTAAATCCCATGCCATTGAGATACATTTTTAAACAGAGTTGTTTAACTTCTATTGGATATGCTCTAGTAGTAGGGTAAGCAAAATCATTAACCTTAAAAGTTTAAGTACTGGTGAATTTGCGATCGCCTTTATTTAAAGCATAGGCATCTGGTGCTTTGCCGATGGCAAAAAAGAGAGAATCACGAAAACTCTTACCTACTTGAGTAACAAAAATAATCAAAGCAATTAAACCCAGAATTGCGGCTAAAGTAAATATGCCTCGATAGCCTCCTAGAATATCAGAGAGGAAACCCAAAATAAAACCACCCAAAGCAATTCCCACGTCGAAACCGCTCATACAAAAAGCAAAGACCTTTCCTCGTTCATTAGAGTGTGAACGATCAGAAATAAGCGCTAAGGTCAGGGGAATTAGGATACCTGCACCAGCTCCTTCAGCGATCGCCGACAAGATAAACATGATTGGAGTCTGTGCCTCAGCCAGCAAGATCATCGAGATCACGTAGCAAACTAAAGCCCCAGTGATAAATAAACCACGTCCATAGCGATCGCTTGCTTGCCCGATAAATAAACGTACCACAAAAGAGGCGATCGCCGCCATAGTATAGTATAAGCCGACATTGAAATCTAACTGTAATTCCTTAATAAATAAGGGCAAAAAAGCCACTAAAGTTCCGAAAACCAACCCAATTAAAAGTAGAATAATAGTCGGCACTATTAAAGCAGGATCTTTAACTACCTGTCTAAAATCTCGTCGAATTTCTTTTTCATTGCTTAGTTGAGACTCCGCCCTTGGTAAAGATGTATCTCTAATCTGACTAGACAGAGCACAAGCCAATGCACCACAGATAGTTGAAATTGCAAACAAAGCTTCATAGCCCGTACCTTCAGGAACATACTGTTTCCCAGTAATTTGCAAGAATCCTCCCATAGCTGGCCCAATAGACATACCAATGGGTACAGCCAGGTTCATGTAACCGATTAAAGTTCCTCGATACTGTACTGGCGCAAGATCTACCACCAACGCACTGTAGCCAATGGTAAAAGCAGCAATGCTAATGCCATGAAAAGCCCTAATACATCCTAAGCCGAAGATAGAACGAACCGATAAATAAAATAGGGGAGCGATCGCTGCTACCAATGTGCCAATGAGAATTACTAATTTGCGACTGCTAGTGTCGGCTACTTTGCCTAACCAATTACGGGAAGCTATTAGTCCGATCGCAAAACAACTCATAACTAGACCTACTTGCTGAGTAGTCGCCCCCATAGACTGAATATAGGTAGGTAGGGCAGGCAATAGCAAAGTGATACTGATCCAGAATAGTAACCCTACGGCAAATAAGTTAGTTAGCTTCCGTTTTGTTGTTGCTTGGAGAACTTTCCAGACTTCCACAAATAATTTAGTAAAGATTGCTTGCTTACTTAATCTAGCTTAATCTAACTTAATACAAGCCGAATAGAAATCTTTCTATCGGACTACTTTGATTTGAGCAACTGATAATTAAGTTACCCGATACTAGAACCTCGATAGCGCATTTTACTTTTCATTTCGTTGAATCTGGCAAACTGCGGAATATCCCCCTCGTGTCCAATCACAATGACTGTATCTCCTGGCTTTAAAACAAGGTTGCGTTCAGGATTTTTGATTACGGTTTTATCTGGACGACGAAGCGCCACAATAATGAAAGTTCCTTTACCTCTTACCTCTAGTTGACCAATGGTTTTGTTCACTAGAGTAGAACCTTTCTTAACAGCTAATTCATTGATCTGCACATTAATCTGACCGAGTAATTCATCAAGATAATGGCGATCGCGTTTACTTTTCAGAAAATCGGTGGCGGTGGGGCGAGTAATCAAATTTGCCATCCGCATTCCGCTAATAATTGCGGGTAAAACTACTCTATCTGCCCCTGCTAGCTTGAGTTTCTTCTCCGTTGTGGGCAATTCACCCCGCGCCAAAATAGTTAAACTAGGATTTAAACCACGAGCAGTTAGGGTAATAAACACATTAGCTGCATCATCAGGTAATACCGTTGCCAAGACTCTAGCCTTCTCAATGCCAACCGATATCAAAATGTTTTCATCAGTGGCGTTACCTCCCTGAACTAAATAGCCCATCAATTCCGCTTTGACCACGCGATCGCTTTCCCGTTCAATAATCACAAATTGCTGGCGATCTTCTTGAAGCTGTTGTGCCAAAATCTGCCCCATACGTCCAAAACCGCAGATAATCGCATGATTTTTCAAAGTTTCGATGTCTCTACCTTTACGGTGGCTATCTAAAGCTCGATTGATTTCTCCTCCTGCAACCATCTGGATAAAACCTCCTACAATATATACCGCTGATGAAGTCCCCGCTAAAATTACCATCATGGTAAAAATTTTTTCTGGTGCAGTTTCTAACGGTTTTACTTCCCCGTAACCCACCCCGAAAATAGTAATCACCACCATGTAGATCGAATCTAAGAGCGTCCAGCCAAATAAGACATAACCAATTACCGCTACTACCAAGGTGAAAGCAAAAGTAATTGTTCCCGTAAGAATGCGCTTAAATGATTCCTGCATCTTTGATTCTTGTCTCAAGATTCGCCCTTGTTGGCGATAAAGTAGACTCTAGTTAATCTAATCTCACTATTGAACTCCAATGATGTATTTAAAAGTACGAAACTATAATTCTACACTCCATCATGACCGCCCCCCAGACAGTTAATATTTCTCTTGAGATCTGGACTTTTTTAAAGGACTGAAAATTCCAACTCAGTAGGCTCGACAATTTTTCCTGGTGTTTGGTATTGGCTCGCTCAATTCTAAGGTTAATTTTAAATAAGCAGAGTAAAAGTTGATTGTTGATTGTTTGGAATTCTTAGTAATCAATTTACTATGCCCATAATGCCATAAAGTATTAGGAAGAAGTAATTTCTTTAGTTTGTCACCTTAAATTAAAGATAATTGCTGATCTTACAAGATAATTGCTGAGTTTTTATGTTGATGGGAAAGGACTACAAGAAACTATTCGATGACTGGAACAATACTGACGTAGATTATCCCCTAGATCAATGTCTAAATCAGCTATTTGAAGATCAAGTAGAGAAGACTCCAGATGCCATAGCTGTTGTTTTTGAAGGGAAGCAACTGACCTATCAACAGCTCAATCAACAAGCAAATCAATTAGCTCATTATTTAGAGCATCTGGGGATAGGACCAGAGGTATTGGTGGGGATTTGCCTTGAGCGATCGCTGGAAATGATTGTAGGTTTGCTGGGGATTCTTAAAGCGGGAGGAGCTTATATTCCCTTCGATCCAGGCTATCCCCAAGACCGTTTAGGGTACATGCTCTCCGATTCTCAAGTGTCCCTTGTGCTGACTAGTAAGACGGCGGCTCAAGCATTACCAACTTCAGATGCTCAACTAATTTATTTGGATGCTGACTGGCAGGCGATCGCTCAATCATCTCAGGATAATCCAATCAGCACCGTCAACAGTGAGAACTTAGCCTATATCCTTTACACATCTGGTTCAACTGGAAAACCAAAAGGCGCGATGAACAATCATCGTGGTATTGTAAATCGCTTACTCTGGATGCAAGATCAGTATCGATTAACCGCCTCAGATCGGGTGCTGCAAAAAACGCCGTTTAGTTTTGATGTCTCGATTTGGGAATTTTTCTGGCCATTGTTAGCTGGAGCAAGGCTGATAATGGCTCGACCAGATGGTCATAAAGACAGTGCTTATTTGGTGCACCTTATTATCCAGGAAAGCATTACCACATTGCATTTTGTTCCCTCCATGTTACAAATTTTTCTGGAGGAGCCTACCCTAGATCGATGTCATTCCCTGAAGCGAGTAATTTGCAGTGGTGAGGCATTACCTGTTGCCCTCAGAGATCGGTTCTTTGACCGTCTAGATGCCGAGTTACATAACCTTTACGGACCCACGGAAGCGGCTATTGATGTTACTTTCTGGCAATGTCAGGGCGATCGCAACGTCACCAGTATCCCTATTGGTCGCCCCATTGCCAATACCCAGATTTATATCCTAGACTCCGATATGCAACCCGTGCCCATCGGTGAATCAGGAGAAATACACATCGGTGGAGTAGGGGTAGGGAGGGGCTATCTCAATCGACCGAAGCTAACGGCACAAAAGTTTATTGATAACCCGTTTAGCGAGGGGTCAGGACCTCGACTCTACAAGACTGGCGATCTGGCTCGTTACTTGCCTGATGGCAACATTGAATATATTGGTCGTATCGACCATCAAGTAAAAATTCGAGGATTCCGCATCGAGTTGGGTGAAATTGAAGCGGCCTGTTACCAGTATCCAGAGGTTCGGGAAGCGGTCGTGATTGATCGCGAAGATACGCCGGGAGAAAAACGATTGGTGGCTTATATAGTACCAAAGCATCAGGATGATGCCCAAACACAGTCAGAGCAACTAGATCAGTGGCAAGATGTGATTGATGTCACCTACAGTAAGTTGACTCCTTCAGCTGATCCAATGCTCAATTTGGTGGGGTGGAACGATAGTTATTCAGGACAACCGATTCCAGAACGGGAAATGCGTAACTGGGTCGAACAGACAGTTGCTCGAATTCTATCCTACCAACCTACAAGAGTTCTGGAGATTGGATGTGGCACTGGGATGCTTTTGTTTAGGCTCGCGCCAGCCTGTGAGCATTATTACGGTATTGACATTTCCCAGGAAGCCCTGGGTTATGTTTGGCAACATGTACAACAGAAAAACTGGCAGGAAAAGATAACCCTTGCTCAACAGACAGCGGATAAATTTGAGGAAATTGAACCAGATTCCATTGACACAGTTATTATTAACTCGGTGCTCCAGTTTTTCCCCAGTGTTGACTATTTGGCGGATGTATTGGAACGAGCAGCCAAACGGATTACCCCAGGTGGCTTTATTTTCGTCGGTGATGTCCGTAATTACTCATGGTTAGAGGCATTTCATACTGATATTCAGTTCTATAAAGCCTCTGATTCTCTTTCTGGTGGAGAGTTACGGCAACGGATACAGAAGAGTTTAAGGGCTGAAAAAGATTTAACCATTGCTCCAGAATTCTTTGTTGCCTTAAAACAACGAGTTCCCCAAATTAGCCACGTAGAAATTCAGCTTAAGCGGGGACAGGATGACAATGAACTAACCCGATTCCGCTATGATGTCATCCTCCACATTGGCAAGGAAGTGGGTTCCACCCCAGACATTCACTGGTTAGATTGGCAACCAAATGATCTGAGTGTGGCATCTATCCGTCAATTACTCCAAACTCAGATTGAGGTACTGGGGATCAATGGGATTCCCAATTCTCGCCTAGTTGAACCCATCAAGCTGATCGAGTCCCTGGAGCGAGACGAATCAGGCACTGTCGCAGATTTAGGTCAAACCCTAGGGCATCTGAGTGGCAGGGGAATTGAGCCAGAAATATGGTGGGAGATGAGTCAGGAACTCGGCTATACCCCTTACCTCTATAGCTCTGGGGTAGATGCCCTCCAGTACTACGATGTGGTATTCCAACGAGGGCAACACACCTGTCCCTGGGCTACCTATCCCAGTGCTCCACTGTCGTCTCAACCCTGGAAAAATTATGGTAATAATCCCTTAAAAACCCAGATCGCTGGTAAGTTGGAACCGAGTTTGCGGAGTTATTTGAAAGAACAGTTGCCTGACTATATGGTGCCAGCAGCCTTGGTCGTACTCGATGAAATGCCCCTGACACCCAATGGGAAAATCAACCGTCGAGCTCTTCCAGCTCCAGATGTGCGGCGGCGGGAGTTGGACGTAGAGTTGGTGGTGCCGGAGTCAGAGATTGAACAGGCGATCGCTACCATTTGGCAAGAGGTGCTCCAGTTGGAAGATGTTGGCATTTACGATAATTTCTTTGATCTCGGTGGCAATTCCTTGCTCTTGACTCAAGCGCATCGCAAATTAGTCGCTCGGTTTGGAGGCGATTTGTCCATCGTTACGTTATTCCAGTGCCCAACTATCAGTACCCTAGTCGAACATTTAAATGACTCTGGGACAGACGACAAACAACCCTTACAACCTGAAAAAATTGCGGTTAAGCACCAGACACCAACAGCTCAATTTAGCGGTGACATAGCCATCATCGGCTTAGCGGGAAGGTTTCCAGGAGCTAGTAACCTAGAGGAATTCTGGCAAAATCTCCGAGATGGGGTGGAATCAATCTCCTTTTTTGCCGATGAGGAATTAGAAGTCAAGGATTCTACAATATCCAGTCATCCAGACTATGTAAAAGCGGGTGCAATTTTGCCTGATATCGATCATTTTGATGCATCCTTCTTTGGCTACAGTCGAAGGGAAGCGGAACTGATCGACCCACAGCAGCGAATTTTGCTGGAGTGTGCCTGGTCAGCCTTTGAACATGCGGGGTACAATCCAGAAGTATATCTGGGGTTAGTTGGTGTGTACGTGGGGTCTGGCTTTAATACTTACTTGCTCAACAATGTGCATCCCAATCGAGGTTTTTCTAGTCATCGGACGATGCTGGAATCCCTGGTTGATATGCAGGTGAGGTTGGGCAATGCCTCTTTTGCCTTGCCGACTCGAATTGCTTACAAGCTCAATCTACGGGGTCCAAGTCTGAATGTCCAAACCGCTTGTTCTACGTCCTTGGTTGCCGTACACTCCGCTTGTAAAAGTTTGTTGACGGGGGAATGCGACATGGCGATCGCTGGCGGAGTGGCGATTGTAGCCCCCGAAAAAGTGGGTTATCTCTACGAAGAGGGGGGTATTGCTTCTCCTGACGGTCATTGTCGTACCTTTGATAGGGATGCCCAGGGGACAGTATTTGGCAATGGGATCGGTGTCGTTATCCTCAAACGTTTGGAGGAGGCTATTGAGGATGGCGACACAATTCAGGCAGTGATCAAAGGTTCAGCAGTGAACAATGACGGAGCCTTACGGATTGGCTATAGTGCTCCTGGGGTTGAAGGTCAAACAGCCGTGATTACTGAAGCCCTAACTAAAGCAGAGGTCGATCCCAGTACGATCAGTTATGTAGAAGCCCATGGAACCGCAACGGCTCTGGGTGATCCGATTGAAATGTCTGCATTAACCAAGGCATTTCGTCAAATGGGTCAAGGAAATGGAACAAAGCCAAAGAATGGATGGTGTGCGATCGGTTCTGTTAAAACTAATATCGGGCATTTAGCAGAAGCAGCTGGGATTGCCGGGTTAATCAAAACGGTGCTGGCTCTCAAACATAAGCAAATTCCGGCTAGTTTGCATTTTAAGCAGCCCAACCCCAATATTGATTTTGCCAACAGTCCTTTTTATGTCAATACTGCTCTCTCAGAATGGTCTGGGAATGGAACTCCCCGTCGTGCTGGGGTAAGTTCCTTTGGGATGGGGGGAACCAATTGCCATATGGTGTTGGAAGAAGCACCAGCAAACGGAAAAATGAAAGAGGAAAGGGAGAATAGAGAGCGTCCCTTACATCTTCTGACCTTATCGGCGAAAACTGAAAACGCACTTGAGGAACTGGTTGAACGTTATGTCAGCCATATAGAATCTACAGATGATCTAAATGATATAAGTTTGGCAGATTTGTGTTTTACTGCAAATA
>CBDUCX010000131.1:0-13767 GCA_965365755.1 uncultured Pleurocapsa sp.
AAATGAAGATATATGCAAGCCGCAATATTTTCTCCGAAACGAAAACGAAAAGGATTTTTCTTTTTCATGAGCAAATCTATATAACCGTCATATTTATTGTCATAACCCCAGAGGTAAAATCTTTTTTTAAAATTTTTCACTAAGATTTCAATCCATTTTGCAAGTTCTGCATTGTTGTTAGTGTCAAGCTCAAGTATTTTATCTTCTATATCTATATATAAATTATAAAATGGATACACGACTTCATCTAAAGATTGAAAATATTCTTTTATTTTTTCAGGTGTTTGATCAGGTTCAGATTGTAGTTTTATTGCTTTAGCAAGTCTATTAATACAATATAATGAAAACTGTTCAGAATTAGTTTCATTTACAAAAAGTTCTTTTCGAGGAGAATTAATTACATATATATCCAATAACTTTTGAATCTGAATTTCATCGATAGGATTTTTATTTTTAGTTATTTGATTTACTTCTTCTATTTTATTTACTTCTTCTAATAGTGTATGTTTGCTTAATGAAAATTGTTTTTTGTGTTGATTCATAGTAATGACGGTTGTTTACTTTGTTAAAAGTTTAATGTAAATTGTAAAATTTTCAATAAGGGTAAAATTAAATATACTAATGTACCGCAAATTTTATAGACTCTAACTTAAAGAAATATTCTAATTCATGATCGCCATTATTGAGACTATAAATTAGCTAAGTTTAGTAAACTAACTCATTCGTTATGAAACAGGTCAATATTCACGAAGCAAAAACGAACCTATCTAAGTTACTAGAAAGAATTGAGTCTGGAGAGCAAATTATCATTGCTAATCGAGGAGTACCTAAAGCCATACTTAGCAAATATATTGCTGAAGATAATTCCGTTCAAGCTAGTCCCTTGGGTAGATATGCTGGTCAAATCGAAATTAGTGATGATTTTAATGACGAGGATGAAGAGATCAACCAAATCTTTGGCGTTTAGTGCTTTACAACTAACCACTAACAACTAACAGTCTTAACAAGTTAATTTGCCAGAATTCAAACAACAAAACGCCCCAAGAAAAGCGACGTAAAACTGAATTTACTCGATCTCTAGAAGCGTTAATTGTTTAATTTAATGAAATTGGTCTAGAAGCGATTGTTTCGACCACCACTGAAGGAACTTCTGTTTTCGCGAGGTCTAGCTTTATTAACTTTTAGCTGACGATCCATCCATTCTGCACCATCCAAAGTTTCAATTGCTTTATCTTCCTCTGCTTCGGATTCCATCTCGACAAATGCAAATCCTCTAACGCGACCTGTTTCGCGATCTGTGGGAATATGAACTCGTTTAACGTTTCCATATTCAGCAAAGACTTCACTTAAGTCTTGTTGGTTAACATCGTACGACAAATTGCCTATATAAATTGACATATTTTAGTTGTCCTCTCAATGAGTGTTGTGTTTAGAGAGACAGAATTATTGGGAAAGGAATAGCTCAATACTTTTCGGAAAAGACCTTTAGATACTGGATACAAACTCAATCGTTTATCTGTTGATTCTCAGTCTTGATAATAACACTTCTAGAGAAAATAAAACAAAATTGCTCTATTGGCAAGAACGATTACCCTCAAGGACTCGCTACGCATCGCGCGACTCGTCCCCAACTAAACGGGATAAATAACCTTTGGATCTCCCTCGATTATAAGAGGATGGCACCAATACTTATTGGCAATGCGATCGCTGCTGCTAATTCTATCCTAAGTGGGAATAACTATTTTTTGTATTTTGCAAGATTACTTTTATATCAAGATCACAGTTTTCCCTCAATCGATGTCACTGTTTATTTTGAAATATAAAAAGACTATTAAGTGATACGCAGGTGTTTGCTTTTTTGATGAAGAACAACAGGAGATTGTCAGTGGAATTTTTAACTAACGATTTAGTACAAACAAGTTTTTTGGTTAAAACCGAGTGGGATCAAGGATTTACAGGAATAATAGAACTGGAAAATACGGGAGGAAATTTAACAGAGTGGACAATTGAATTTGAATCCCAGTTTGAAATATATCCAGAGCAGATCTGGGGTGCAGAAATTGTCAATCGAGAAGGCGATCGCTATACTCTCAAGCCAGTAGACTACAACGAAACCATTTATGAGAACCAAGGCACTTCCATTATCTTTAATGCCAACAAGATAAATGGCGAAATTTTCCGACCTCAAAGTATCAGATTAGGTACAAAAAGTATTGTGACTCCTGTTGCCGAAATGAACGCAAAATCAAGTAATGAAGTTATGCCAAATGTAATGGACGAAAGCCAATCAAACACAGCAGATTTATTTCCCTATCAGATCAAAACAAATTTTGTAGTGGAAACAGAATGGGACAAAGGATTTACTGCCAGATTAGATGTACTTAATACAGGGGATGTCTTAAAGAATTGGACAATTGAATTCATCTCTCCTTATAAAATCGATCCAGAGCAATTATGGGGGGCAGAAATAGTAAAGCAAGAAGGCGATCGCTATCTCCTCAAAGCACCAGACTATAATCAAAATCTTGATTCTCAAGAAAGCACATCAATTACCTTTAATGCGCCCAAGATGTATGGCTCAACTCTACGACCACAAGAAATTAAAGTCGGTAATAGCTTAGAGTTTTCTAATGATGATTCCGATCTGTCCCAGGTTAATCAAAAGATTTCAGCAACATTTCCCGTTAGAACTGAGTTAGCTAGTACACCAGAAAATGATTTGCCTGTCGATGTGGACTTTACTTTGATCAGCGATTGGGGGGATGGTTTCCAAGGTGCTATATCCATCACTAATAATACGGTCAGCAATATTGATACTTGGAGTCTTGATTTTGATTTTCCCAATTCCATAAACAACATTTGGGATGCTGAGATTGAGCACAATCACAACGGAAGCTATGTAGTTACTAATGCAGCCTGGAATCGAGAAATTCCAGCAGGAGAAACTATAACCTTTGGATTCACAGGTAATGACTCTGTAACCTCAGAGCCCAAAAACTTTGAACTAGATGGCTTTACTTTTGACAGTCCCAGTATTTACAAAACTATTTATACTTACCAGAACCCCGATCTAGCACCAGAATTAGAGCTAAATCAGGTGTATCAGGGAAGAGCCACATTTTATGATGCAGCCAATCCTGCTGGAGGAATCGGAGCGTCTGGATTTGATATTCCAACCCAAAGCGAGCTACACAAAATTGTGGCCATGAATAATATTCAATGGAATGGATCACAAGCCAGTGGTGCTTTTATAAAAGTATCTGGCCCTAAACAAAGAGAAGGTGATGCACCAATTATTGTTCAAGTAGTAGACCAGTTGATGGAACGGGCAGATGGAATGGATATGAGTGCCGAAGCATTTGCCAAAATAGGAGCTCCTATTGATGGGACAGTAAATATTGAATATCAATTAATTGGGCCGGCTGATGATTATGTAACAGCTAATGGTTACAGTATTGGTCAGGGGATTGTTGTAGAAACCATTACAGGAACTAATCCTTACTATGCTGCCACCAGGTTAAATAATCATCGCTATCCAATCAAGACTGTAGAATTAATCGAAGAAGATGGTGATTTGGTAGAACTAAACCGTGAGTCTGATAATCGCTTTGTGATGGAGGGGAACTATCCACTTTATGGCGTACAAGATTTATTAGTCACAGATATTTTTGGCCAGCAAGTAACTTTAGATGATATTGATATTACCAATAGTTCTGCTCCTGATACCATTAGTGGTGAACAATTTGCTTTAATTTAGTGCCTAGTTTTAATTGAAAAAAAGGCGTTATCGATGCAGTGACTAACTTCCAAAATCAGATTAATACTCATCCTCTAGCTAAACCTCGCCTACATAGAAAACCGTAGTTTTTGAACTAGCAACGAAGCAAGTCAAACGGCAAGACACACTTGCTACTTGCCCTTCGGGAGCGGAGTATTACATGCGGCGAACTAAGCGCCTTTGTTTGCGCCTTACGTCAACGCGGGGTCTCCGCTCTACTTGTTACTTGTTACTTGTTACTTGTTACTTACGAACAGTTAACTTCAAAAGTAAGATAATTCTTTATGGGGTAGATTTGTGAGAGAATCATGCCCTCGATTCTTTGACCAAAACCGAAGCGATCAAACACCCGACGATAACTAGCAAACTGTTGGTGTAAAGTTAGCTCTAATAACTGCCCTTCAATCTCAATCTCTTCTGGAAGATTAGCGATCGCAAATTTTATTGGTGCGGTTTTACTCTAGCGGTGTGGCTTAAATAGCTTGAGGGGATTCCATATCACCCAGATATCACAGTAGGTTAATCGGTGAGAACAGAACATGTTAACTGCTAGTAGAGCTTAAAGATTGATTCAACTTTATCTTTGCCCATGTCTACTAGTAAGTATAAGTAAAGAGTGCCTCTTGCCATAACATTTACTGGTTCAGTTAGGAATCAAAAACTTCACTTTCAATACCTTTCCACCACTCTCCCAGTTTTAACAGATCTCCTTGAATATCTTCCAGTTCCATCATATATTCCTGGGGAGGAATTTGATTTTTGCGTTCCTGTAGCTTTTTTAATCTTAGCTGCACTAGTAACCAGGGTTTTGATATTCCCCCCGTTGATTCAATATATTGAGCTAATTCTTTACTATTCATCAATTTTTGTCAGGTCTTTTTTGACTTACTTAACCATACTTTGACATACTTCCAGAGCTAAAGGGAAGGAGATTCTAGATTCCTCAATTCTGGCGATCAAGAAATCGAGCCAAACGACAACAACCTAAATAAAATAGTAAGAGCTGTGAAAAGTCATAACTTTAGAGTTACATATTACTGCAATATTCCATGATATCTTTAACAATACCAAAACAAATAAAATGATCTAGTCACTTTACCCCAAAC
Source organism: uncultured Pleurocapsa sp. (assembly GCA_965365755.1). Lineage (GTDB taxonomy): Bacteria > Cyanobacteriota > Cyanobacteriia > Cyanobacteriales > Xenococcaceae > Waterburya. The sequence goes on from CBDUCX010000131.1 coordinate 4,885, forward strand.
ATTTGCTACAGCAACGATGAAGGATACTTGCTCGGAAGTAGAGCTACTATTATGCAGCGCCAGAACCAACATAGACTCTAAAATAGCCGAGAGATTTAGAAACCTGATTCAGCAAGACATCAGATGGGAGTATCTAATTCAAATAGCAGCAGAGCAGAAGGTTATCCCACTTCTCTACCAGAGTCTGAAAAAGACCTGCCCAGAAGCAGTTCCCCAAATGTATCTGGAGCAACTTCGGCAGGAAGTCTTAGTCAACACCGCCCAAAATCTATGCCTAGCAACGGAACTGGTCAAGCTTCTGAATCTATTAAAAGAGCAGGATATCCCCGCTATTCCTTTTAAAGGGCCCGTCCTAGCCACTTCAGTCTATGGAAATCTAGCACTCCGTCAGTTCTGCGACCTAGACATTTTAGTGCCCAAGCAGGACTTTGTGAAAGCCACAGAGATACTGAGCCAGAATGAGTATCGACCAATAGAGGAACGCTGGCTCTTGGGTGACACACAACACACCGCCAATCTACTATATGCCAATGAGTATTCCCTAGTGCGTAATGATGAAAGAGTTTGCCTAGACCTTCATCATCGAATTATTGCTAAACAGTACTTCTCTGTTCAAATCGATTTTGATTACTGGTGGCAGCGTCTGGAACCAGTATCCATGCTCAATACAACAGTCCTTAACTTTCAATCAGAAGACTTGCTTCTTATTCTCTGTGTACATGGCTCTAAGCACCTCTGGTCAAGACTAGGATGGCTTTGTGATATTGCCGAACTGATTCGAGTTGATCAGGAAATTGATTGGGCAAGAGTGATGAAAAAGTCCAGAGATTGGGGTTGCGAACGCATGTTATTGTTGAGTCTTTGCCTTGCCAACAATCTTCTGGGAGCTGAATTACCGTCCTTAGTCCATCAAAGAATTAAGGCTGAACCCAAGAGCCAGTCTCTAGCCCAACAGGTGCGTGAAACTCTCTTTGACAATGCTCATAATGTTGACGAAGAAGGCTTGAGTTACCAGAAATTAATCTTCAATTTCAGGATGATAGAACGTCCACAAGACAAAATTTATTACTGTGTTCATTATTTATTTTGGCGTTGGGGTTGGCTGGCTATCTGGCGCACAATTACACCAACTTTTAAAGATCGTGAGTTTTTTCCCTTGCTCAGTAACTTCTATTTACTCTATTATTTAATTCGACCCGTTCGACTGGTGAGAGATTTTTGGTTAATGGCATGGCAACGTTTAAGAAATGTTTAATTCGTTTATTCTAATTTTTCAAAGAGAGTAGCCAGAATAGTATTGGAAAACAGAAATCCTTCAGGATCACTAAGACGTAATTTTGCTGATCGCTCCCTGATCGATTTTTGCTCTCTTAAATCAACTAGTTGACCATCATGATTGACAATTTCTACCCATCCTTGGTTGTGATATGGCTGGAGACATGACCAAATTGCCTGAAGATCATCATGAGTGAATTGCTCCAGATCTATGCCCTCTGCCAGACGCAAACCCAACATTAAAGTTTCCAATAAATAATCCGTAGCCGATATTTCGGGCGCATCAACAATTGCCCCAGCTTCTAACCAAGCATAATATTCTCTGCGAGTACGGGGACGACTAAATCTTTTGCCAGCGACATAACTAGCGGCACCCAGACCAAAGCCATAATAAGGTTTGTTTTCCCAGTAAATTCGGTTATGGCGACACTGATAACCTGGTTGAGCATAATTGGATATTTCGTAGTGATTGTATCCTGCCATAGTCAGTGTTTTCTGAGTCAAGCGATACATCTCGGCAGTATCATCATCATTTGGGAGCGGTTTTGCCCCTGGCTGATATTGTTTGCCGAAAGCAGTAACGGGTTCCAATACTAAATCATAGCAAGATAGATGCTGGGGGGCGAGCGCAATTGCCTGTGCTAAAGATGACTGGCAATGTTCTAGAGTTTGGTGGGGTAAACCCGAAATTAGATCTAAGCTAAAGTTATCAATACCCAACTGCTTAATAATATCTACCCCCTGCATTACATCATTCAGATTATGCGATCGCCCGCAAACTTTTAACAATTCTTCTTCAAAGGTTTGTACTCCTAAACTAAAACGATTTACGCCCAGATCTAGATATCCTTGTAGTCGATCTCGATCAAAAGTGCCTGGATCGATTTCCATGGAGATTTCTACATCATCAGCCAGACTAAAGTGTTGAGCGATCGCCTGAAGAATTTGCCCTAACTCGGTTGGAGATAATAAAGAAGGAGTACCTCCGCCAAAGAAAACTGTTTGCAGTGGTTGCTGAGGGGATGGCGTTAACTGAATATCTTTAATTACAGCGGCAATATAATCTTCCATCATGATCGCTGCCGATTTATGCTCTTGATCCCCCACCACTGAAATCGGGAAATCACAGTAATAGCAACGGCGACGACAGAAAGGGATATGAATATATGCAGCAGTAGGAATTATTTGGCAGGAATCGACCACTGAATTGATAGTAGAATTTATCGAAGATCTATTTTTTTTCATTGCTAAAGATTGCAACACTTATATATAAAAATATAAATAATTATGTTGATTATGATTTATCAGCATGATTTTATGAATCGAATTCGTAGCCAAACTATAGCTACAACTGAATTATAGAGATTAATCTTAGCAGCAAAATCAATTTCGGCAATATTAAGAACTTTCAGGAATTTTTTACACTATTACCGAGAATTTATTACAGTAAAGAAGAAATATATCCCATATCATATTATTCAACTAAAATCATGGTTGATGTCATCATAATTGTCATTTGTATTATTGCAGCGGTAAACATCGGGTTTGATGGATTACAGTTGCTACCGGTCGATATCTTGGAAGGGGTGTCCAATATCGCAGCCTTACGCTTTGTAATTGCAGGATTCGCTGCCATTATCGGTTTAGGCATCGGCGTTGCTGTCCAAACCACCTACCGTCGCCTCGAAAAGCAGATCCGCAGCACTAACATCGAGATTATCATCACCAGAGCGATCGGACTGGTAATGGGTTTGCTCGTAGCTAACTTAATGTTAGCACCAGTCTTTTTGCTGCCTATTCCTCAAGAATTAAGCTTTTTTAAACCTACCTTTGCCGTATTGGGTAGCGTCATGTTCTCCTATCTCGGTATTGGTTTAGCTGATACTCATGGGCGAACTTTCTTGCGGTTAATTAACCCCAATAGTATTGAATCAATGCTGGTGGCAGAAGGCACATTAGAAGCCATGCCCACTAAGATTTTGGATACTAGCTGTATTATTGATGGCAGAGTCGAAGAATTGCTGAAAACTGGATTTCTGGAGGGACAGGTGTTAATTCCTCAGTTTGTCCTCCAGGAATTACAGAACTTAGCAGACGCTAGTAACTCACAAAAGCGAATTCGTGGTAGAAGAGGCTTAGACATTCTCAATCAAATGCAGGAAGACTATCCTGAGCGCATTATCATCAACAAGGCAGATTATGAAGACATTGAGACTGTAGATGCTAAGTTAGTTCGTTTAGCACAGGAAATCAGTGGTACTTTGCTGACTAATGACTACAACTTAAGCAAAGTGGCAAACCTGCAAAAAGTCCAAATTCTTAATATCAATGATTTAGCTCGTTCTTTGCGTCCAATTTACCTTCCTGGAGACAATTTAGAGCTTAAAATTCTCAAGCAGGGCAAAGAACCCGAACAGGGTATTGGTTACCTCGAAGATGGCACTATGGTTGTAGTTGAATCAGGAAGCGATCGCGTTGGTGGAGAAATACAAGTAATCGTCACATCTTCTTTGCAAACTTCCGCAGGACGCATGATTTTTGCCAAACCTCAATCTGAATCTGAATCGGAAAGCTATTCTCAGGCGGTGAGTTAATTCGGCAAGAGAAAGTTCAATGAAATAACAACCTTTTGGTATGATATCTTCAAGGACAATGGTGTGACAGGCGACCATTAGTAAACATTGATATTTTTATTGAACATCAGGTAAATTTTATGGTTCTCAATCGTCGTAATTTTCTATTTCTATTAGGTGCTGGAAGTACCGCAGCTATTTTCGGCACATTATCTAAGAGTGCGATCGCCGAAGATCAAATTGAAGGCCCTTTTGAATTGCCTCCTCTACCCTATGATTATGACGCACTGGAGCCATATATTGACGCTGAGACGATGATGTTCCATCACGACAAGCATCATGCAGGATATACTAAAAACCTGAATAAGGCAGTTAATAAATATCCAGAATTAGCTAGTAAATCCGCTGATGATATCCTCCGAGAAATTGATACTGTCCCAGAAGATGTCGCCAACACAATCCGCAATAATGGCGGTGGTTATGTTAATCACAAAATGTTTTGGGAAATTATGAGTCCTGATGGTGGTGGAGAACCCACAGGTGCGATCGCTGAAGCCATTACGGAGGCTTTTGGTAGTTTTGCCGCCTTCCAAGAACAGTTTAATGAAGCTGGTAGTAAGCAGTTTGGTAGCGGTTGGGCTTGGTTAGTTTTAGATCAACAGCAGCAGTTACAGGTTATGGGGACACCCAATCAAGATAGTCCTTTCATGGAAGGAATGTATCCTATTATGGGTAATGATGTTTGGGAACATGCGTACTACCTAAACTATCGCAATCAAAGGGGGGAATATCTGAAAAATTGGTGGAATGTGGTTAACTGGGATGAGGTGAATAAGCGTTACGAACAAGCACTTGCCTGATTTTCCTAACGTTGACACCTGGTTGAGATGCTCATGTGACGCTCCCAACACTGAATACTCATTGCGCTATCACTCCATTTCAGCTGGGAAATTTAGTCGGCAATATTTAACAGAGATTTTTTGGAGTGAGCTATTTTTCGCTCTCTCTAATATTGCCAATCATATAAAGAGACTGCTCTGAAACATTAGAAAACTGATCATTTAAAATGCGATCGCACCCTTCTAAAGCATCCTCTAGCTTGACCATCTTCCCTTCTAATCCCGTAAACTGTTCGGTGGTAAAAAAAGGTTGAGTCAGAAACCTTTCTAACCTGCGGGCGCGATAGACTATGTTGCGTTCGCTTTGGGCTAGTTCTTCTAGTCCCAACATGGCAATAATATCTTTTAGTTCTTCGTAATTTGCTAGGGTTTGGCGTACTGCTTGGGCAATTTTATAATGGCGATCGCCGACTACTTGGGGAGTCAGCATTTTAGAATCTGACTGTAGAGGATCGATCGCGGGATAGAGTCCTTCACTGACTCGTTTGCGGGATAGAACAATCGAAGCAGAAAGATGGGAGAAAGTATGCACCGCAGCAGGATCGGTCATATCGTCAGCAGGAACGTACACGGCTTGGATCGAGGTAATAGAACCCGATGCCGTATTGCAGATTCGTTCTTCTAATTCGGCTAATTCGCTGGCTAAAGTTGGCTGATAACCAACTCTAGAAGGTAGCTGTCCCATCAAGCCAGAAACTTCTGAACCTGCTTGAATAAACCTAAATATATTGTCAATAGTTAACAAAACATCTTTGTGAAGATCGTCGCGAAAATATTCCGCCATGGTCAAAGCTGCGTGTCCGACGCGAAAGCGTACCCCAGGAGATTCGTTCATCTGTCCGAACACCATTACGGTATTATTTAATACACCTGCCTCTTTCATCTCTCGGTATAGTTCTTCCCCTTCCCGCGATCGCTCGCCAATCCCGCAGAAGATACTTACCCCTTGATAACGACTAACAACGTTATGAATTAATTCCGTAATCAGAACCGTCTTACCTACTCCCGCACCGCCAAATAGACCTGCCTTTCCCCCTTTTTCCAAAGGTGCGAGTACGTCGATCGCTTTAATCCCCGTTAGGAAGATATCTGTAGTAGTAGCGCGATCGCTTAAGGGAATAGGGGCAGCGTGGAGCGATCGCTTTGGTTGCTTGGGTAGTGGCGAGCGACCGTCAATAGTTTCCCCAAAGACATTAAACATCCGACCTAAATTCGCCTCTCCTACAGGAACTTGCAGGGGACAACCAGTATCGATAACCTGCGAACCTCTCGCCAGTCCCTGCGTGGGTGATAGGGCGATCGTTCTGACTATTTCTGAACTGAGATAGGTTATGACTTCTAAAGCTACTCGTTCGTTAGTGCCAGTTTTTAACAAGCTGTTCGGTTCTGGCAAGCGATCGGAAAATATAACATCAACTACGCTACCTCGAATAGAAATAATGCTGCCTCGATTCACACTCATATCGTTAAAAAAGCCAACAGCTTGACTCTACTGCTTATCCTTCAACTACCTTACCTTACGCGCTTCACTTATAAGGTGGGGATTGTATCTACAATCCACCGCTGCAAGTTCAAATAGTACGGATCACACTACTAATATCTCTGTGTCAAGCCATTGCATTTATTATTAATAATAATTAACATAAATTGTAAATATCTAAAGATTTTTGTATATCAAACACCAACAATTCAAATTTTTCGAGATATAGCAATACGCAATTGCATTAGAACACTTGTTACTTACGAGCAATTAAATAAACTTATCCTAACCAGCTAATTTACTACGATACTTATGGAACTGCATCAAATTGAAACCTATATTGATAGCCCCGATCCTCAAAATCGGATGAAAGCGATTACCGAATTAAGGAACTACGAACCTGATTTAGTTGTCCCACTACTAAAGAGAAGGATGTGTGACCAAGAGTTTGTGATTCGTTCCTTTGTGGCAATAGGCTTGGGATTTAAACGCACAGATGAAGCTTTTGAGTTATTGCTGAATTTAATTGAACATGAACGAGATTATAACGTCAGAGCCGAGGCTGCCAATTCTCTAGCAAAATATGGTGAAGGAGCAATTCCTCATCTCGTGAAATTATTCAAACAGGACTCTAATTGGTTAATCAGGTATAGCATTTTGGCCGCGATCGATCTAACTAACTATCCTGAACTTCTCCTGGACTTATGTGTTGTAGGACTTAAAGGAGAAGACCCAGTTGTGCGACAAGCAGCACTCGCCAACTTAGAAAAATTAGTAAAAACACCGCAAGAGGATTTGGCTTTAGAACTTCTACTGGCAGCAGCTAAATCAGAACAAGCAGAAATTCGTGCCCAAGTAGCCAGAGTCCTGGGATATTTTGAAGATCCCAAGGCACAAACTGCTCTTAAGGATTTGCGACAGGATGCTGATTATCGAGTTGTGGGTGCAACTCTAGAAGGACTTGTTTAAGCTAAAGATTATTCTTGGCTTCTTGAGCCACTTGCTCTGATTCGTCATTCACTAGCTTGGTGATCACTGCTTTGCCTTCTTCGCCACCTAATCTGCCCAAAGCTTGAACTAAGCGGTAACGTATTTGCCAGTCTTCGTGATCAGCAAATTCCTTGAGCAAGGGAACAGCCCGATGATCACCTAATTCTCCCATAGAGCCGATCGCCGCCGTCTGTAGCAGATTATTATCAGAGTGCAAAGCTTCTTCTAAGAGATTAAACCCACGAGGCTCACCTAGTTCCCCCAAGGCAGCAATAATACTAAACTGGACTAACCATTCAGAACTATCGTGATAGACATTTGCCAAATCTTCATAGGCTTCCACCAACTTTAAACCACCAATAGCATCTGCTGCTGCCGCTTGAACATCGGGTTCTGGATCATTAAACAGGCGATCGCGTAAGATCTTTAAAGAAGTTTCCTTGTCTACTATCCCCAAAGTATCTAACTGACTAACGGCAGCATAACGTACGCGAGTATTGTTATCTGTAATCAGTGATTGAACCATATCAAAAGCAATTTTGGGTTCAAGTTGACGTAATTGATTTAAACCTCGAATGCGATCGCCAAAGTCTGCGGAATTTAGTAAATTTTCTACTGATTCAGGTGTGATACTCATGATTAAAACTATTTCACAATTTATTCTGCTGCCATCATCCGAATTACGTCTCCTTGAGTAATAATGCCAACTAGTTGAGACTGATCGTTGACCACAGGAAGACGGCGCACTTTTTTTTCGTGCATAATTCGCGCAGCATCCCGCACGAGTTGACTTTCTTTGACTGTTATCGGGCGATCGCACATTGCATCGGCAACAGTCTGTCCCAAAGCTTTATGTATTTCTTGATTGTGTTTAGCCGGATTTTGGAGATAGATCACGCTGTCGAGGATCATGATGTAGGGAGGTGTATCTACTCCTGTCGCCTGCCAGGTAAGATCAGTTTCTGAAATTACCCCTACCAAATCTCCTTGAGCATTGATTACGGGCAAACCGCTAATCTTTTTGTCTACTAAAATTTGAATTGCAGACTCTAGGGATGTTTCTGGGAACACGGTAATCGGTTCCCTAGTCATGATTTCCGAGACGGTTTTGCTCATTTCAGCTTTTGCTAGTAAGTTGGCTACTACTTCATAATTCAATGTACCGTGAATCGTGACTATGGAAAACAAAACTGTCACTATATTTAACCACCCTTAAGCTTTAAGTGAGATTAGCTGGACTTTAGGTCATAAAAGCGGTCATAAAAGGTTAAAATCCAAATTTGAATTGTTACTTTCTTTTAAAATCTTTCAATGGACAGGTTCCATTAAGAAATTCTTCTAGATTAGTATAGCCATCACCATCAGCATCTTGGGAACCATCTGACGAATCTTGGAGATTGAAACCGTAGAGAGTTTCAAATTTGTCAGCCATGCCATCATGGTCTGTATCTCGGTAGGGATTTCCCGCAGGTAGTTTCGGCCATCCACCAACTGCCGACGGATCGTCAATTATCCTCCCTCTGCCTTGCTTGACATCTTCGACAATTCTTTGATCGACATCATCTCTTCTCCTAAAAAAAGTGCGATTACCCGCAGGGTACCCTAAAGGACTAGCTGCGCGTCGCGCTCCGCGATCGCTATTCAGTCCTCGACTTGCTCCTGCCTC
>CBDUCX010000132.1:0-13758 GCA_965365755.1 uncultured Pleurocapsa sp.
ATTTAACTCGTTTTACACCCCTAAATCCTGTGACAATTATTACTGCTTTTAAGTAGTTGAAAATAGATTAACATAGCGATCGCTGAAGGAGTAGAAACCATCGAAAGATAACCTACATCGGTCATCAGCTTTTTTGCATACATCTTCTTAACGGCTCAGAAATTTAAGCAAACGGTGCCATGTAACTTAAAAATCTGCACTAAGGGGTGTTCTGGGAAAGGGGATTACATCACGAATATTGGTCATTCCTGTCATAAACTGCACTAGTCTTTCAAAGCCTAAACCAAAGCCCGCATGGGGAACTGTGCCATAACGACGCAAATCTAAATACCACCAGATATCATCAGCTTCGATATTCATTTCTTGAATACGTCTTTCTAATACATCAAGACGCTCTTCCCGTTGTGAACCCCCAATAATTTCACCAATTCCAGGGGCAAGGACATCCATGGCAGAGACGGTTTTTTCTCCTTCATCCAAGCGCATATAAAAGGCTTTAATGTCTTTAGGGTAATTTGTCACAATCACTGGCTTTTTAAACAGTTTTTCCGCTAAATAGCGCTCATGTTCTGACTGTAAATCAATGCCCCACTCTACAGGAAACTCAAATTTCTGCTTGGCTTTTTCTAATAATTCAACTGCTTGAGTATAGGTAACTCTTTCAAACTCGTTACTTACGATGTTTTCAGCATTTGCCAGTACCGATTTATCAACCCACTTATTAAAAAATTCCAAGTCGTCGGCGCAGTGTTCTAATACATACTTAAAAATATACTTGAGAAATTCTTCCGCTAAGTTTTGATCCCCCTCCAGATCGCAAAAAGCCATCTCAGGTTCAACCATCCAGAACTCTGCTAAGTGACGGGATGTATTGGAATTTTCTGCCCGAAAAGTGGGGCCAAAAGTGTAAACATTTTGAAATGCCATTGCCATCACTTCCGCCTGAAGCTGACCACTTACGGTAAGATAGGCTGGTTTACCAAAGAAGTCTTGACTATAATCTACTTCTCCCTGATCGTTACAAGGCAAATTATTGAGGTCTAAGTTGGTAACGGTAAATAGTTCCCCCGCACCTTCACAATCGCTAGCGGTAATAATTGGACTATGAATCCAGAGAAAGTTCTTCTCTTGGAAAAACTGATGAATTGCTGTAGCACAAGCATTGCGTACCCGAAATACGGCTCCTAAAGTATTGGTGCGCGATCGCAAATGACTAATAGTACGCAAAAATTCAAAAGAGTGTCGTTTTTTTTGTAAGGGATAGGTTTCAGGATCAGCAGTGCCATATACTGTTACCGACTCTCCTTTCATTTCGATTTTTTGACCTTTTCCTGGAGACTCCACTAGCTTACCCGTAATCTCTACGGAAGCCCCTGTTGATAATTGTTTGAGGATCTCTTCGTAATTTGGCAAGTCGGCATCGAGAACCGCTTGCAAACCCGCTAACGACGAGCCATCATTGACCTCCATAAAAGAAAAACCCTTCAATTCTCTTTTGGTACGTACCCAACCCTGAATAGTTACGGATTCATCTGGTTGACCATGTTTGAGAATGTCTGCAACTCGTCTAGTTCCCATTTCGCCTCTAATTCCTGCTTGATATCTGAATTATTTTATCGAATCCTTCGATAACTTTTGATTTCTGGAGCAAAATTCTACCCAAACACCAAAAAACGACCATGACTTCAATATCATGAATCGTTTCTGAGAATCTATTCTATTGTTAAAGAGAATTATTGGGTGGAGAGGATAAGGCTAAGTTTAAGTAAACCTCCTTGGATTTTAAAACTTTAAAGACGTAATTCATGGAATTGACTAGCCTTCAAGTGTTCCTCTCCTGATGTCTTTTTGCAAACTTAATCAGACTTCCCAATGATGTATTTCTTGGAATTGAATTTGATAGTATGGTGTTCAAAAAAATCTAAACTAAATATATGTTGACTAACATCGCACAACAGCTAACTTTCATACTAAGACTTTGGCGAGGAGCCGAACTGGCTAAGATTACGAATTTTCTTAATGCTATTTGCTCAGAGAATACGGCATAATAGCTAAGAGTGAATCGTCTGTATTTGCCTAATCTATAAACAGCTATTGTGTAGATTCCTAGCGGGAGGTACTTGCTAGAATCTGCTTTGGAAAGAAGTGTGGTGAACTTCTCTGTACCTGAGATCAAATTAACACCTCTGGCTAGACAAAACAAGACCTATTTACTAATGTTTACAGTATTCAATAAACTGAAATATTGTGTTTATTTTGGTAACGTCTGTCTTACTGTTTTACAGCCAACAGGCATTCATAATACGGTTATATTTTTTCTGATTAAATACAAAACTTATGTCCTCTGCTGCTGTAACAAAATTTGCTACTTCAAATAATACGAAACCACTGTTAATTTTAGTAGATGGTCACTCCTTAGCTTTCCGAGCTTACTATGCATTTAATAACTCTCGTCGTGAGCCGTTACGCAACTCCAAAGGGATTCCGACTAGTATTTGTTTCGGTTTTATCAATTCTTTATTGCAGGTATTAGAAACAGAATCACCGCAATATATGGCGATCGCATTTGACTTAGGAGAGCCAACTTTTCGTCATCAAGCCGACGACAACTATAAAGCAGATCGTACAGAAACACCAGAAGATTTTATTATAGATCTGCAAAATTTGCAACAGTTATTAACGGCATTTAATTTAACTATTGCGACTAAAGCGGGATATGAAGCTGACGATGTATTAGGGACAATTGCCACCATAGCCAGTAAAGTCGGCTATCAAGTCAAGATTATCACAGGCGATCGTGATTTGTTCCAGATGGTAGATGATGATCAAGGAATTAGCGTCTTATATCTGCATAATCAAACCTTTAGGAAAACGGCTCGCAGCTACACGGAGTTTGATCGTGCGGGGGTAATTGAGAAAATGGGAGTAACTCCCGAGCAAATAGTAGACTACAAGGCTCTTTGTGGTGATAAGTCCGACTGTATTCCTGGAGTGAAAGGGATTGGGGATAAAACAGCAGTTAAGCTTTTGCAGGAGTATTCTACCCTCACAGCAGTCTATGAAAACCTAGAACAGATCAAAGGAGCAACCAAAAAGAAATTAGCTACAGGTAAAGACGATGCCCTTCATTCCCAATTTTTAGCACAGATTAAAATTGATTCCCCTGTAGAAATCGACTTAAAAGACTGCGAATTAGTGGGGTTCGGACAAGAGCAAGTATTGCCAATTCTTAAAGAATTAGAGTTAAAAAAAGTCATTGAAAATCTCCAGAAACTTCAGGTAAAATTGGGCGGAGAAGCTGAAATTAAAGTTATTGATGTTGCACCTTCAGGGAAAGCACCAAGTAAGTCTAATAAAAATGGCAAGAATGGTCAACTATCTTTATTCGAGGATAATCCCCCTGTTGATCTTGAGCCAGAACAAACCACCGAGTTGTTTCAACCGCAACTAAATACGCAAATTATCGACACCGAAGCCCAACTAAAACAACTAGTCGAAACTCTAGAACAACATACCGATCCTAAACACCCCGTGGCGTGGGATACCGAGACGACATCTTTAGAAACCGATCAAGCCCAATTAGTCGGGATTGGCTGTTGTTGGGGCGATCTCCATACAGATGTGGCATACATTCCCCTGGCTCATAGTTCGGGAACCCAACTAGACCAAGAATCAGTCTTGTCTACCCTGAAGCCTATCTTAGAAAGCAGCAAATATCCCAAGGCTTTCCAAAATACTAAATTTGATCGTTTAGTGTTACATCATCAGGGCATAAATCTAGCGGGAGTAGTGTTTGACACCATGTTAGCCAGCTATGTCTTAAATCCAGAGTTCACCCATAACCTGGGGGATTTATCCGAGCGTTATGGTTTAGAAATTACCGCTAAAAGCTATAAAGATCTTGGCATTCCTAAAGGCAAAACCATCGCCGACTTAGACATTGCCGTGGTAGCAGACTATTGTGGACTTGATGCCTATGCAACTTACTATTTGGTAGATAAGCTAAAAGCAAAATTAGCAGAATATCCTGAGTTAACAAAATTACTACTAGAAGTTGAACAACCTTTAGAGCCTGTATTAGCAGCGATGGAAAATACGGGGATTAGATTAGATACCGATTATCTCGCTCAATTCTCGCAACAGCTAAATAAAGACTTGCAAAAATTAGAACAAGACACCTATGAAGCAGCAGGAGAAGAATTTAACCTAAGCTCTCCTAAACAACTAAGTGTGATTCTCTTTGACAAACTAGGATTAGATCGTAAGAAATCCCGTAAAACCAAGACAGGCTATTCTACGAATCAACAGGTACTGGAAAAACTGCGGGGGGATCATCCTGTAATCGATAACATGTTAGAACATCGTACCCTAGCCAAACTAAAATCAACCTATGTTGATGCCTTACCCACCCTAGTGAGGGAGTCTACAGGGAGAGTCCATACCAACTTCAATCAATCGGTAGTAGCAACAGGGCGACTATCCTCTTCTAATCCTAACTTGCAAAATATTCCCATTCGGACAGAATTTTCTCGCCAGATACGTAAAGCCTTTATTCCCCAAGAGGGTTGGCTACTAGTCGCAGCAGACTATTCACAGATCGAACTAAGAATTTTGGCTCACCTCAGTCAAGAGCCTGTATTAGTGGATGCCTATCGCCATAATCGAGATGTCCATCGCGTGACTGCTCAATTATTATTTGAGAAAGAAGAAATTACCGCAGAAGAAAGACGCTTAGGCAAGATCATCAACTTCGGCGTAATCTATGGCATGGGAGCGCAAAGATTCTCACGGGAATCAGGTTTTAAAGCCGATATCGGTAGACAGTTTATCGAGAAATACCACCAAAAATACGCCCAGGTATTTGCATATTTAGAAGGAGTTAAAAAACAGGCGATCGCACTAGGGTACGTCAGTACTATTATGGGTCGCAGACGTTACGTTAATCTAATCAGCAACAGCCTTAGACAGTTACGGGGGAGCAATCCAGAAGAAATTGATCTAGAGAACTTGAAGTATAGCTACGCCGACGCTCAAATACTCCGTGCAGCAGCTAATTCACCGATTCAAGGTTCAAGTGCGGATATTATTAAAATTGCCATGATTAAACTGCACAAAATTCTGCAAGACTATCAAGCAAGATTACTGTTGCAAGTACATGATGAACTAGTGTTAGAAGTTCCCCCCAAAGAGTGGGATGAGCTACAGCCAATTATTAAGTCAACTATGGAAGATGCAGTGGAGTTAAGTATTCCCTTAGCAGTGGATATTAATGCAGGGAAGAATTGGATGGAGGCAAAATAAGTAGCTCGTATTTAAATGACAGGAGGTACAAGTGAGCGATGACCAACCCAAATTCATAACACTTCAACTCCTAACCATATTTTAAAGACAATTTTTTTATGCCTAATGTGAATTAACGGTGAAATCCCCCGTCGCCGTCAGGTTTTTATACTCGAATTGAGAGACGGGATTTAATCAATGATTTGATGGTTTTGAATGCGATCGCAATTTTTCCACCTGTTGACGAATTTCAGGATTATACAAGCGCAAATAATTCCAATAATTACCAAATACTCCCTCTACATAGTCTTTAGTTTCGGCAAAGGGAATTTGCTCCACAAAGCGATCGCGATCATTAATATCATACCAATTTAACCAGGCATTAACATTTCCTGTACCTGCATTGTAGCTAGCAACAGCTAAGAGGGAATCATCTTGATAACGATGATGATTATGTTTTAAATACCAAGTCCCAATTTTGATATTATCCTGGGGATTAGTCAACGAATAATCAGCCAGTTGAATTTGTCCCGCAACCCACTTGGCAGTAGGGGGCACAATTTGCATTAAACCCACTGCCCCCACTGTCGAATCAATAGTGGGATTAAAAGTAGATTCTTTACGCATTACGGAAATAACTAGCAAAGGATTAATCTCCTGCTGTTGTGCGTACTTGAGAATTTCTGACTCGTAAGGAAAAGGAAATAAACTATGCCAATATGTCTCAGTCTGGCGCAATGCCTGCCATTGCTTCAATTCTTGAGGAGTTTCTCCCTTGGTCAGATCCCAAATTGACTGCATTCCTCTACTATACTGACCTAATTCTAGCTGAAGAACTCCTGCCGTAAATTGCTCATGAACCGACAGTTGTTGGGGTTGCTCAATTTCAGACTGCAACAGTAGCCAAGCATCATAATACTGTCCCAGTAAATAAAGCTCTTGCAAAGCCTCGGAACCCATTGGTAAAGGACTATAGGCTTTGGTCAAATTCAAACTAGGTGATAAGTTTCGTAGTTGCCCAAAATCACCCACATTCCACCCCAGCATGACCGCAGAACGCCACGCCCAGTAAGATTGAGGATATAACTTAATTACTCTTTTGAAGGCTGTATTGGCTGCCTCTGCTTTGTTAAGCTCTAGAGCCCATTTTCCTGCGGTATAAATAGCTTTGGGGGCAAAATCTAGTTCTAGGTTAGATTTGACCACAGGTTGCATCGATGACCAGGCATCTTGTTTATTGCCGTTAGCTGCTAATTCCCGAGCCATGTTCCAACGATATTCCGCAGCAGCCGCCGAGTTACTATGTTGATTTAATAGTTTTTGTCGCGATTTATTAGCCGCTTGGTGCTTACTAAACCGTTCATGGACGATCGCCTTAGAACGATAGGCTTGGGGGGCAGATGAGGGGAACTCAGCGATCGCTTTTTCTAGATAAACCACTGCTTCATCACCACTAGAAATACTAGCAAGATGGATTAGGGCTTCTCCTGCTTCCCTAGCATCATGATATTCTCTCAGTAGTCTTTGATAAGCACGTCTGGCAGTGTCCAGATTTCCATTACGATGAAATCCCCTTGCTGCACGGTAGAGATTGCGGGGAATTGGATTGGATAAAGTATAGGCATCCGCCGCTTTGCGGTGTTCTTCTGTTCGCCAGTAACCATCGGCAATTGCTTCCCAGTCTTTCGGCGTTAACTTACTGGGATATTCCAATACTAAGCGATCGCGGAGTGGGTTTAAAGTCGAATCTCGACTATATTTTGCCAAGAGCAACAACAATTCAAACTGATCCCGATTCTGACGTAGACGCTGACGAGCAATATTTTGGGTAATGGGATGATAGGGAAATTGTTGAATTAATTTTTCTTGATGTAGAGCCTGGTTTTCAGGGAGTAAAGCCAGGGCATTAGCCGTCAGAGGATGTTGGGGATAAGTTTTGATTAAGTAGTTCAGAGTTCTCTGGGCATCTTGTGACTGTTTATTTTGCTGATATGCTTGAGCGGTTTTAAACAGAATTTGTGGGCGTAACAGGGGATAGTCTTGATCTAATCCTTGCAGATATGCTAAAGCTTCTTTACCCTCTCCCTGCTGAATTAAATCCGCAGCTAGTAAATATTGAGCGCGATAACGATCTCGTAGCTGATTTTGAGGTAAATTACGGGTTTCCAGGTTTGATAGCAAGAGTTTGAGCTGAGATCCTCTAGAAGCAGGAGATAGCGATCGCAAACTAATCAGAGAAGATGAGGGGGAACTCTGTCTCCCAGATTTAGTAGAGGAAAGATGGCTATTTTGCCAAGCTAACCAGCCCAGGCTACCCAGACTACAAAGTAAAACCAGGACAAGTAACTTTTTATGTCTGAGAAACAAAACTTTAATGGTCGGTCTTGAGGTTGGTTGTATTTGAGTTTGAGTTTGTTTTGGTCGCACGCGGGATTCTAGCATGGGGTCAACGACTAGTCTGTCAATTTTGAATTGATAGGTTGAAGGAAGACAAGAGAGACAAGGAGGACAAGGAAGAAACTTGACCGTTTTCAGTCAAGGATCTAAAGTCCATCATCGTCATCAGAGGACAAATTCGGAACTCTGGTTACTAACTCTGCGTCAAATGCTCATAGCTAATCTATAAGAGAAATATTAAATATTTTTACCTAGTCATGTTTAACGCAAAATACCGTAAAATAGCCACCTCTTGGTTAATGATTTTGTCTGCGACCACAGCAAGTATTGCTATCCCTGCTAATATAACTCCTGCTCAAGCACAGCTATTTCCCGAACAAAGACCAACCAGAGATCGAGAATATAATGCCCCTCGACCTAGAAGTAACCCCTCAAATATCCCTAATACCGTACCCAGAGGTTTTGTAATTCCTGTGGAGTATGAGGAGGAAAAAATCCTCGTTACTCCCGAAGAAACTGTCCCGGTTACTCTCCTAGTTGCTGCTAACGTTAGGGACAGTCGGCGCAATACTTTGATTCCCTATGGTAGCGAGATTTTAGGTCAAATTGAACCGAGTGATGATGAATCTGGCTCCTTATTTGTGGCACAAGAAATAGTCTTTCCTGACGGCACAACTCAGTCCATTGACGCGGAATCTGAGGTTGTAACTCGCAGAGAAACCATTAAAAAAGGTGCCAATGCGGGAGACATCTTAAAGGGTGCAGCGATTGGAGGGGCTGCGGCTACAGTGCTAGCGGAAATTTTTGGCGATATTGACGCTTTGGAAGTCTTGGGTGGTGCTGGAGCTGGTGCAGTAGCTGGATTGTTGCTGGGGGGAAACGAAGTAGAATTGGTTTCCATTGACCCCAACAATGACCTGGATTTGACTTTACTGAGCAACTTAACTGTGCGTTAAATCTTAAGTAAGTTTTTATTATCCCTTAACATTTTTAAATAGTCTTCGATTTAGTCCCCAGTGTTAAGCAGCCTAATCAAGTTGGAAAATGAAGGTTACTAAATCACCTTTCCCCATCGCGATGCGATCGCCCGCTCTCAATCGGTGTCGATTACCCTGCAATAATGGAGCATGGTTAATATAAGTACCATTGGAACTACCGACATCTTCAATGAAATAAGCATCACCTTCAATTCTAATATCGGCATGAACCCGCGATACTACTTCAGAGTCAGGAAAACCCGCGACGTCGATATCTGGTGGAATCTGACCGTTGGGCTTACCAATATGAACTACATCTAAGCCAGAGGGAATTTCGATAGTGGTATTACTTTGCAAGTGCAGCAGGGTCGCAGTTTGTACCTGTAGCTGCGTGGCTCCAGTCATTCCTATAGCGGCTATGTTAGCATCAGTTCCTAAAGTACTTGTAGCTGAATTTGAGCTGGAAGTCTCTAATTCTACTGTAGCTTCGGGCTGTTCCGATTCGCTGGATAATTCTGCCGTATTTGCTGGAGATTCTTCAAGTCCTAAATCTAGATCTAGATCTAGATCGCTTGCTTCACCTTCCCAAGGCATAGTAACTTCATTAGCTGGATTTTGCTCTACTTCAGCAAATTCTGTTTCTGGGGATTCAGGCTCTAAACCAATTGTTTTAGTGGGTTCAACTTCGGGAAAACCGCTGGGTATTGGCGAAGTTTGAGCAATAGTCTGTTCACCTTCGTCTTCAATTTCATTTTCATCCCAGGGACTTTGTATCGGTGATGACATCGGAGTTTCTGGCATTATGTCCGAGCTTGCTCCTGATAAAGGTAGTTCATCTGGGAGGGACACCTCCTCAAAAGACATATTCGGCATTGAACCAATCGCCGTCTCTTCTATAGATGCCGATAAGGGAGAGTTTTCTGCTTGTAAATTAAAGCCACATTGACCACAAAAAGTAGCATCGGTTTGTACTGATGCTCCACAGTTAGGGCAGCTAGTTGTAGCTGGCAGGGGAGTATAACAATTTTCACATTGCAAAGATCCTTCAGGGTTTTGATGATTGCAACTGGGGCATGTAATCATAGGGTGTTATTTCAAAGTAACTACTACACAGCTACCAACATAGGTATTTTTTTCTCACTATACTACCCTGAAGGTTCAAGTTAGTTAAAATTAGTTAGGAAAAGTATATTTTGTTGGATTAGATTTACAACTCTTCTCCTGCTGCTTGGTCTAAGAGCCAGAATAATTCCCCCTGGGGTTGAATCAAGCGAGAGGGATATTGGGTGTCATCTCCTTGGGGAGCAAAAACCTGTTTCAATGCGGGGCGTTTGTTAGCGCCTGCCACCACAAATAAAACGCATCTAGCTTGGTTGATCAAAGGAACGGTAAAAGTGAGGCGAGGTTGACCATCTTTATTGCCCACCGTGATTAAGCGATCGCGGACTGTTAAAGCTTCTGTGTGGGGGAAGAGAGAGGCGGTATGTCCATCATCTCCCATCCCTAACAGAATTAAGTCAAACGTCGGAAATCCCTCCCGAGTTTGGAAAAATTGCCTCAACTCGGCTTCGTGCTTGGCGGCATCTTGTTGGGGGTCTCCACCAGTAGTCTCCATGGGATGAACATTACTATCAGGTATCTCAATTTTGTCTACCCAAGCCTGACGCGCCATCAACTGGTTACTATCTTGGTGGGTTGCTGGAACGTAGCGTTCATCTCCCCAAAAAATATGTATTTTTGACCAGGGTAAAGATTGAGTGGATAAGGCTTCGTAAAGTGGTTTGGGAGTACTCCCTCCAGATAGGGCAATCGTAAATTGACCTCTTGATTCAATTGCTGTCTCGATCTGGGAGAGAATAATATCACGCGATCGCTCAATTAACGCTGATTTATCCGCTAAAATTTCTACGTTTCGATTCAAAATAGCCATGTTGTTCTCCAAGGTAGTTAAAAATTATATTTTCAGGTCAAAGTGATTTTGAAGAGTAGAATATATGATTAGCATGATTTTATAATGTTCAGATTAACTGGAGCTTAATTTTTTTTATTCACACAATATGTATGGATGTCAACACTTGCAACAATTCTTCATAAGCTTTACAACTTAATAAGAGAGTGCAACATATAAATTTAGTTGTAAGGAGAGTAATCCCTCTGTGCTACAACGCTTAAAACAAGATTTAAAAAGCGATTTGATCGCGGGGTTGCTGGTAGTAATACCTTTGGCCACAACTATCTGGCTATCTATTTCCACTGCCAAGTGGGCGATCGATTTATTTACCCGTATACCGAAACAGATCAACCCCTTTGATGGGTTAGATCCTGTTCTCACGAATATTCTTAATTTCTTAGTGGGATTAGCCGTTCCTCTATTAAGTATCCTGATTATCGGCTTAATGGCGCGGAATATTGTTGGTCGATGGTTGCTAGACTTTGGGGAACAATTTCTACAGGCTATCCCCTTAGCAGGTTCTGTGTATAAAACACTGAAGCAAATCCTCGAAACCCTTTTGGGTGATTCTAAAACTAAGTTTAGGAGGGTAGTAATTTTGGAATATCCCCGTAAGGGAATATGGACAATGGGATTTGTCACGGGGAAAGTCAGTCCTCAACTGCAAACTCATCTTCAGCAAGAAATGATTAGTGTCTTTATTCCGACCACTCCTAATCCTACTTCTGGGTGGTATGCGATCGTTCCCCAGTCAGATGCGATCGACATTGATATTTCCATTGAAGATGCCTTTAAAGTTTTGATATCTGGTGGAATTGTTAGTCCCGAAAATCCTGCTGTCAAACCGACTCATTCCAGTCCCAAGACAGAGACAAAAGTAACAGAGGCAAAAGTAGTAATTAAAAATGCCTTGGTTACAGAGCAGTCTGGATTAATTTCTCTAGAAGAGGAAGGTTAATGGAAACTAAGCTGTATAATGATTGAGCTTGATTTAATTGATCGAGCATTCACCATTTCTGCCCGACAGTATAGAATATGGCTTTGCGCAAACAACCCCGAAGTATTGCTCGTGAATTAGCACTACTAAGTATTAGTCAAATCAAAACTAAACAAGGCAAACTCTCTGAGTCAGATTTGGACAGCTTAATTTTAGCAGCTATTCGTACTCTAACTATTGAAGTTCAGGACAATCTAGAAGCCGCGTCGGCAGAAATAAAGCGAGGAGAGGAACGTCTTTTAAACAGCGAAACTCGCGCCAGCGATTTGAATAGTGCCAAGGCAATGCTCCAGGAAGCCCTGTCAGTTTCTCAGACAGCAGTAAATCGTTTAGGAATAGCGATTGAATTTCCTGAATTTTTGCAGCTTACTAACCAGGAGCAGGTTAGACAGTATGCCACAGAATTGATAGTTACCGTCAACGATTATCGTCAAGAAATTGAACAAGCGCTCTCTAATGTTTTAGTAGGTTGGCAGCTCAGTCGTATACCCAAAATTGATCGAGATATACTACAAATTTCGGTTGCCGAAATGCTCTATCTAGAAGTTCCCGAACAGGTAGCGATTAACGAGTCTGTTGAACTAGCTAAACGTTATTCTGATGAGGATGGCTTTCGGTTTATCAATGGTGTATTACGTCGATTAAGCGATCGCCTTAAGCAGCAAAGCAAATTAGAGGCGACCGCCTTAACTGAAGCCGATGAGACAGCTAAAACCGAGGAAATAGCGCTGATCGAAAAAGCAGAAGAAGTAGATTAACCGTTCATTCTGAAAACCGATAGAGGAAATTACTAACTAGAGCTGTTATTGCGGATTCTGAATATGTTGTGATGGAGAAGAGAGTTAAGAAAGTTTGGGCAGGAGAAAGTCTTTTAGATTAATAATTTCGACGTTTGTAAATTAGGGTCTGATTGAGTCAAAAGGCGATCGCTAACTTAAACAGTAAAATATATTTAAATAAATATTTGAACTTCGATGCAATATCTAATCATCGAAAAATCTGTTCTTGAAATCTGTTCTTGTTTAGCGATCGCTTTATGATATAGTACTACCTTAATTAAGCTAGATTGAGTCTATGGGAAAAGCATAGTAGGCAATACCCTCAAAATCGTAGTTGGGTAAATTTTCTGCTACGTTTTCACGCTCCAATTCATTAGGAGTATAAAAATGAACTCCTAAACTAGGCTCAAAAAAACGATAAACGGGAACAGTTCCCTCTCTCTCTGTTTCGTAAGCATAAAACTTAACTCCTTCAAACTGAAAATCAGTTAGATTTTCGATGATTGAATCTCTTTCAACTTCGCTAGTTGTATAAAGATGAACCCCCGTTGATTGATTAAAGAAGCGATACACCTCCTCTCCTCCTGTAGTGGGATCTACCGTTACATAAGATTCTCCTTCAAACTCATAGTTAGTTAAATTTTCCTCCACAGAATCTCTTTCTTGTTCATCAGCAGTATAAAAATGTACACCAACTCTAGGATCAAAGAAACGATAGACAGTAGCTCTGTTATTGTTGACAGAACTAATTGGGTTATCATTCCCAATAATATCCACATCATCTGCATTAAGATCTAAGTCGGGATCTAGTTGAATTAACTGCAAATCATCTAAGGATAGAATTCCTGTGTCGCTGTTGTAAATTGGAGCTTCAGTACCATCTAAACCTTGAATTTCAATGCTATCTTCTCCAGGTTGAAAATCAGTTATTTCGCTCAGAGTAATTTCTGATCTTCTCCCTTCTGTTACTTCCTGAGTGAAGTCAAAACGAAAGATATCTTCTCCTACGCCACCAGTCAGAGTACTACCCCCACCTTCAGCGATTAGAAGATCGTCTCCCGGACCACCGTTAATTATATTTGCTCCGCTACCACCTTCGAGAGTATCGTTGCCGTTATCTCCTGATAGTTCATCGTCGCCATTGTCACCTAGAATTAAATCATTTCCTGCTTCACCAGAAATGGTGTCATCCCCTGCCAAACCAGCAATAACATCGTCCGAATTTTCTCCACTAATGTCATCAGCACTGTCATTACCTTCCAAAGTTGGTTCTGGTCTTGTTTCTGGTTCAGGTGCAGTAGTTGATGAGGGAGTTTCTTCTAGGTCATCGGATTCAGATTCAGGTGCAGTAGTTGATGAGGGAGTTTCTTCTGGGTC
>CBDUCX010000133.1:0-13726 GCA_965365755.1 uncultured Pleurocapsa sp.
GCTGATGCCGATGCCGATGGAGAAACTCCCGAAGAGGAAGTTGTAGCCGATGCCGATGCCGATGGAGAAACTCCCGAAGAGAGCGCAGTAGCCGATGCCGACACAGATACAGAAACTCCCGAAGAGGAAGTTGTGGCTGATGCCGATGCCGATGGAGAAACTCCCAAAGAAGGCGCAGTAGCCGATGCTGACGCAGATACAGAAGCCCCAGAAGAGAAGGTTGTAGCTGATGCCGATATCAACGGTGGAGCGGAAGTAGAAGGTAGTGGTGAGATTAACCCTGACGTAGAAGGTAGTGGCGAGATCAATCCTGACGTAGAAGACAGTGGCGAGATCAATCCTGACGTAGAAGGTAGTGGCGAGATCAATCCTGAACTAGAAGACAGCGGTTCCCCCAATCCTGATTTTGAAGGTAGCGGAGAGGTCAATCCTGAACTAGAAGACAGTGGCAAACCTCTTTCTTCAGACAATCCAGAGATAAATGGCGCAACTACCCCCGAAGCGGCGATCGCTGATGGAGAGGCAACCGAACCCAGTACAGCAGAAGGGGACACTTCAGAAGTAGAAACCACTGCAAAAAAGGGAGGATGGTGGTGGTGGCTTGTCCCAATATTGGGTATCCCTTTGTTAGGCGCAATATTTGCCTTTGGAGGACGTAAGAAAAGCGATCAAGAACCTGCCATTAGCAATATTTCCAATCCCAATCCCGATGCTCCCAATGGAGGCATTGGTGTATCAGGAGGAGCTAACGGTGGTGACGTATCTGCGGTAGGTGCAAATGTATCAGGTAATTTGGGTAACGTTACTGGAAATGCAGTAGCTACTAACTCTAGATTAGGGAATGCTGCAATAGCAACTGGAGGAGCCGCATTAGCTGGAGGGGCTGCCACTGCTGCCAATTTTGTGGGGGATAAAAAAAGAGCCGAAAGCGACACCGACATTGACGTTGATCTAGATGAATCTGAATCAGTCACTGAAATACCCTCAAATCCAGTAACTGAATTTACTGGTCAAGAAACAAGATTACAAACTGACGTTGAGAATGATCTCAATGACATTAGTGCAGGATTTACCGATGACATATCGGCTAGTACAAGCGCCCTAGGAACAGGAGCAGCGGCAACTTCGGGATTTGTAAACAATGTTGAAACTTCTAGAAAAGAAGAAGGGACAGCAGGCATTGAATTAGATACCGATGTCTCGGAATTAGAAACTAATCAAACAACTGATTTAGTAGATCAAAGTATTGATAATGTTACCAATTCTGCTGATGGGATTGAACTCGATCAGGTATCCGAAGCCAATATTGACACAGAATTTAGTGGGGATTTTGTTTTAGAAGAAGAGACTAAAAGCACTTTGTTTTCAGAGCAGGATACCGCCATTAATAGTCCTGAAGTTACTTCCGAGCTTAATTTAGACTTAAACGAAACCACAGAAGGGATTTCGGGAACAGTTGGCGATGGGATAGCAGAAATTGAAACTCCTGAAGTTGATCTAGCTGATGTCAATCTCGATAGTGATGCCGACTTAAATATTGTTGATCGCACAACAGAAGCAGGAGGAGCAGCGATCGCTGGAGGAACTGCTGCTTTAGGGGGTGCCGCCGCTGCTGCATCAGGATTCTTCAATCGCAATCAGGATACAGAACAGCCTGTAGATGCTGAATTTAGCTCAGAAACTACCTCTATTGATGTAAGTAACAATTTAGAGGGAATGACTCTGGAGGACGCGGCAAACATGCCAGAGGTTAGTTTAGATGAAATTGTTTCAGATGATGCTGATACTTCTATCAATGCTAGTTTGGAGGAAATCACTTTAGATGATGCGACAAACTCATCAGAGGTTCGTTTAGAAGAGATTACTTTTGATGATGTCGAAACTAACTCAACTAGCAATTTGAGTGATGAGTTAGATGTGGACGCTAGTAGTCAAGAAACTAGTTTGGATGATTTAGGTTTTGAAGAATCAGAATCAGCAGATAGCTTGGGTGCCGATCTCCTAAGTAACAATACGGCTGAGATTACCAATCTTTCTGACGATGAATCCAATGATATGAACAATATCTCTGAATGGTTAGATAGTCTAGAAACTCCTAAGCAAAGCAATGATAATATTTCAGAATGGCTAAATACGATCAACCCTGATAATCAAGTTGACTCTGTGCAAAAGGAGAAGAACCAGGATACAACTACAAACTTCGCAGAAGAAGCAGATGACATCTCTTTCAAATTCTTAGAGGATTTATTAGACAGAGACTCCAACTCTAAGCAAGATAATTAATAATTAAATGTTGCAACCCTGAACTTATCGCAGTATGTTAATCGATTAAGGCACAAAAGTTAATTGCTCGTAAGTAACGACTAACGACTAACGACTAATGAATGTCCTAATACAAGTTCGTATTGCTATAAATAAGGTCAGGGTTTTTTCTTATTACCAGGAATATCTTTGATGCTGCTACCAATTCCTTGAATAATCCCCTTGACCACTAAACCTAAACCTTTGCCAATTACCTGAGTTAAAACAAAGACTACGCCACTACCCGCCAAAGAAATAAATTTGCGTACCAATGGAGCGATCGCATCACGGATTTCGATCAGAATTGTCGATAACCAAGGTATTCCTGTCAACTGTTCTAGTTCAGTTTTACGGGGAGCATAGACATACATAGTTTTAATTACTCCATTACTTAATACAAACAGTCGATGGCGACTTTCAAAGATGTTTTGGGGATGAGTAAAATAGGTTTCCTGACGATATTTCCAGGATAATTGATTACGAAAACGAGCTAATTCGCGATCGCTACGGTACTCAGATTTATAAAGTTTATATTTTAAAATTTCTAGATCATAAAAATTATTGAGCAACACCTGCATGACCCCATTAGCTAGATGGAGCAGCAAATTGTGTAATAAAAATTCGATTCTAGCGATCGCTTCTGGATCATCAGACTGATAGAGA
Organism: uncultured Pleurocapsa sp.; assembly: GCA_965365755.1. Lineage (GTDB taxonomy): Bacteria > Cyanobacteriota > Cyanobacteriia > Cyanobacteriales > Xenococcaceae > Waterburya. The sequence continues at coordinate 2,965 of CBDUCX010000133.1, forward strand.
ATATTATCGATCATCAAACCAGGCTTACCTAATAAATAATCAAACAGTTCAGGAATACCGTAAATATAGTTAAAAATATTTTGCTTAACTATCTCAAATTCCTGTTCGATTAAATATGCTAATTGTTCTGCTTCTTCTTCATTTAATTGACCATAATATTGAGCAAAAAACTGGCTGATACTCCATGACCAAAGATCTTTTAAATAATTAGTATAGTCTCGATCTATAGTATGAGAAATCGGTACTTGGTCAATAGTTTCGCTCAGACGTTGTAATACTAAATGACATAAACTTTTCTGAATTTCTGGACGCAGAATATCAATTTCTAGAAGTATCTTAGTGCGATTATTTAACCCGATTTGAATGTCCGTGACCACCCGTTCAAAGATTGTTTTGTTAGCAGAATCGGCAAATACGGGTAACGATACTAACTCGGTAGTAGCCAGAGACATAATTTCTGCGGTAGAGGGTTCAATCGCTGCACTCTCCTCAGTTAAACTAATCTCTTCCGCCACCAATCTACTAGATAACCAACGGGCAGTTAATAACTCTCGTTTGCGCCCCTGCAAAAAGACTCGTTCCCAATCAGATAAATTAGGATTAGCTAATTCTGACTCTAATGACTGAAGTGTCTCTTCTAATTCTATTCTGCCAGATTTGCTGAGACGAGCCAGTACCTTTTGCCAAAGCTGAGTCGAACTATGATTCTCTTGCCAATAAGTATTGCCATAAGCGACTGCATGTAAACCGGCAATGATACTGTTAATGCTAGCACTGCGATCGCAATTACCCTGTACACCCCATGACTTTAGCTGGGCTAACTGTTGAGCAGAAAAATTAGCAGTCAGCACAAACAACGGTAGCTGAGGATATAGCTGTCGCAACTGTTGAGTAAACTCCCAACCAGAAAATTCCGAGTCGGAGCCATGACTAGCATTACTAATACCAATCACCAAAACATTCAGCACCAAACCTTGAGTAAGTATCCGCAGAGTATCATTGCTGACGTTTCCCTCCCCGACAATCTCAAAATCGGCATATTGTGCGATCGCAGTTCGCAAACCCAAACGGAAGATCGAGTCGTGATCAACAATAAACAATTTAATCTTAGCTTTGGTCATTTTTAGCCGCTAACTTGGCGATAACAACCAATTATATGGCTCATCCTGACATTGAACTAGTCTTGAAGATTAACTATAAGCGATCGCTATATTAGAGAAGTAATGATACATTATAAGTTGAAAATTTGCTTCATCTAACAGCTTATTATGAGTAATAGCATTTGGGGAATTGTAATCACGGGTGGGCTCGCTCTTTTAAGTATGACAGTAAGCAGTACATTAAATGGTCTATGGGATATTCAACTTAAGAAAAAAGAGTTTCAATCGCAATTAATTATGCAAGCTCTTGAATCTTCTGAGGTAAAAGAAAGACAGGCATGGTTACAATTTCTAATTGATGCTAATTTAATTGAGAATCAAGAAATAAGAGAGGGCTTGCTCAAATACTCTAGTAAAGGGACAGAAAAGCTGACACCCCCACAGTTAAAAACTACTAAGTGAGACTTTCTATACAGAGGGTGTTGCGAATTGAGCAGTATCACAAACAGGTATAATAATTTTTTCAACTAGTTAGTTACTTATTGTGTCGGAATCATTAAGCGATCGCTATTTTGCCCTCATTGACCAGATTGTTGAGCTTACTCTTCAGGGAAAAATAAGTTCCGTAGAGCGAGTTTATCGGATACTAGTGGAAAAGGTAGAAGTTGGTACAGGAGAAATATTAGAACGCTGTCTTGTCCAACGTATGGAAGCAGCAACGGCACAGTTAGAAACTAAGCTTAAAGCAGCACGGGTATTAAGAGCATTACAAACCATCGAGAAGCAGTGGTTACGTTGGCAAGAAGAAAATCAAGTTGATGCCGAAATTTCCGAAACGGCTCAAAGTATTATCGCTGGTGAACCTGAAGACTATTTCCTGAGAACAGTAGATGCGATTGATCCCAACCAAGATGTTCCCCTGAGTATCGATGAACTGCATAAATTAGCCGCCAATCTTCAGACTGCTGCCAAGACTCAAGAAGATGCTCAACTTGCCCAGGAATGGCAACAGCTAGCCATCGGCATTACCGAGGGCTTAAAGTCATTCACAATTTTGTCAGATGACTTGGTAAGCTGGATGTATGGTTCTGGTAGTAACTTCTCTGGTTTTGGGGCAGAAAAACCCAATCCCTGGCGCATCTGGGGGCAAAAAATAACTAGTCCTCTACCGAAACAACTATTTCAAACCTTGGCTCAACAACAGTCAGCCGCTGCTTTTGCTCGTGTGGCTCACAATTTGGAATTAAGAGCCTGGGTTGAACTGGCAATTTTGCTGCAATATCTCCAGAGGGGTTTAGTTACTTGGTACGATCAGCAACCCTATAACTCCCAGTTTGGCAAGGAACTTTCTTATAGCACTCTGCTTACCTTTGCCTCCATTTGGTGTGAATTATGGCAGGTATTTGTCGAGAGTAAACCAGCCCTGGCTGATGGCTGTTTCCTAATGATGCTGCAAATCCTGCGGACTTTTGCTCAAAGAGCCGACTTCCCCCTCTATAGCGGTATATTTGCCTCTTTTTCAGGAGACTATTTACAAGACACTCTAGATTATTTTGACGAACCCCTGAAGCAAGTGGAGGGAACAGAAGAAAAAGCCCGCATTTTAACTTTATTAGGCTATTCCCAGCGAGCTATAGGAGATTATGACAAAGCAATTGTTTTCCATCAAGAAGCCCTAGAAATCGCCATTGAGGCTAATGATTATCCCTGCGAAATTGCCAATTTGAATCACCTAAGTCGTACCAGTGTTAATCAAAAAAACTATAGCGAAGCCCTTAAATATAGCCAGCGAGCTTTAATTGCTGCCCGTCAAGTAGGGGATAAGCTAGGAGAAGCCAATGCTTCGGTCAACTTGGGTTATGCCAAGGTATTTGCTGCCCGACAACTTGATAGTATGGCAGCAGAAGACTATAGCGAGGCAATTCGCTACTTAGAACAGGGAGTTGAACTGGCAAAAAAACAGGGAGATTCCCAAAGTCAATCCTTTGGTCATAGCAGTTTGGGTATCGCCTATGTCATCTTAGAACAGCCGACAGCGGCGATCGCATCTTTGACCAAAGGGGCGGAATTAGCCCAGTATTCCAGAGACGTTTACCTCCAGGGATTATGCTTCTCTTATCTTGCCGAAGCTTATTACAGCATCGAAGATCGTGCAGCAGCGATTACTTACGGCAGTCTGGGTATGTATCTACTCCATCAGATTAACTCCGTGGAGTGGCGACAGGTAGCAGGCTTACTCTCAATTCTCCAAGGACAAATCGGAGAAGATGAATTTAAGAGTATCTTGGGACAAAAGCGATCGCAAATCATCAGTCTCATTGGTGTTGACGGCTTCGATCATCTGACCCAATTGTTAGAAGAATACAAACAAAATTGATTTAACAAAATTTAACAACTGTTCTGGTTAAACCTGAGCGTTTTGCAATTTTCCTCTGAAGGTATTGGCTTCTGGTAAAGATTCCCCTTCCTCTAAGGATGAATTAATCATTAACTGTAATACTTCTTTGGCATTTCTTAAAGCTTCTTCGTAGGTATCGCCATAAGTATGACAAAGTTCTCCCCACTCAGGAAGAGTAACCACAAAACAATTGTCTTTTTTAGACCATTGAATTATCATGCTATATTTTACCATTTTTGTAATACTCCGTAGGACTTGTGAAGGGCAGGTAAATTGGATTAGTTATGGGTATCGTTTAGCTTGACACCAATGGCATAGCTATTTGATTCCAATTACTTCGAGATTGTTTATATTTCCTTTATTTCCATCTCAATCTTAAATAAAGATCCAGAGAACGTCATCTATAGTTAATATGAGTTCGGAGTTCGGAATTCGGAAGTCGGAGTTATGTTTTTCGTGAGCGGAAGAATAGTCTCTTCAGACACCTAAAATTTGAAAAGGAGCGAGCCATTTATTAAAATGATAAATCCGATTTCTGCCTGGCTTGATCGCGATTCTGTTGCTGCGGGGATATTTCTTACTCCAGCATTGATCTTGTTAGGAATTTTTTTGTTTTATCCCATTGTTTATTTGTTGTATCTCAGCTTTACGGCTGGTAGTTTTACCGTTTCAGGGATTCAATGGGTGGGTTGGCGCAATTATCTACGCTTGTATAGTGATGCTGACTTCTGGCAAGTGATTGGTAACACCGCTTATTTCACGATTGCCACGGTTATTCCGACAATTCTAATTCCTTTGGGATTAGCTGTATTATTAAATCGCTCTCTTGTTTTGCGGGGAGTCTTAAGGGCAGCTTATTTTATCCCGTCGATTACATCACTAGTTGCTGTCGGATTGGCTTTTCGCTGGTTATTTCAAACCGATGGAGTGGTTAACGATTTATTGATTTCCTGGGGGTTAGAAGCGATTCCCTGGTTAAGTAGTACTGCTTGGGCGATGCCAGTTTTAATTTTATTGAGTAGTTGGAAACAGTTGGGCTTTAATTTAGTGGTTTTTCTTGCTGGGTTACAAATTATTCCTCAATCTCGTTACGAAGCTGCGGAATTAGATGGGGCGGACGATTGGTCTAAGTTTTGGTATATAACTATTCCAGGATTGAAACCCACCTTTATTTTTGCTATTTTAACTACCGCTATTTTTACTCTCAGAAGTTTTGAGCAAGTATATGTGATTACTGGCGGAGGCCCTTTGAACTCAACTAATCTGCTAGTTTACTATATTTATGAACAAGCTTTTGCCCGTTTTGAATTTGGTTATGCAGCAGCAGCAGCAGTTATCTTATTGATGATTGCTTCAATATTGGTTTATGTTTATTTGCGTGCTTGGAAAGAATGATAGCAATTATTTTAAAACCAAAAAACAAGTAGATGAGTAGTAGTTAGTAGTTAGAGACAAGGCATGCCTTGTCTGTACAGTGGTTAGTGGTTAAAATGCTTACTCAATCCTAGTTGATATAGTTTTTGTATTTTCTTGATTGCTTTGTCAAAAGCAGAGCGATTCTGGGAGTTATCAGGGTTAAGATTTTGGATCTGAGTTAATAAAGTAGCTTCTTCTGTTGTAATGTCATTATCGCTATAAATCAATTTACTGACTGCTGTAAGCAGGTTTTGGTAATCTGCTGGATCTGGATTAGTTCCTAAGTATTTTTCCAACAGTTGATAACACTGTGCTAAAGATGAACCCTGATAGTTAGCTAACAAAGCTTGTAACTCCGTTGCCGAACTGATATTCTGTTCCCTTGCTATAGTTTCCAAAAACTGTTTCTCTTCTGGTTGTATTTCCCCATCAATCCAGGCAACTGCAACCAAGATTTCTAAAAGATCCTGACTATTACCTTTAGCTACTTGAGTCATGATTATCTATTGGTAGTTTGATTAAATCTTAAGCAAAAAAATAATCCTCAACACCAGCTAATCTAGGTTTCTTTGCCAAAGTCTAAACAATTTCAAGAAAATATTTCTTTCTTCGTATTTATGATCGCAGTGTCTAACACCTACTAAAAAGCTAAACAAAGCTGCACATAAGTTGGACTATGTTTAGGTTCGGGACAGGGTGATTTCCCTTGAATACGATTTGATTGGCTACTGGCAAGAGAGGGGCGCGAAACCGTCTCATCAACATCACTGCTAACAAGGACTACCTCTAGGGTTTTCATCCAATCAAAAAGTTGTGAACGTCTAACTCTGTTAGATTTAAGATATCGTGCGACACGATTCCAAGTCGTCCAAGAATGCTTGAGTCGATCCTCTGGTCGAATCAAGCAATGGGGTGCGCGTTCACTCATGTTCATTGCCCGACGAGCAATAGTCATCGCTGCTGCCGTCCCCGAATTTAATCCGTATCTACCCATGAACTTAATCATGCCGATGACGGAAGTAAAGGCTGGATTGATTTCATGCAAGCCAATTCCATAACGATTACATCTAGAAACCAAGGCTTGTTTAAAAATAGATGTAGAGAGATTAGAAAGCATTGAGTTATAAGTTTTACTGGCTTCGCTCATGGAAGCTTTCTTCTTGGAGAAGTCCAAACTTTCAATCGCGATGGGACATTGATAACGAAATGCCAGATCCGTAAGGGAGGCAACTAAATCTCGCATCCTCGCCTGTCTTTGACCAGTGCTAAATCCTTGCCACCGAAACGGTAGCTTTCCTTTGTCTTTGATGTTGCCATCGGGTAAGACATAAGCCCATTCCACGCTGTCGCGGTTGAAATCCACTCCAATACAACCATTATTAAAACTAGTAGTAACTGGTACAGATTGAACATAAGTTGTCAAATGAATGTACCACTGATCTGATTTATGTTCTCGTCTAAATATTTGCACTGTGATTGGCTTTTGTTGTTGTAGCGCGTAAAGTAAGGAAGATTGACACTGAATTTTAATTAGTTTGCATTTTAATCCTAGTGCCTGATTTTGCTGCTTAATATTAGGATTTTTAACTTTAGACAAGCTTTTGAATCTAGCAGTCGCATATGAAGTTTTCTTTTTAATCTGTTCTTTGATTCGAGCTATATTAAGTTTTTTGGCTGTAGTTAATTGAGAGATTGTTTGTTTAACCTCTGTAGCAATACTGTCAGCCCATGCCCACTGAATGTTAAACCGAGATTGGTAAGACTTTTCAATCTCTGATTCGTTCATGCCAGACTGCATATCACTCAAGCCAGTACGACGTATCGATTCATACTTATCGCCCCAGATATCAAAGAGGGGATTGTACTCTATTTTGGCTTCAATTCCGATTCGTAATCCTTTGCTTGACATGATTTAGCATTGAATCTTCGGACTGTGATTTCAACATAGTTTGATGAGGTATGTTTCATAGTTACACATTATTTAGAGCTTTGTATAACTATGTATAAGTTATTGACTGCTAGGAGTCAACAGGCTAGTTAGTTGAATAATAACTAAGTAGTTACTAATGACATAATATAGACGAAATTATCTAGGACATCGAGAATCCCGACAGTTAATTATGAAGATTATTGATTCTAAAGGAAGACTATTTGGCAAGTTGAGCCTGCTTGATATAGCTGCTGCTGGCGTAATTTTGTTGGTCATTATCGGTGTTTTCTTTTCTCCAGGAACCCCTATTACTAATAGTCTTGTTGCTCAAACCAAACTAAAGCCTGTGGAAGTCCAGATCCTAATTAGAGGTCTAGGGGTAGCTAATTTGGATAGTTTGTCAGAAGAATTTGAGAGAGAAAAAAAGGCTGATATTATTATCCGTAATCAACCCGCAGGAAAAGTAGACATCATTTCTAGTAAACTTTTACCGAGAACGACTCCTGTACCCCAGCCAGATGGCACAGTAATAGCATTAAACGATCCACGCCCAGAGATAACTATGATCAGGGACATGCTACTGACTTTGGAGGGAAAAGCAGAAGTCACTAACAATGGAATTGTTTTGGGTGGGAGTAAAAAAATCAAGATAGGTTCATCAATTCAGCTACAGGGCGATTTATATGACTTTAGCGGTACTATCGTTGCCATCGAACCTAAAGACTCTTAGTTGTTGTATATTAGTCTGGTTTGATTTTGCTCCTATAGGATTACGCGACTCGTAGCCGATCACATCGCATACTATCTATTTTAATCTATGTCTACCCGCATTCGACAGCACGTAAATCCCCTTGATCGTAAGTTTCAGCAACCAATCTCAGTACCCAATTGGCAAGAAATTTATGCCTACTGCGATCGCCCTTTACATCTAGATATTGGTTGTGCGCGGGGTAGATTCTTATTAGACATGGCGCAACACAATCCAGAAGTTAATTATTTGGGGATTGAAATTCGTCGGCAGTTAGTGGACTTGGCTAACCAAGATCGAGAGCAACTGGGTCTGACTAATTTGCACTATTTATTTGGCAATATCAATAGTTCAGCAACAGTATTACTGGAGTCTTTACCCCAGAACAGTTTGCAGACAATATCGATCCAGTTTCCCGATCCTTGGTTTAAAAAAAGGCATCATAAGCGCCGCGTGATCCAACCAGACTTAGTTACAACGCTGGTTAATCATCTAATAATCGATGGAGAAATCTTTTTACAATCTGATATAGAAGAAGTGGCAGTAGAAATGCGCGATCGCTTTGCAGTCAATCCTTGGTTAACTCAGCAGCACCCTACAACTTGGCTCGATAAAAACCCTTTTAAGCTGCCTACAGAAAGGGAATCTCATGTACTAGGGCAAGATTTACCCGTATATCGAGTATTGTTTAAGAAAACAATATATCAGTACAGACAAGGCATGCCTTGTCTGTACAGTAATAAGTAATCAGTCTCGTCCCACCAAAAAAGATCAGATAATTAAGTAATTTAGAGAATGGTAGATTTAAACCCCAGCGCTAGCTTTAGCTTAAAGATCGAGTTAGAAATTCCCAATCGCCCTGGTGCATTAGCTTCAATTATGAGTACTATTGCCAATCATGGAGGTAGCTTAGGGGATATTGTGCTGTTGCAGCGCAATCTTAAATATACTCACCGAGAATTGATGATTGATGCTTCTAGTACCGAACAGGGAGATACAATCATTGAGGCGATTAAAAACTTACCCCGTGTTAAAGTAATCAGCTATAGTGATCGCACCTTTGCCATTCATCAAGGGGGCAAAATTACTGTTGAGAGCAAGTTACCTCTAAATTCTCAGTCAGATTTAGCCATGGCTTATACTCCAGGAGTGGGTAGAATTTGTCGGGCGATCGCCGAAAAGCCTGAACGAGTTTACGATCTCACCATTAAGAGTAATACCGTGGCGGTAGTGACCGATGGTAGTGCCGTATTAGGATTGGGTAATCTAGGTGCAGCAGCATCTTTACCTGTGATGGAAGGAAAAGCTCTGTTGTTTAAAGAATTTGCGGGAATTGATGCTTTCCCCATCGCCCTCAATACTCAAGATACGGAAGAAATTATTAAAGCAGTAATAGATTTTTCCCCTGTATTTGGCGGAGTGAATTTAGAAGATATTGCTGCACCACGTTGTTTTGAAATCGAGCGGAGACTAAGGGAAAAACTTGATATTCCCGTTTTCCATGATGATCAACATGGCACAGCGATTGTCGTCTTGGCAGCTTTGTATAATGCGCTTAAATTAGTAGGGAAAGATTTATCAGAAGTTAAAATCGTGATTAATGGAGCGGGGGCTGCGGGAATTGCGATCGCTTTACTATTGCGCCAAGCAGGAGTAAGCAAGATCGTCATTTGTGACTCCAAAGGGATTATTTCTCAGCAACGTGATGATTTAAACCAGAAAAAGCAAGAATTTGCCATAATTGACGGGGGAAATTTAGCCGATGCCATGAAAAATGCCGATGTCTTTTTGGGGGTTAGTGCTCCAGGAGTTGTTACCCCCGCCATGGTGCATAATATGGCAGAGCAACCGATTGTTTTTGCTATGGCAAATCCGATTCCCGAAATTCAGCCTGAACTGGTTTATGATGACGTAGCAGTAATGGCAACAGGGCGCAGCGATTACCCCAATCAAATAAATAATGTGTTAGCCTTTCCTGGAGTTTTTCGTGGTGCATTAGATTGTCGGGCTTCGGCAATTACCACTAATATGTACCTCGAAGCTGCTAAAGCGATCGCTACTCTAGTTGATGATGCTGATTTAGATCGTGAGCATATCATTCCTTCGGTGTTCGATCCTCGGGTAGCAACAGCAGTAGCTCAAGCAGTATGTCTGGCTGCCAAACAGGATAATGTTGCTCAGAAAACCGATGACTAGCAAGGAAATATTTAGTTGTTGACTAAGATTATGGATGAAATTGAAATTCCCGAAGCGATTAGAGAAAACGTAGAACTACCGAAAAAATCTGGTTTGGCTTGGTCTATGCTTGCGCTGATGGGCACATTACTATGTCTTGGTATCGTCGGATTAGTATTTTTCTGGTTATTTTTATTTCAAAATAAACCTGTTCCAGAAGTGACTAGTGATCCGACGACTAAACCTAAAATTACCTCGTCTAAGCCAAAAGTTCAACCGCAGCAACAACCTCAAACAACTGTGACCACTCCTCAAACTGCAACAAAACCAGTTCCCCAACAAGCAAGTAGAAGAGATCTTTTAGGACATTTACCCTATGATGTGGTTCCCGAATCAGAATTAACAGCAATTACGGCTGATGGTAGCTTAAAAATGCGCTCTGCTGCCGCTGCTAAATTTAAGCAAATGCAGGCTGCTGCTAAGGCGGAAGGGATTATCCTGACTCCTATCTCTGCTTTTCGTGATGACCAAACCCAAGAGCAATTATTTTTTGGGATCAAAGAACAACGGGGACAAGATGCTGTTAAAAGAGCCGAGGTTAGTGCGCCTCCAGGCTATAGCGAACACCACACAGGTTATGCCATTGATATTGGCGATGGTAATGCCCCTGCAACCAACTTAGAAGTAGAGTTTGCCCAGACTGCCGCTTTTCGTTGGCTAGAGCAAAATGCTTTAAAGTATAGTTTTGAGCTATCCTTTCCCCCTAATAATAAGCAAGGAGTTAGTTACGAACCCTGGCATTGGCGTTTTGTCGGCGATCGCGATAGTTTAGAAACCTTTTATAAAGTTAGAAATTAATTTTAGATACGCCCTATTTTAAAAATAAATATATAGGTAACGCCATGTTCAACTAATTAGAGAGATTTCGCCGATAACAGCAATTCTATAGCACTACGTATTTTGGTTAGGACACTTATTACTCATTACTCATTACT
>CBDUCX010000134.1:0-13668 GCA_965365755.1 uncultured Pleurocapsa sp.
ATACTGCTGATGTTCCCAGTGATACTGCTGATGTTCCCAGTGATACTGCTGATGTTCCCAGTGATACTGCTGATGTCCCTAGTGATACTGCTGATGTCCCTAGTGATACTGCTGATGTCCTAGGTAATCCTAGTGATATTGTTATGAATAATATGGGCGCGATCACTACAGGCATTGATCACGACTTCATCAGTGGTATAGCCGAAGCCTCTGCTGTGAGTAATGCCACAGCTACTGCTGAAGTTAAAGTGATTGCAGATGAAGCTAATCTATCTACTGCTGATGCTGATAGCGATGCTACTGCCGATGCAGAGGCGCTAGCGGTTGGACTTGATGTTACAGAAAGGATTATTACAGGCAAAGGTAATGACACCATCATCGGTATCGCCAATGCTTCAGCTTCAGGTACTGCCCTGGCTAACTCCCAAGCTGAATTAGTCTTGGGTAATATCTCTCGTGGTGATGCCCTTAGCGACTCCATTGCTAAAGTTAATGTAGTTTCAACTGCGATCGGAATTAGTAATGCAAGTCATATCTCCACTGGTTACGCCAACGATGCCATTATCGGTATAGCTAGTGCTTTAGCTTCGGGTAGCTCAGTGGCTAACTCTAAAGCTACATCAGTTTTTGGTGATGACTCTTATGCCGCTGCTAATAGTGAGTCTATGGTTGTTGTCGAGACTCTAGCGATCGGTATTGATAATCTAGATAAGATTACTACAGGTAAGGGTCATGACGTTCTCATTGGGATAGCCGATACCGTGGGGATAAGTGTCGCAGAAGCAACTGCATTTGCCCATAACACTACTGGTTTAGCTACTACTGGTGCACCTGTAGTAGATAATCTCCACTTTTTAAATCAATTTGAGTCAGCTATCTCTAGTGCTAGATCCGAAGCTACAGCTAATAACAATGCAACTAGCCTGGGAATTTTCAATTCGGGTCGAATCATGATGGATCGCGGAGACGATGTCATTATTGGTTTAGCCAGTAATACCAATTCGAGTACTGCTCAGGTTCTATCTGAAGCAGAATCTATTGCCAAGGATGTAGCCATTGCCACAGCAGATGGAAGAGCTCGGGCGATTGTAGAAGGTGCTGCTGTCGGAATTGCTAATTCAGGTATGATTAATACTGGTATGAATAATGACACCATTATTGGTATAGCATTTAGCGATGATCTGGCTGATGCGGATGCTGACGCAGATGCAGATGCTTTTGCCGAGTATTCAGATGCTCAAACTGATACTGATGCCATCGCCAACACCTCAGAAGCGATCGCCATCGGGATTGATAACACTTCGGGAGTAATCCTTACCGCCAGGGGAGATGATCAAGTTATTGGTCTTGGTACTGTTGGTATTACAGGTGGTACCATCAGAGCAGGCAAGGGTCATGACCGCATTCTGGGCTATGGTAGTGATGTTGGCGTTGAAGACAGTCGGGTTGAATTAGGTGACGGTGATGACTTTTTCAAAGCAGCTATAGCTAATTTTGACCCCCTTACTGGACAACTATATTTTTCGGAAGACCAGTCTGGCTCCATTAAAGATGCTCATATTTTGGGTAATCGTGGCAATGATACCTTTGAAATTGGCGGTTTTGAATCGACCGTTTCCATTGATGGCGGAATGGATCATGATGTTCTTAAGCTATCAGGTAATCTAGAAGACTACGAAATTTCCCTCGGTTCATTTGGTAACCAGGCTGTCGTTATTGAAGATCATGATTCGATGTTGATGGTTAAAAACGTGGAAGCATTCTATTTTGGTAATAGCGACCATGTCTATAGTTTCCACGACTTTGCTTAGATAAATTAATATACATAAAACAATTGAGCTTCATTAACTACCCCAATCTACTTCCCTGAGATTGGGGTTTTTCAACATCAACTCACCAAAAAAACTGTCAGCTATTAGCTTTTAATTATTTAGCTAGTTCAGTTTCAATTGCTTGAATCAATTCAGAAGAATCGGGGGGAACAGCACTGGGAAAACGAGCGACAACCTCACCCTGCTTACTGATCAAAAACTTTTCAAAGTTCCAGGCTACATCACCTTTTGGTTCAACAGAATTGGTTAGGGTTTTATATAAGGGATGCTGTTGTGAACCTTTAGCGTGAACTTTATCCATCAAATCAAAGGTAACGCCATAGTTAGTTTCACAAAACGTAGTAATCTCTTCATTTGTTCCTGGCTCTTGTGCCCCAAAATCATTGCAGGGAAAACCTAGTACCTGTAAACCTTTATCTTTATAGTCTTGGTTTAGCTGCTCTAGTCCTTTATATTGAGGAGTGTAACCACAGAAAGAAGCTACATTAACAATTAACAATACCTTTCCCTGGTAGTCGGCAAATTTTTCCTCTTTGCCTTTAATGTTTTTAACTGTTATATCAGATATATTGCTCATGATCTACTTAAGAGTTGGATTGATTAAAGATGCTAGATCGTACTGTACCATTCCCAGATACTCAGATAACTAAAGTTGGGGATTTATCCGTCAGAATTGCTAATTCTGATACTGAATTAACTCAGGATGCAGCTACTATGGCGTATGACTATTTGCGATCATTACTGAAACGACAGGAAACCGTTAGTATCGTTCTAGCTACAGGTAACTCCCAGCTCAAGTTTTTAGAAGCGATCGCTTCTATTGATCAGCTTGATTGGTCAAGGATTATTTTATTTCATCTAGACGAATACTTGGGTATTACAGCCGAGCATCCTGGTAGCTTTCGTCACTATTTGCGCCACAGGGTAGAACAGCGAGTTAAGCCACGGGTTTTTCATTACATAGAGGGTGATGCACCACAACCCCTCATGGAATGTTCTCGTTACAGTGATTTATTACAACAGCAGCCAATTGACCTTTGTATGTTAGGCATTGGCGACAATGGACACCTAGCATTTAATGAGCCTAGCGTTGCTGATTTCCAAGATACTGAAACAGTCAAGTTAGTCAAGTTAGAAACGAAAACCCGTCAACAGCAGGTAAACGGTGGCTATTTTCCCAATTTATCAGCCGTGCCTAGCTATGCCTATACTTTAACCATTCCCACAATTTGCGCCGCCAAAAAAATCTTTTGTTTAGCAGTCGGACAGCATAAAGCAGAAGTAGTCAAACAGACATTGCAAAATGCGATCGCTCCTAGCTTCCCTGCAACTATCCTACGTACCCTACCCCAAGCAACTTTATTTTGCACAGTAAACTGCATAAACGATCGCGATTCTTTTAGTTAAGATTCAAAGACTCTATTGAGATATTGCCTTGTCTTCTTTGCCAATTATTCACTCAAAAAATGGGCGTTGGTAAATTAATTCACTAGCAAGCTGGCCTCAAGGGGCATAGAGAATGGGGTATCTATTCATCTAAAGAGAAAAAATATATAACTTACTAAGCGATCGCACTTTCATTGCCAGAATCACGGAAAAATAAACAGGAAGATCCAGTCAACTTAATCATACGGCAGATCAAATCAAAATCAGGTTCTCGGGACAGTCCAATAAAGTCCATATCTGATTGAGGTGCTTGAGCAATACAGTCCCCAAATTCTCCCACCAAGACAAAGGTTCGAGCATGATTAGGGACGCGACAGAGATCGCGGAGTTCTTCAATATAGCCTTGAGCTTCCTTTACTTCTTCCGTGCGAGAAACAACCGTAATTAGATGTAAACAACCCCGCCAACTTCTGTGTAATCGTAATGCCATTAACAAAGTTAAATTAAGATTTCCTCTTCGTAGTTTGTCATCAAAGGGGATATTCTCAATCTGGGGAGTGAGCCAAACATTAATCACTTCAGCTCTTCCCAGTCCAGCCAAGGGATGTAGCCCGAACAACATAATGCCCACTTCTAAGCGCTGTGCTTCTGCCAAGATAGGTTGCATTTCTGACCAGTCGGTAGTTTGCTCGGGAACTTTGAGAAACATGATATTTGGTCGAAAAAAAGCACTTTGTAGGGATTGCAGCACCACCGAAATACCCGCTACTGAACTGGAAATTTTCAGAATGGAAAAAGTAGTAAAAATTCCTCGTCGGCGAAAAGCAGCAGTTAGCTTTTTCAAGCGTCGGGGAAAGTCCGCCTCTGTTCCATCTTGTGCTAGTCCGAGTAACTGAATTGAACCTTCTGGTTGACAGATATCGAGTAGTAAGCGAAATTCTCCTAATAGTTGTGACCAGTGTTCTACAGGAACCAGTAAAGTTGGTCGCCAAGCGCGAAAATTATTAACATCTATTTCCATAGTTTTTTTCGCTGCCCATTGAGCGATCGCTTCAAAGATCCCACTACGGACATCACCAGCGATACGGGGATTATCAGGTTTTTTAGTTAACTGAAAATAAATGGAGAGAACAATCACAGTGGCAATAAAACTAAACCTGGGATTGATAATCAACATGGCAAACAGACAACTACCAAAGCCATAGAGAGGAACAACTTGGGGGATTTTGAAAGTAGGACGAAAGTTCATTAATCCTAACAGCGACTCCAGTAACACCACCAAATTTAAAGCAGCATAGGTAATCAAAAAAAACATGGTGATCAAGGGTGCGATCGCATTTAAATCTCTGACCATGAGGGCAGCTAAAACAAACAAGCTGGTACACAACATTGCTCGACGAGGTTCCCCGTTTACCGATAGCTTGCCAATCCTCCTACCCTGGGGAATTACTTCATCTCTGGCTAATGCTACTAAAATACGCGGTGCGCCGACTATGGAAGAGAGAGCGGCGGAAAAGGTCGCGGCTAATAGCCCTACCAAAACCGCAGGTTGCCATAGGGCTTTATCGATGGCAATAGTATAGTTATTCACTAATTCTTCAGTAGAACCAACTTTGGCAGCCCACCAACATAAAGCCAAATAAATTACACTGCTAACTCCAATTGCTGCCAGGGTTCCCCTGGGGATGTTGATGCGGCTATTTTGTAGTTCCCCAGACATATTGACCCCAGACATAATTCCAGTAACAGCAGGAAAAAATACGGCAAAAACCCCCCAAAAAGATGTGCCGCTAAATTCATTCTCAGGTGATCCAGGAAAATCCCCTAGGAAAACCAAAGTTTGCTGAGACTGCCAAAAATTTGGGCTAGCAAAGATAGACAACAGAGAAATAATAATCAATACCATTACTAGATACTGAATACGAAATGCCAACCCAGCACTAATCAGAGCGATGGTTAAAACCAAACCAAAAACCATCAAATCCACTAAAATCGCCGAATGGTTCGGAAAAATCCTTAACCAACCCTCTCGAAAGCCAAAAATATACATTGCTACTGCAAAAGCCTGACAGAGAAATAGGGGAATGCCGATCGCACCACCCACCTCTAAGCCCAAGGCTTTAGTAATCATGGCATAAGGCCCTCCAGCTTCTAAGCGAGTATTGCTAGCGATGGAAGCAAGAGATAAACCTGTAGCCAGAGTAATACTAATCGCAGCTAAAATTACCAGCATTCCTCCTAATAATCCAGCATTGCCTACTACCCATCCCACGCGCAGATACATGATCGCGCCTAAAATTGTCAGTAAAGTAGGTTTGAACACCCCTTCAAAAGTGTTGTATCCTTTGAGTTTGACTGAGTTTGATGGTCTAAAAATAGCACTAGCTTTTTTATAATAATTTCTAATTTTCATTTAATATATTTTTTTACTTAAGGCTCTTAACTACTAACATTACTCACAATTTCCTCAAAAGAATCTTGTAATTTTAAGTATGGATTTGAGGATAGACAAATTCCACACAATCTCATCGATAATATTGATATGTTGATATGGTTATTTATCGAACGCTATGGCGAGTTGATTAATGCTAGTAGCGGAGGCAAAAAAGAACTCAAGGAAGCTTTAAACGCTCATCTAGAACGTATTGAACCCGATGATAGTGGACTTGCCATTAAACTTTATCCCTTTACCCGTTCTCAGGAAGCAGAAAATCCTCGCCTAATCGTTATCGATCCTCGTATCGCTTTTGGTCGTTTGGCGATCGCTGAAACGGGAATTCCTACTGACATTCTCAAGGAAAGATATTGGGCAGGAGACTCGATTGAAAAACTAGCAGAAGACTACGATTGTGATCTTTTAGCAATTGAAAAAGCTATTCGTTGCGAATTGCCCGTAGCAGCATAGTTTAATTAAAGGGAAAACCAATGCCGACAGTCTTCGTTTTGCAGTGTGTAATGTACTAGAATAGGATCGTTTACAACAATTAGCCCAACGTAACGAACATAGATTTCGCGTTTCTGTGGAGAATATGCTGGACTGTTTTGGGATCTATACCAGCATTCGCGATGAAAATTCTCAAATGGTTAGTTTTCATCCCGATTATCTCAATGAGTCTGCTTGCAAAAGTAATTTATTCCATTGGCAAGAACAAACAGAATCAGATATTTGCCTCCTAAACATTTTTGAATATTGCTAGACGAATAGTTCCTGCTTCATCAATGGACTTGGGAGTCTTCATCTCCACAGGAATAAATTCGAGATTAGCTATTCTAGCAAACAAAGACGTGATGACCGATGTAATGCTGTCCTAGGAAGGGAAAGCGCGAGTCGTATCAGACCACTACTAAGGACGAGGAAACTGCGAAGCTGCGGGAAAATATTTTACAGGCTCATTTTTCAATGCCTTAAGCATAAAAGAACGCCATACGGGGGCAGCGAAGTCACCGCCAGTAATGCCTTTGCCCATACTCTGATAATCGTCATTACCAACCCAAACCGCTGTCGCTAGCTGAGGTACATAACCCACAAACCAAACATCACGCTCAGAAGATGTGGTTCCAGTCTTCCCTGCGGCAGGGCGATTAATATTAGCTTTTTTGCCTGTTCCTCCTGGCTGTAAAACTCCTTTCAACATAGTAGTTAAACTAGCAGTTGCCCAAGGATCGAGTACTTGCTTGGGTTCAGGAGTATTATCTAATAAGATATTTCCTTTACTGTCGGTGACTTGCAAAATAGCTGTTGTCTTAGATTGCCAACCATTACTAGCAAAGGTGGCAAAGGCTCCTGCCATTTCGAGGGGGGTAACGCCAATTGAACCCAACGGGAGAGAGATCACGGGTTGCATCGGACTTTCAATACCTAAGGTGCGACAAATATCAATTACTCTCTCTAACCCAACTGCTTTCCCTAGCTTCACCGCAGGAATATTACGAGATTGAATCAGAGAAGTAGCCAGTGACATCTTACCGCCAAAATCTTTTTTACCACCGTAGTTCTGCGGTTTATAGATTCCTCCTGGAATTCGATAAGATACGGGAGCATCATCGACTATTGTACCTGGACTATACTTGCCGCTCTCTAAAGCAGCGTAATAGACAAATGGTTTAAAAGATGAGCCTGGCTGTCTACGGGATTGAACCGCACGGTTAAATTGGCTAGATTTATAATCTACTCCTCCCACTAGGGCTTTAACAAAATGAGTCCTGGGATCTACCGCTGCTAATGCCACCTGATCTGCCCTTAGTCCCCAACGACTTAGCAAATCATGACTCTCTTTGATCGATTCTTCTGCCATTCTTTGAAAATCTCGATCAATTGTGGTCTGGACTCGAATACCACCGCGCAAAACTTTCTCCGTACCAAATCGTTCTTCTAATTCTTTGGTGACGGCTTCGGTAATAAAGGGCGACTTACTCTTGCGCCAAGCAGTAGGCTTTCCTACCAGCAAGGGGGCTTTACGGGCTGCCTGTTCTTCTTCTGGTGTAATCCAGTTCAAAGTACGCATCCTGGCTAGTACTGATGCCTGTCTTTTCTTGGTATTGGCGTAGTTCAGAAATGGACTGTATTGTTCAGGCGCCTGAATCAGTCCCGCTAAAACCGCCGCTTCCGCTAGATTTAACTCCCCAGCACTTTTATTAAAGTAACTCTCCGCAGCAGTTTGAACACCGTAGTTATTATGACCCCAATAGATATTATTGAGATACATTTCCAAGATTTCGTCTTTGTCAAAAACCTGTTCTACCCTAATGGCGAGAATTGCTTCTGCCAATTTTCGGCTAAAAGTACGTTCACGAGTTAAAAAGAGATTTTTGACCAACTGCATAGTCAAGGTGGATGCTCCTTCTGATACCCCACCTTTTCTATAGTTAGCTAAGGCTGCACGGCCTACACTGTAAGGATTTAGTCCTTTATGACGATAAAAATTACTATCTTCGATCGCTACTACGGCTAACTTCAGTTCAGGTGAAATCTGATCGACGCTAGCGATTTCTCGGTTTGCTTCACCATGAAGACTACTGAGGAGTCTGCCTTTGATATCGTAGACATAACTAGTTTCTGCGGGAACATAGTTACGTAAAACTCTCACGTCAGGCAGGTTACGGAAACTAAACGCCAAACCAACTAATCCCCCCGCAGCAACAGCACTAGTGATCATGGTAATGCCCAAAACAGTACCCCCAGCAGCTTTTGCCACTCCTAACAGGAATGATTTGGCGATCGCCTTGGTAGTTTGAGGTTCTGGTTTCTGCAAGATGATTTCAGAAGACACGGTATTTTGATTCCCTCCAAAGAGCATTACAAGAAAGTGCCTGAGTCGTAGGCTAATGGTTAAACCGAAAATTAAGTGAGATTAAATAATAACTTTATGCTCAATCTTGATCGACAATTGTAACAATCTCCCCTGGTTAATTTGGCAAAAAAAATACCTCGGCTGACGACCGAGGAATTAAAATTCAGGAGAAATCAATGTTGACTAACGGTCACAGCACAAAGGCAATTCGGTTCGCCGCATGTGTCCGTCGTCTTACGGCAGAGTAATCTATGACTAATGGCAACTTCAACAGCAGCTTAGTAAGCTAAATTGCACAGACGTTGAACATATCAACATTAAATTATGTAAATAAATGTAACAAAAAATTGATATATTGACAAGGTAGAGCCAAATCTAAATCGAGCGGTGCGCGCTAGTAGGTAAACTACTACTACTCAACAAACTATTTCATAGGCAGCCGATGATTATTGCAATTACTGCTTTAAAAGGAGGAGTGGGAAAAACCACTACCGCAGTCCACTTGGCTGCATATTTTCAAAACCTAGCTCCCACATTATTAATTGACGCAGATAAAAACCGTTCTGCTTTAGTCTGGTCAAAGGAGGACAAACTGCCCTTCTATGTGGCATCCCAAGCAGGTGCCCCAGGCTTAATCAAAAAATTTACCCATATTATTATTGATACTCCCGCACGACCAGAACCAGAAGAATTAGAAGATTTAGCTAGCGGTAGTGATATGTTGATTTTACCGACTACACCAAATCACCTAGATTTAGACACCACGGTTAAGGCGGTTGAGCTACTGAAAACTCTAGATGCTAATTACAAGGTTTTATTGACCAAAGTAGACTCTCGGACGAAAAATGCTAGGGATGCCAAAACCTTTTTAGAAGAGGCAAAATTGCCCTTGTTCAAAACAGAAATTCCCTTATTAGTGGCTTTTCAGCGATCGCCTAGCCGTGGCGTAGTCGTCCAAGATTATCCTGATCGTCGAGCCAAAATTGGTTGGAGTAGATATAAAGATGTTGGCAAAGAGATCTCCAAAGAAATGTTATAGGAGTCAGGAGTTAGGAGAAGTATTAGTTATAAAATTCAAATTGAAATAACTTATAACTTGATAGATATGGATGTTGTAACTCTTGATTTGCAATCCCTGAAATTAACCGATGAACAGTTTTATCAATTGTGTGTTGATAATCGTGACTTGCGCTTTGAAAGAAATGCTCAGGGAGATCTATTGATTATGCCCCCGACTGGTGGAGAAACGGGTAATCGTAACGGTAGACTAATACAACAATTATTTAATTGGTCAGATCGAGACGGTACTGGTATTGCTTTTGATTCTTCTACGGGTTTTAAGTTACCCAATGGTGCCAATAGATCTCCTGATGCTTCTTGGATACCACTAGCTAAATGGAATAGTCTTACTGACATACAAAGACAAAGATTTTTACCTCTGTGTCCAGATTTTGCCATTGAGTTACTTTCTCCTAGTGATAAGTTAATTAAAACTCAGGAGAAAATGCAGGAATATCTAGATAATGGGATGGGATTGGGCTGGTTGATCAATCGCCAGCAGCAGCAAGTAGAAATCTATCGTCAAGGAAAAAATATAGAGGTGTTAAATGCATCTAATAGTTTATCGGGAGAAGATATACTACCTGGATTCATACTTGATCTTCAACCTATTTGGTAATTTTTTTAACTTTGAATTTTGAATTTTGAATTCAAAAAATGGTCAGTATGCACGAAACAGCAATTGATTTTATACGACGCTTCACTGGAGAAGATTTAAGCAATCGAGGGAGAATCGAAGAGTTTTCAGATCAATCAAGATTAGATATTTGGATAGGGAAACAATACCCTGACGTTTCACAAGAAGTGCATAATGCCATGTCATTGGTTGCACAACCATATTTTGAATACGAAGATATACCCGTATACGTTGTGCCATGGAACGATACACTTTTTATCACAGGACATAGTGACTCTTCCATCAGCTTTATTCGACCTAGTACATTGGGTAATCCGAAACAAATAATACTGGACTTACCCCACGCGGGAACTAAACCACCTTCTTGCGTAGATGGACTGTTATCAGATGAAGTAATTGCAGATGAATCTGTATGCTCTAGCAATCCCTATACTATTTGGAATCAAGCAGATGTTGGTGTGTTGGAGGTATCTGGAAGCATTTGGCAAAATGATAAAAATGTCGCCTGTGGCTCAGCAATATTAACAAATTTGATGATCAGCAATGGTAATCGTGCCCCAGCAGAAGAAGGTCGGACTAACCAAGTCTATAATACACATACCTATCGAGGGACTCCTCTATACAAAGATCCACAGCAGCCTACCGAAGAAACAAAACGAGCCTTAAAAAAGAATCATGATTTGAGTATTGCTGCCGCCGGTGCTTGTCGTGCTGCGGCCTATACCGCAAATCCTGATCATCCTATTATCTGTTTAGAACCACATAGCTATTCCACATTTTCCCATGAAATACTAGATGGGTTGTTTGCACAGACAAGAGACGATATGAACCTAGCTGAATTCGCACCACAGAACGGCGGCACAGGCACTAAAGCACTACTAAATTACCTACGTCAAACCCATAATCATGAATCGTATCAAGATTTAGTTAGACCACTGGTATCCGTACTGGATGTCTCATGCACTGATGATCCACATAAATACAGCACTGTTAATCAGTCTGAGATGAATGCCTTTGTTGATCCCTTTATAAGGGTAATATATGAGGCTGCCAACAACCTCCCAATTAATCTTGACGATTGGTCAAAATCACGCCCTGACATTTACGGTGCTGCTAATAGTATTCTAAACAGGTTGGACGCAGTAATAAAGCAAGCAGATGATTATCTTGGCGCTAACGACGACAGCATAATAGCACATGCCATCAACACGGTAACTATTGAATTCAACAGAGGGCTGGTAACATCTAACGAAACTTCTAACATTCAGGCAAATGAAAAAGACTTTTTTAAGCGTTGTCAATTGGTGGGTACGGCATTTGTTGTCGGCTTAAAGAATATGCAAAACCTGATACAACAGCGCCGACAAAGGGTTAATTAACAGAAATTATTTGTGTTTAATTACATCATGCCTTCAAAAGGATCTTCCTGCATAGTTTCTTGTTCAGCCTCGATCGCAGTACGATAGGTATCAACTACATGATTGAGTAATACATCGCCAAATTGGGCAGCGAAAGACCATTTTTGACCGACGTGGGAATAGCTAGCATCGGTAAAATAGTTCTTAATTCTGATTGGTGGTATTAGGGGTACAGAATCACTCAGGTTAACGATACGATAGCTGTTGGGAATTAATTGACTGTGGGCTTGGGCAAAAGTGCGATCGCCAATTCTCGGTGCAGCATAGGTATAAAGTTGGATTTGTTCTCTAATTTCAGGAATGGTGAGGGCAATCTCCATAGCAGCCATAGTAGCAAGAGCACCACCAAGACTATGACCAGTAATATAACAAGGAATAGTCGGATCTAGTTGACGTACTGTGTTGATTAGCTTCAAGGCGATTTGATCTCGCATCACTTTTAAATAGCCTTGATGCACCCTGCCATATTGGGTTCCCGTAATCGGATCTAAGTATTCTTTTTGCGTAGCTTGTAGGTTGCGCCACCATTCTATTTGAGTTTGAGTCCCACGAAAGGCAATGATATTACCTTTGGCAGAAGCAATGACAAAACCAATAAACAAGGGTGCACGATGCCTACGTTGGACAATTCTCTGGACGATTTCCCTAATCTTGCTTTCTGTATCGTGGAGAGTTTTGTGCATCATCCCATCTTCATCTTCAGATAGTACTGCATCTCGGAGTCGCCAATAATTTTCCACCAGTTCTTCTTCAATCCGAAAAGATGCTAGCTGAGTGTAGCTATTAAAGTTGGCGTTGTAGTCTGGTAAAAGAGTTAAGGCTCCATCATATTTAGGATTGCTTCTACCTGTTTTGTACTGCTGTACTGCTAGCTTGCACGATTGAATCATCCACTTAGACATATCTCGGTTGTAATCAATCGTGGGATATTTGAGACTAGTAGCAGCTAAAATTTCATGACGTTTGGCTATTTCTGTTTCCCAATCCGCTTCTAAATTGTAAGCAGTGTTGATAATATTTTCAGGATCGTCGGTAAATGTATTAGCCAGGGCTTTTCTTTGCAGATTAAAATTGCGATCGCGATTATATTCGTCTCCTATCCTAGAGGCAATTCCTGCCCCTAATCCCAGTAATAATAGTTTTCTCCGATTCAGATTCACAGCTTATTTCCCAATTTGGCGATGCTTTGGCGAACGCTGAAATTGTAACGCTTTTTGTAATGCTGCTGTATCCAAAATTTGCGGACTGTAATAATAGCGAGATACAGCGTGTCCGATACTCCAGGTTAAAATACAGTAGGCTAAGGCTCTGGCTAAACTGTCGGCGAAGGGAATAAACAGTCCTATGGCAAATACCGTCAACCAAGTCAAAATTGCCAATGCCAAGGAAGCTATCAGGGATAAAATACAGCCCACAATAACCAAAATATCTTGATGCTTATGGTATCCCCAAAAGCGCCCAATATTAACAATCATTTTGAGGTTTAAAATCGTCAAGAGAATCAATCTAATCTCTGGTATCCAGCGACCATAGACAGGTATCAGACCAAGAATAGCAGCACCCAGAGCATAGTCGAGGATAGAGTTTCTCACTCTTTTGCCAATTGCTATAATCAACTCAATTCCATGAGCGATCGCCTCTGAAGAAATATCCTCTTCGTTATATTGCTTGTTCCAGTCCGTCATTGATTAACAATTAATTAAATACTTTTCTCAGAGATTAGTGCGATCGCAGAACATAACCAACACTTGTAACAGTGAGGATTAAAGGAGGATAATCTAAACATTGTCTGATTCTTCTCTAGTTGTTCTCGATCACCTTTTAATTAAATTCTGCAATCGTTATTGTAATAGACTAACAACCGAGACTTAAAGCGATCGCTTTCAACAAACAATCAGGATTATCTAAACTAGGTTGCATAGTCCTCCAAGTCAAAGCCACCCGCAACACTATCAAGTTGTGACAACTGAAGTATTTGAAGTTGTGGAAGTTTCTTGGCTAGTTCTTTTTTAGATCTGCTTATTTTTTGGTTAATCTTTTTCATC
>CBDUCX010000135.1:0-13484 GCA_965365755.1 uncultured Pleurocapsa sp.
TGGGGTGACGAAGGAAAAGGAAAAATAACCGATCTACTTAGTCGCTCGGCAGATGTCGTAGTACGCTCCCAAGGTGGAGTGAATGCAGGGCATACAGTTGTCGTAGCTGGACAAACTTTCAAATTACACTTGATTCCCTCAGGAATTTTATATCCTAATACGGAATGTATTATTGGTTCTGGGACAGTAATAGATCCTCAAGTGCTAATTGAAGAAATAGAGCAACTAAAGACTTTAGGAGTGACAGTAGATAATCTCTATATATCCCAGACGGCTCATATAACTATGCCCTATCATCGCAAGATCGATCAGGCATCGGAAGAAAGCAGAGGAGAATATAAAATCGGCACCACGGGTAGGGGAATCGGGCCGACTTATGCTGATAAATCTGAACGGACAGGTATCCGAGTTTTAGATCTCATGAACTCGGAGCATTTACGTAAGCAGTTGGGCTGGACAATCAACTATAAAAACGTAATTTTAGAAAAACTATATAATTTACCTCCCTTAGATCCAGAGCAAGTAATTACAGAGTATCTAAAATATGCTGAATATCTCAAGCCCTTTGTAGTCGATAGTTCTCTCAAAATCTATGAATCAGTTCAACAGAAACAAAATATTCTGTTTGAAGGAGCGCAAGGAACGTTACTAGATCTCGACCATGGTACTTATCCCTATGTCACTTCTTCTAACCCAATTGCAGGAGGAGCTTGTGTTGGTGCAGGGGTAGGCCCAACCACTATTGACCGCGTAATTGGTGTGGCAAAAGCCTACACTACTCGTGTCGGCGAAGGTCCATTTCCTACCGAGCTAAATGACGGGGTAGGTAAGCTATTAGGAGATTTGGGAGCCGAATTTGGTACTACTACAGGTCGTCGTCGTCGTTGTGGTTGGTTTGATGCAGTGATTGGTCGTTATGCAGTACGGATCAATGGTTTAGATTGCCTCGCTGTTACTAAGCTTGATGTGCTTGACGAGCTAGAAGAAATCAAAGTCTGTGTGGCCTACGAAATTGATGGGGAGATTTGCAATCATTTTCCCACCAACGCTAGCCATTTTGCTAATTGTAAGCCAGTTTATAAAACTCTTCCCGGTTGGCAAGAACCGACTACGGGCTGTCGCTCTTTATCTGATCTGCCGAAAAAAGCTTTGAATTACCTCAAGTATATGGCAGAGCTAATGAAAGTCCCGATTGCAATTGTCTCCGTGGGGCCAAGCCGTGATCAGACAATTATTGTCGAAGATCCCATTCATGGGCCTAAAAGAGCATTACTTGATGCAGATGGAGTTCCCGTTGAATAGGCATGGTTTTATTCTTTGAGGACAGATTGAACATCAAGTGTTTTGATTCGTTGAAATTTTTGACCATATTCGTTTTTACCAAATCAATTAGAAATTATGAACATTTCAGTAGAATGTAAATCTAGACCTGAAGGCAGTAAACCTCGGGCATTACGTCGTGAAGGACTAATACCTGCTACTTTATATGGACATGATGGAGCAAATTCTATATCTCTGACTGTTCCTGCCAAAGAGGCACAGATTTTATTGAGAGACGCAGCCGTCAATAATACTTTGATCGATATCAAGGTTCCCGATATTTCTTGGCAGGGTAAAGCCTTGATTAGAGAAGTACAGGCTCATCCTTGGAAAAAAACTCTCAATCATCTTAGTTTTTTTACCGTCTCCGCAGACCAAAAGGTAGAGATTGTTGTTCCAGTAGTATTAGTGGGTAAAGCCGCTGGTACTAAGGAGGGAGGAATTGTCGAGCAAATTATGACAGAACTCAATATTAGCTGTGCAGCCGATAATATTCCTGAGTCGATTGAAATTGATGTCAGCAGTTTTGAGATTGGAGGTATTTTGCACGTGGGAGAAATTGTTCTTCCTGAAGGAGTTTCTGTCTTAGACGATCCCGAACGTACAGTAATTTCTGTAGTACTACCAGCAAAACCAGCAGAGACTACAGAAGAGGTAGAAGAAGAAACAGTCGCCACAGCAGAGACTACAGCAGAATAATTTTTGATTTAGTCCTAGCTTTTTTATTGACCATAGCTATAATTCTCAATTCCAAATTATCCATAATTGCCAGAGATTCCTCTTATCTCTGGCTTTTTAATTCCCTTTTTATTTTTGTTGCTTTTTTCAGTTCCTCTGCTATTGTTGCCATTTATTCGTAGTACACTTTAATTAGTAATAAGTTACTTAGGAGTAGACTGATGCAAAATTAGACGATTGCCCTCAGGATCGTAAGCATAGATTTCTCTGCCATGAGAAGCTTCGATAATTTTTCCTGTTGGTGGATAACCCATCTCGGAAAGATGAGTGATCGCTTGTTCTAATTGCTCAACTTCCAAGCACAGGCTCATGCTACTACTTAAATTCTTAAACTCAGCTTGGCGTTCTGGTTTAGGTTGGAAAATACCCAGACGAAGCTTTTCTAATTGAAATTCCGCATAAATTGAAGGTTGATAAACAGTGGGCTGTTTTTGGAAAAGCTGAGTATAAAAGTCTACGAGAAGTTGAATTCTCTTAGTAGAAATTGTTACGAAGACATCGAAGTAATTAAATTCCATTTGTTTCTAAATTAGCCAAATTATAACAAAAAGAAAGCTACGGTAAGTGACGATCTTTAAATTGCGTAATCAAGATAGTGACTTTGTGCTGGCTATCTGGTATATTTGTTGTCATTTAACAAAACTGTATATTATTAAATTTAAGATTACAAGTTAACTTAGTAATTTAAAATACATTATTCTAATGATTAAGGTCTTGATAGTAGACGATCAAAAAACAGTTCAAGAGGTCTTAAAAAGTTATATTGAAGCAGATCCTGGTCTAGAATTTATTGGTTGTGCAGGTAATGGTCAAGAGGCAATCGATCTGATCAAAATACATCAACCTCAGGTTGTACTAATGGATATTGAGATGCCTGTCATGGATGGATTGACGGCTACTCAAATTATTTCCGAGCAATTTGTTAATACAAATGTACTGATTATCAGCGTTCATAACGAAGAGAGTTATCTAAACTCAGCTTTACAGGTAGGCGCGAAAGGATATTTAAAAAAGAATACTCCTGAAAAGGAACTAATTAACGCCATCTATTCTGCCTACAAAGGCTATTTTCAATTGGGCCCTGGTTTACTTGAACAGTATCTTCGCAAGGCCACCACCTCTCAATCTAATTCTCAAGAGATAGAACAGTTGAAATCAGTACTGTTGCAACAATCAAAGCTGCTAGATAATTTGAACAATGGAATAAATAAACAGCAGAGAAGCAGTCGTAGAAATAGTGGCAGCGGTGTTGAGAATGGAAGCGGTAAAGCCCAGATGTCTCTGGAAAATAAATGTGCCACGCTAGAAAAACAGATCTACTATCTTTCCAACCGAATAGATAAGCTAAATAAAAGAACTGGTTTCAATCAGCAACTTGGCTTCATTGCAATATTGATCTGTACTTTTTTGGTGATAGTTATCTTGGTGTCTTTCATATAATCGAGATCCATTGAAGATAATTAATCGTTGATTAAATTAGCCTAAATTAAGCTTGCCAGGCTTGCTGCAACCTAGTCCACACAGTTGCTACAGTTTGCTTGACCTCATTTTGAAAGCTCCATCTCTGAAAAGCTCTTTCGTATTCTTCTCCCTGGGATTGATAGGCTTTCCAGCCACTTAACGCTATCCCCAAGCCCCAAAATAGCAGAATGTATAAAGACCAAGAAAGACTACCAGCAGCGATCAAATTAAAAGAAACCAGGAAGGCATTGACGATCGCATACTTAGTAAACTTTTGTTTAAATTTTTGTCGGCGATATAGATCAAAAGCGTGCCGTCGTTGACCAATTACTTTTTGTTCTAGCCAATCTCTCTCAGCAGCTTGAATGGTGGCATGGCTAATATCTAACTCGGTAGCGATTTCCCATAGTTGTTGCCTGCTTAGTTCTTCTTCGGCGTGATGATTGGCGATCGCTAGCTGTAAAATTTGTTGAATATCTTCTTGACTATAGGAGTCGGGATATGGGGGAGTTATATCTGGCATATTATTTCGGCATCTCTCTACTATCTATTATGCCCAAGATGTGTTCAGTTGCTACCGTAATTTTTATGACGGTTTTTACTATTTTTGTAACTTAAAATTTATAACTTAAAATATAGACTATCTGACTATGGGGACTTTTTTAGATTATTGTTGCTTCATCAAATTGAACAATTTCAATACCGTTGATTAAAGGATTTTCCACACCATGAATAAACTCCAGGTCGAGGGTTCCATCATCAACCATTACGGTATTACTAATCATGCCTCCAACTTCATGCCCAAATTGATTAGACAGGTCAATATCATCAAAGTTAACTGGTATGGTATCCTCAACTGCTACATCAAACACCCTTTCCTCTGGATCATTAGTCCCATCGAAACCATTACCCATGTAGAGTCGGACTTCGTAAAGACCTGCTGTGGGAACGTCGAAAGCCCATTGCATCTCGGAACCACCAGGCTGATCCCAACGCTCAGTATCAAAGATGTCCCCAGGAACATTCTCAGGTACGTTTGCTCCAGATTCTACTAAGATAAATGCACTAGTGGTGTTGCTGCCAGGATCAGAGAGGAAAGAACTATTACTGCTAGTTGTATCTGCCGACCAGGCAATGTCTCCATCAGTGGCGGCGATTTCCGAACCACCTGCATTGACTCGATAAAGTATTGTTTCTGAAGAATGACCAGCATTATCGTTATGTCCTGTAAATTGCAAATATATTGGTTCCGTTACTGACCCAATGGGTAAGTTGTTATTTTCAGGGTCAATTATACTGGCGACAAAGCCCAGGGGTAGTTGGTCTTCTCCATCAAAGTCGAAGTCAGAGACATTAGAGAAATCAAATAGTTCAGTAATATCCTGATTGTCACCAGTTAACTGAACATCTACAGTTTGAAACTCGACTGCGTTATTAGCAGGGAAATCCGATGCAGCCAAAGCGTCTAATTGAGCTTGAAGAAGGAATGCAAATTGCTGTTGTTCTGCTGTGCCGTTCAAGAACGGATCGAGACTTACAGGTTGAATAAAGCCCTTCGTTAGGACTACTCTCGCTGTCTCTCCTGCGGTTCCGTTGAGGATGACACTGGGTTCAGTTTCATCGTAAGTTCCCACCGTACCTGGGTCTAAATTGTTCACTGTCAGGGAGACAGGAATATCAATGGTATCTTGAGTAGCCAATGCTTGTGAACCTGCCTGATTAGCAACACCCTGAAGTTGACCAGTTGCCGTGGTGCCATCATTAAAGGTAACTGTGAATGTCGAGCCAATTAGTTCCGCACCTGATACACCACCAACATCCCAGGGAGGATTAGAACCATCATCAAGGGGAGATTTCTCGGCACTGGCGATCGAGTTTGGGTCCATATCGATGGAAAAGCCAATTGTCTCCTCTGATTCAAATCCACCATCTACCTTCTCATCAAAGACAAGTCGTATGGCTTCAAAACCTTTTGTACCTCCTGCACCCAGATAAGAATCATCAGATGTAGCGACGACCCCAGTTCCACCGTTAGTATCTATAGTCAGTTCTTTGGATACGGTATCTCCTGCTTGTCCAAAAGGGTCAAATACAGTGTCAGGATAGAGGGCGTTAGTCACATCAATATCTACCTGAACAATTTGCTTGTCACCTGTATTGGTAATTTGAAAAGAATTACTATCAAAATTAGATGCTTGAACGTTTTCGCGATCGCTAGTTACCGTTAATTCTGCCGCCCCAGATTGTGTAGTGGACGGTTGTTCCCAATTAAATTGAGCAATTTCAATACTGTTACTATCAAGATTACTAACTGTATCTGCCGACCAATTAATGTCTCCATCAATGTCTCCATCAATGGCAGCCACTTGGGAACCGTTTACATTTACTTGATCTACTTGATCAAGTGTTGTTTCTGAAGTGTCACTTGTAGCAGTAATCTCAATATCATTAAAAACTGCCTGGAAAGTGTTTACTTCTGGTTGATCATAATTGGAAGAGAATAGACCAACAGCAAGCCCGCTATCCTGACCGTTCACAGTGTAGTTACCTTGAATTGCCTCTAGAACGGCAGTTCCATTAAGGTTAACTGCTTCCCCCGTTGCAGTTTCCATAGCTCCATCAACCGTTTCATAACTGACGCTTGGAGTTGCAGTCTCCGCAACTGGGTCGATCTCCAACTCCAAGAAGATTTGCTGGTCAGTAGGAAAAGTTAATAGATCATCTGCCTGGATAAAGGACTCTGAGACAACAACATCATTATCTTCAAGTATGATCTGGACTTCATCGTCTAGACCTTCAATAGCTACGAGCTTTAGATAGTTACTTTGGTCGCCCGTCCCAATATAACCACCAATCTGTTGAAACGAGCCAGTAAAATCAGTCCCTGGATTAAATACACTCCATTTGATGTTAAATGTTTCCACCGTTGGCGCAACTGTTATCCCTGTATGGAATAGATATTCAGCGTTATTGAGGGTTTGAAAAGGATCTCCATTAGAGACTGATTCGATTACTGTAGTGCCGCCACCAGCAGCGGTAATAAATTTAACATTGTCTAGCTTAATAATTTGCTCAGGTAGAGTTGCAGGTTCCTGGAAGAACTCCTCAAAGTCGGTTACGCCATCGATCATGACCCCAGTTAAACCGCCTCCATAGCCGTTGGGGCCAGGTAAATTATTATCTTGGTTGGCATCAAAATCCCAAAATAAAGTTTCACCAGGAGAAAGCAAAACAGAGCCACCATTAGTTTCATCGCGAATAAATGGATCGTTAATATTGAGGATGCCATCGTCGTCAAAATCCAAGTCCAGTGGCGCGATCGCCTCTGACGGTGCGAAAATATTGATATTATCAGCACCAAACTCAGCGATCCAGATGGTGCCATTAACCCCTGTAGTCACATCCAGTGGAGTTGATTGACCAGTGACTAAGGGAAAGATACCATCATCATCAATAATCTCATTGCCCTCTGTGGGATCGAGCAACGGTTCTACTGAAGTTCCATCATCACTCAGATTCAGTAGAGTTACATTGCCGTTAAACTGAGTCACGATCAAGCTACCTTGTAAAGCACCATCAAAGACAGCATCTGTATACTCCACCAGTCCATTACTAGATGACCCTAAGTTAATTAGGCTATTACTCTCGGCACTTTGATGTTCAATGCGAATGCCACTCTGCGTCAGACGGGCTGAATCACCAGTGAACTTGCTCGGATCGATCAGAAAACCATCTGCAATGTCCACTCCTTCGGGAACTAGATCTGCCAAATTAGCAACAGTGTTAGGAGACAAAGAGGCATCTGCATTACCATCATCATCAAAGACTGTCCAAGAAAGATCCTGGTTCGCTCGTGCAGGGGTTGGATGACCATAATAGCCACCGTCTGAGAGCAAAAATAACGGTTCAGGATCGCCAGTTCCCCCATTATTGGGGTTATTAGTAGCTTCCCCCGCTCCCAGTTGATCAGTTGGATTGCCATTTGCATCCACAGGATTAGCACCAAGATCGGCATTAGAACCATTATCAACGGTATAAAATTGCCCGTTTTGCGTTAACTCCAGATCGTAATGATTACGAAAGCCATCGGCAAAAATTCGCATTGGGGCATCGGCAGGCAAAATCGACATATTAAAGCCGTCATTGCCACCCCAAGGGCCATTCTCATCTAACCCTAGGTCATCTTCCCCAACTCCATCGCTAACATCTGCAATTGTCGGGTCGTTAAGAGTTGGTAGGTCATACACGTATTGCCGAGATGTTCCATTCTGTCCCCCCAAGAGATCGGTTAAGATGGGTCGAGCTGCAATATCCTCTAGGTCGATTTCCAAAATTGTCCCCGATAGAGCATATTCTCCTGTATAGCTAAAAAAGTCCGACGGGGCACCATTATTGGTACTACCTCCTACCGTAAGGTAAAGTTTGGTTCCATCTGGACTCAATTCCAGACCATTGATTGAATGATTTTCCTCCGAACGGGGTAAGCCACGAACAATATCTACTGCCTCCCATTCAGTTCCATTCCAGGTCAATCTAGTAACTACGCCAGAATTGGTATCCAGATTACTATCGTTAAAGAAGGCAAGGCGCGGATCGCTGGAGGAAACGTAGAGAACTGGATTTTCGGCAGTGCCAGTAACAATGAGTCCTGTAACCTGACGATCGCCTTCATCACTAAGAGAGCCATCGTCGTTGTGATTCTGAATCGATCTTACAACTTCTGCACCATTGGGCAACAACAGTTCTTCATGAGCCGTGGCGACATACTCACCATTTTGAATCGCGATCGCAAAAGCATTAATTGTCCCATTTTGCTCTGCAACATACAATCTACCGTCGCTACCAAATTGGATGGAAGTCGGGTTATCGAGGACTGGTGATTCTCCTGACACCCCGTTAAAAGAACCAACTTGATTAAAATTAATAGCCATGATACACAGCGTTTCTCGTACTTGTGAGGTACACCTTGGTTATGATTACTCAAAGGCTTGCCCTCGCTTCACAGATTAATTAAAACTTGTTAAACGAGAAGTATTGGAAGTAGAAGTTACTATTGCGATTTGTCGGCTATTTATCCCGTTTACACCGCTTAGTTTGGTGCTTAACTGGGGACGGGTAGCATTATAATCGCTTTTCACTTTAGTTCACGTCCTATTATAGCGCGATCGCCGATCTTGTAGATTGGATTAAGGAAAGATAACAATCGTATCGTAAGACGTGCGAGAAAGAGTGAGGTGACGCTGTATGAAAGCTAAAGAATTTGACCAGAAATTTGATGAAGGACAAGACACGACTTGGAAGGTTAGGGCGATCGCAGGCAGAAAAATCAAGAATTGGTCACGACTATTCAAGTGAGAGGAAAAGTGAGAAACTGAGAAGAGATACATTATCTTGATAATAGATCTTGATAATAGCTATTGGTTCTGAGTGCTAATGCCCAGTTTATAGACAAATCTCGTACTTATTTCTACTTATTGTAAAATCTACCCCCATGGAATCCTCCACCGATAAACCACAAAATCAACAACAGCTTACCTGTCCTCAACTTCCTTTAGCAGTATATCGAGAAGTAGTTGCTCATCTACGCCAGGTTGAGGGGGTAAATGCTAGTTTAATCATGCGTCCGATTGAGCATGACCCAGCAGAGAAGTTCGATTACTATCAAAGTCAGGTTGCAGCCTTACAACTTGATTATGCAGAAAATTTAGCAGAATCTAGTATGCAAAGAGTTACAGATATTTTTGACTATTATGCTCAACGTTACTACCCTTGGAAAAATGAGCTAGTTTTGGCTGAATGATAACCACAAGAGCGATTACGCGACCCGTAGCCGAGCGATCGCATTTTCTGATCAGGACGTGTACATATAAAATTTAAGTACAATCGAGTTCAGAATCTAGGATTGAGAATGAAAGTTATTCACGGTACTTGGATACCAGGTGCAGACTCTAACTACATCCAGACGGGTGCATTTTATCTGTGGGTGGAAACTTCATTCTCCGCCAAACGTAATCTTAAAAGCCAACCACAAATTCATCCTGCTCATTTATCGCAAGATCAGTTAGGGGAATTTCTGAACCAAGAATTAGGCATTAAAGATTCAGTTGCTACCATCGAACAAAATATTTCTCCTAAATACTTTGCTTTACCAACTGCTAATGATCAACCACTGCCTTCTCCTGAAATGATTAGGTATTTAGAAGCAGAAATTTCTGAGGAATATGACGATTTTCAATATTGGCAAATTGATTGTTATAAAACTGTAACTGCTGTTAAAACTAAGTCCTATCGCAGTGCTACGGCAATTAATATTATCAGACTGCTTCAAGAAATTCATTTTTTAGCCTTACATGATTCCGAAGCAATTCAACTGGGTTCGGATTTATTATTTTGGTATCACTACACCCAAACCTTTAAACAAGTAATTCTTAAAGACCAATATATTCCTGCTTTAAAGTATCGACAGAAAGCAGAAAATTTTACTAAAACTAAGAAAAAAACGAAAAGACAAACTAAAAAATCACCATCATTTGAAATTTACGCTACATGGTCGATTATTTCTGAACAATACGAAGCAAACATAGACCAATATCGAGAATATATGCCCTTGATCTGTACCGCAGGTGCAGACTTCCCCAGTAACAATATTGATTTTTTCGCTCCTGCAAACCTGTTACGTCACTTCAGCGAATATCTGCTTAACGATATTGTGACTCATCTACCCTCGACGGCAGCATTTGATAAGAAAATTGAAAATTCTCTAGTTAATTACTGTCTTTATCCAGAAGAGTATAATCCCTTAACTACCAATGTCAGCCTCAAACTATATCAGCAGTGGTTAGCTTGGAAACAAAAAATCACTCGCAGGCAAAATAATTCTCGCTTTAACCTGTGCTTCCAATTACATTCGGCAGATCCAGACACCATAGATAATTGGCAGATTCAGTTCTTAGTTGCCGATAAACAAGACCCCTCTTTGAAACTATCCCTGGGTGATTATTGGTTAATGAATACCAAGGCAAAAACTGGGGTTAAAAAACAATATGGCCAAGATTTTGAAACCAATTTGCTCTTAAATTTAGGCTATGCAGCTAGGATGTATCCTAAATTATGGTCAGGAATGGAAACCGACCAACCCGATAGTTTAAAGCTAACCTTGACTGAAGCGTTTGATTTTCTCAAAGAGAGTGCTTGGGTCTTAGAAGATGCAGGATTTAAGATCATTGTACCTGCTTGGTATACTCCTGCTGGTCGCCGTAGAGCAAAAATTCGGCTTAAAGCTAGCAGTGGGGGAAAATCTGCTACTAAATCTAAAAGTAAAGGCTATTTTAGTCTCGATTCCCTAGTGGAGTATCAATATCAGCTAGCAATTGGTGATCAAGAAGTTACCACCAAAGAATGGCAACAGTTAGTTAATGC
This sequence comes from uncultured Pleurocapsa sp., assembly GCA_965365755.1. Classification (GTDB taxonomy): domain Bacteria; phylum Cyanobacteriota; class Cyanobacteriia; order Cyanobacteriales; family Xenococcaceae; genus Waterburya. Next base: position 10,939 of record CBDUCX010000135.1, read on the forward strand.
CAAAACTCCCCTAGTTCATTTTCGCGGACAGTGGATGGAATTAGACCGCGATAAGATGCAGGAGTTTCTGGAATTTTGGCAAGCCCATGGTGCAGAAAAACCACAGATGACCATGTTGGAATTTCTCCAACGCACTGCTGAAGCAGGAGATGATTGGGAAGTCGAACATGATGAATTTCTCTCCGAGATGATGGAGAAATTACAGGATAAAAGCCAATTTGAACCAGTTGCCGATTTAACCCAACTGAACGGCACTTTACGAGAATATCAGAAGCGTGGTGTATCCTGGTTAAGCTATTTAGAACAATTGGGCATAAATGGTTGTTTAGCTGACGATATGGGACTTGGTAAGTCGATTCAGGTAATTGCCAGACTTGTTCAAGAACGAGAAGTTGTTAGTCAGGGTCACAAGAAAAGTAAGCAACAAATATTACCTACCCTCCTAATCGCCCCCACCTCCGTAGTAGGTAACTGGCTGAGAGAAATAGCCAAGTTTGCCCCTCAGCTTAATGCTAGAGTACACCATGGAAGCGATCGCCTTAAAGATTTAGCTGAATTTAAAGTTGATTGTTTACAACATGACGTAGTAATTACTTCTTTTACCCTGGCGCGCAAAGATGCCAAACTTTTAGGGGGCTTAGAATGGCAACGCATCGTCTTAGATGAAGCCCAAAATATTAAAAACCCCAAAGCTGCACAAACCAAAGCGATTCTGAAACTCTCGGCAAAACACCGTTTAGCCTTAACAGGAACTCCTGTTGAAAACCGCTTGTTAGATTTATGGTCGATCTTTAATTTTCTCAACCCTGGTTATTTAGGCAAAGCAACACAATTCCGTAAGTCTTTTGAAATTCCCATCCAAAAGGATAATAATAAAGTCCAATCAATAACCCTTAAAAAATTAGTCGAACCTTTAATCTTAAGAAGGATAAAAACCGATAAATCAATTATTAACGATTTACCAGATAAGGTTGAAGATAAACTTTATACTAACCTCACCAAAGAACAGGCTTCCCTTTACGAAGCGGTAGTGAAAGATGTCGATGATAAAATTCAAAATACTGAGGGAATTGAACGTAAAGGGTTAATTTTATCCACCCTAATGAAATTAAAACAAATTTGCAATCATCCCGCCCAATTTTTACAAGATGGTAGTGAATTTTTACCAACACGTTCCCATAAACTGAGTCGTTTAGCCGAGATGGTAGAAGAGGCAATGGCGGAAGGAGAAAGCATCTTAATTTTCAGTCAATTTACCGAAATCTGTGAAGGTTTATTACAACACATCAAGCATTCTTTCCACTGCAATACTTATTATCTCCATGGAGGAACATCTCGTAAACGTCGAGAAAAGATGATTGCTGAATTCCAAGCTCCCGAAACCGAACCATCGGTGTTTATCCTGTCCCTCAAAGCTGGTGGTGTTGGTATTACTCTAACCAAAGCCAATCATGTCTTTCACTTTGATCGCTGGTGGAATCCTGCGGTGGAAGATCAAGCCACAGATAGAGCATTTCGGATTGGTCAAAAGAAAAATGTCTTTGTCCATAAATTTGTTTCCATTGGCACTTTAGAAGAGAAAATCGACCAAATGATTGAGGATAAGAAAAAGGTTGCTGATGCTGTAATTGGCAGTGATGAATCTTGGTTAACAGAGTTGGATAATGAAGCGTTTAAGGAGTTGATTGCTTTGAATAAATCTGCGATTTTGGATTAGGTAATGATTAAGCTCACCTGCCACTAATAGCTTTGGAAGACTGCTCGATGTCCAATCCGAATCACCCAGGGTTGAGCATCGGGTTCATGTTCATACAGTCGATCAACTGCTACCATTGGCGTATCAGCTACCTCAAAAGAGCCTGTTTCAATATTAATCGCCACAATCTTGCCGTAATTGCCTTCTTCAACCTGAGAGCGCACCCGAGATTCATATATTTCATTGCCACGGTTCGCAAATTCTTCTTTGCTATATCGGGGTTGTCGAACTGTCATAATTAGCGCCTCTGTTTAAGCATCGTCTGTTAATCATTCTATTCAATTCAGAATCAAGCTGTAGGAGTTGCTTTCAATTCCAAAAGTGTATTAAGGTACACTGCATTTCATTAATGCACCTTGTATCTCAAAGCTGGTGGGTTAGAAAATCAATTATCAATCGGAGGTTAACTAAGTTAGAGACAAAACTTGACTCTAGCATTGAAGATATTAAAGAAATTAAAGGATCGCAAAAAGTGCAGATTTGGACGTTGATAAATATTTTAATTACTGCTGTTGAGAGCTTTATCATTCTAACTAATTGGGTGTTGAGGGTATCCCAAATAATGAGAATAAATTCTTGAAGCTACCATCTAACAAGCTTTATAGGGTGTCCCAAATACTCGGTTCTGATGGTAATACATACTCTGTTGTTGAAGTTACGGATTGTGTACGAATGGCTGCTGATTTAATTAAACATCCAGGCAAAATCCGAAAAAATGCAATTCACAAAGTTGTAGATTTTCTGACTTGGTTTGCTGTCGATGGCTTTTACGCTCAAGCTTATGCGACCG
>CBDUCX010000136.1:0-13447 GCA_965365755.1 uncultured Pleurocapsa sp.
CTAGTCACCTAATTATGGTGGGTTTATTACTGGGGTTTGCGATCGCCCACAGTGGGTTGGCTGCTCTTCGTCCCTGGGGAGAAACCAAAATTGGAGCGAGGCTTTACCGAGTCGTCTTTGCTTTGATCAGCATTCCTTTTGCCACTATTTTAATTATCTACTTTGTTAACCATCGCTATGATGGACTGCAATTGTGGCAGGTGCAAGGAGTCTCAGGGGTCAAACCTTTAGTTTGGATTTTATCGGCTATCTCTTTTATATTTCTTTATCCAGCAACTTTTAATTTGCTAGAAATTGCGGCAATTCAAAAACCTCAAGTATATTTATTTGAGACAGGGATCATTCGTATTACTCGCCATCCCCAAATGGTAGGACAGGTAATTTGGTGTATCGCTCATACCCTCTGGCTAGGAACAAGCTTCACTTTAGTTACATCCTTAGGATTGATCGCTCATCATTTGTTTGCTGTCTGGCATGGCGATCGCCGTTTGGCTAACAGATATGGTAAGGCTTTTGAGCAAGTCAAGGCTCGTACGTCAATTATTCCCTTTGCAGCTATTATTGATGGTCGTCAAACGATTAAGTGGCAAGAATATTTACGCCCTGCTTATCTTGGCATCGCTGCTTTTGTCATGCTGTTTTGGTGGGGACACCCTTGGCTAATACAGGCAACTTCAAAAGTATATTGGTAAATTGGCTACAAAATTAGGCTCAAACTGTCCAATATTCTCTTTTCAGATGATCCCAATTAGATGTAGCATAACTCAAAGTATTTAAATCAGATTTATATAATCCTTCTTATCGTATGATATTCGCAGTTAATGAAACCAATTTTCAGCGAGAGGTATTGGAGGCTTCTCGACCAGTATTACTACATTTTTGGACCCCTTGGTGTGGCTTGTGCCATTTAACTACCCCCACATTGAGAGCACTGCAAAAAGACAGCGATCAATCAATTAAATTAGTCTCGATTAACGCTGACGAAAATTTTAAACTAGCCAACTTCTATCGTCTGAGAAATTTACCCACAATTATGCTCTTCCATAATGGCAAGCTCATCAAGAAACTGGATAACTTGGACAGTAGAGATCGCCTTAAAGCAGCTTTAGAAGAATTAATGAGCAATCAGCAATACCTGGCCTCTTAATCCCGCTCACCAAAATATGTTATTGATATTATTGCTCCTACTTGGAAACTGGGACATTCCTTAAATTATTTTCCTTTGGAGACTTAGGGGTAAGGGATAGAAGATAAGACAGTAAAGTATTAATAAAAACCACAATACCGATCATTTCTAAAAACTCTTCGATCGTAGTAGCCATTGCGTGAACCATACTGGCTTTGCCGTAAAACTCTTGCGTAAACGAGCCTACTATTTCCATTCCCATGCAGCCAAAGATATAAATACAGCCCGATAAGATAAACATTTTCCTAGTTGCCCAGGGTAAATGTTTCAAAAATCGACGATAGCTAAAAATAAATATTGCTACTAAAATACTAAAAACAATGACCCAGGAATCATGATATAAAATATTATCTTTTTCTAATAAAAACCGCACCTTAAAATTCTCATGGATACTAATTGCTTCATCTAAAGCAAGATAGAAAAAGATAATACTCAACCACAACCAATGACGATAATATTTATCTTGAGGATTTTTTTTATTTAGACTAATAGAATAAAGAATTACGCCACAAAACAGCAAAATCAAAGAAGAATACAAAGCAGGAATGTTTTTTTCTTCATTTAAATTAAATATTTCCAGAAGTTCAGAGCCATATTCAAAGTTTAAAACATATTCAAAAATATTACGCAATAACCCAAGCAGATTAATAACAATAGTCGTGACAAATAAAAATCTGACAATTTTTTTGTTTGGAATAGACAACATAAATCTCGCTGGGAATAAAAGAATAAAGTATTAATCTAGTTAAATAATTCAAATACCTGACGACAAAATAGCTTTAGTTGCTTTTCGGCATCTTGCGCTGGCTGACATTGACCAACGCATTGCCAACTATCTATGGTGGAAAATTTCCAAGCCTGACCAATATGGCTAAAGCCACAGGTTTCGACTCCGATGAACTTTTCTGACTTTTCTGAAGGGTCTTTATAAAAGCGTATTTGCACTAGAATGCTATTACTTTGATAACGTCTACTCCAGCCAGGAAAGTGAAACCCAATATCAATCGAATCAGGATCGACTAGTTCACGGGTATCAGGGTCATTTTTCCACGGTTTAAGGTCAGCTTTGGCATCGGGAAATTGCGCCTTGAATAAAGTGACTACCGAGGCAATTTTTGTGGCAATATCTAAACCTTTGGCTCTCTCCGACGCATTCATGCTCAATACCGTTGATTTTTTACTAACATTTTAAACATATAGTGCAAGAACAAATAAGAATTGCTGGTATCAATTGATAGATTTTGTTTGATTTTATACTGAACAGACAAAATATCTTTAAGCTAGAGAATAAAAATCATTTTAGCCATTGGATCGTAATTTTAGTTGTGCAAATATGGAACTTGAAATTTTAACACTCAATCCAGCCGCGATTATTCCGAACTATGCTCATCCTGGGGATGCAGGACTAGATCTCTTTGCCATTGAAGATACTGAGATATTACCAGGTGAAGCACAATTGATCAAAACTGGGATTGCGATCGCTCTTCCCCCAAACTACGAAGCGCAAATTCGTCCCCGTAGTGGACTGGCTTTAAAACATTCTATTACTGTCCTAAATTCTCCTGGTACTATTGATGCGGGATATCGAGGAGAGATTGGAGTAATTTTAATTAATCATGGCAAAAAATTGTTTCAAGTTATTCCAGGAATGAAAATAGCCCAAATGGTTATTTGCTCTGTTATTCAAGCTGAGGTAAAAGTAGTTGAGGAATTAAATGCTACTACTAGAGGAGAAGGCGGCTTTGGCTCGACAGGAAAAATGTAGTAAGTAGGTCACTATAAATAAAGAAACAGTAGAACAAATTCGAGAAAATCCTGATCTAGGGCTTACTGAAAAAGTCTGCCTTACTTTTGTAAAGCTTGACAATCTGGATGTTCGGTTGTGGCATTTTGAGTAACTGCGTTGAGGACATTTGCTGTTAACCAGGCACTACCGTCTGCTGCTACTACCAACCCCTGAGATTGTTGCAGATCGGCATAACTTTTATCTGGGGTATCTTTGATTTCTCTGTGGCGTATTCCTACCGTACCATTGTTACTAACTTCTAAATCTTCGCGACTTGCCCAATTAACAATGCGATCGCGATTTACTAAAGAGCTTTCAGCAGTTGGGGTTAAACCACCTCGTCCAGTGATAATAAAAGAACTACCTTTGGCAATCTTGTCATTGGTCAATTTACAAAGATCTTGGGCTAAGATTCTGGCAGCATCAATCGGAACATCGGGTAATTCAAAAATCCCCGAAGTGGGATCAACATCAGGGCTATTAATCGTAATTGTGCCGTCAATACCTAACTCGGAAGTAGCAGTAATTTGACTATCTGGCTCTTGAAAAATGCCCTGGGTAGTAATTTGAATGTTACCGCCTTGTCCTTCCACAGCATTGGCAGTAATATCGCTATTGTCTAAGAGAGAAATAGCATCAGAGGTAATAGAAATATCCCCTCCCGTAGCTAATTCGGTGGCATTGGTCGTAATTTGGCTATTGTTGCGGAGTAAAAGGGTATTTAAATTTTCTAGGGTAATATTACCTTGGTCGCCCACCCTAGTTTCGGCGGTGAAACTGCCTGCATCTAAAGTAACTTTTTGAGCATCGATATTGATGCTTCCTGCTTCTCCCGAACCTGCTGCACTAACATTAATTTCTGCACCCTGTTCAATATTTAACTCGACTGTTGTAACTTGGATATCACCCCCCACACCTGAAGCTTCTGGGCGCACATTGGCAAAAAATCCACTATTTCCTGGAGCTTCATTGGCAATATTTTCTGGAAATTCAGCTCGTCGGTCAGCAAAGTTAGGATCGCTACCAGAGAGCAAAAGGTTATCTGCAACTTGAATATTAATATTACCTGCATTACCTGCATTACTGGCTGAAGTAGCTATTTGTCCACCGCCAATAGCCTCAACAGTATTGGCATTGATGGAAATATTGCCACCATTACTCTGATTAAAAGTTTGAGAACTAACTAGCCCGCCATCAGCAATTCTAAAACTATCAGTATTAACAAGAATTTCCCCTGCTTGACCTAATGCTCCTAGTGATGTTTCAGTAAAAATACCACTAAACAAGCCATTTGTGCCAAATCCACTGATATTGACTGAATCAAAAACGTTTAAAGAGATATTTCCCCCTTTACCCCGTCCACCAAGCTTATTTTCCCGAGCCTCTTGAATATTAGATACCACTTGACCGCCACTATCGAGAGAGATTCTGTTTGCTTCTATACTGATATTTCCCGCATCACCTATAGCCCCTGATTCTATAACGCTGACGATGCGACTACCAGAAGCAATATTTAGATCATTCTCTAAAAAAATATCGATATTTCCCCCATTGCCCTGTCCCAAAGTACTGGCATCTATCAAAGAGCCATCTTCTAACAAAATTTCTTGGGCGACAATTTGAATATCTCCAGCATTTCCTATGGCGATGGATTCAAATTTATTTGTGCTTAACGATTGAATAAGTGACGCAACTAATGAAGTACCCTTAATTTCGATCAATCCATTAGGTACGTTAATCTTGATATTACCAGCATTTCCTACTGCAAAAGTTACAGCTTGAACTGTACTTTGATTGCGAATAGACAAGAAATCAGAATTAATGATCACATCTCCACTATTACCATTTGCGTTTGGTAATAAATGATTCACAATTCTACTTCTATCGTATATTTCTAAGCTGTTGCTCGCATTCACGGTAATATTTCCTGCTTGGCTTTCAGCAGTTCCTAAACCAACTCCAATCCCAGCCCGAATTAGACTTCCTTCTGAAATACTAATATTTTCGGCATTGAGCGCAATCTCACCACCATCTTCACCTGCTACATTAATGACAGCTTCATTAGTCAGAGATACATTTCCCCTGGGAACTTGCTCAGGAAAACTAAGACTCAGATTTTGTCTGTCAATATCGGAAAAGTTTAACTGAACCTCCCCTGTTGAAGCTAATCCACCCAACTCTACCCATCCCCCAAAAGCATTGACTTGCCCTCTATCGAAAATCACGTCTCCCCCAACTAGGAGGAAGCTTTTCCCATCAGGAACTCGCAACCCGAAAGCAGTTTCTTCCAGCCCAGAGAGATCTTCTCCTGCGGGGGCAATTGATTCATTGCGAATAACTCCCTGATTTCCCGCAGTAAAGGATAAAGCAGAAGGATTAATGGTTAATAGAGGTATCTCATTAGGAGCAGTATCTAAAAAGCCTTGTTCCCCAAACCTGATCCCATCAGCAGTAGTTGCTAAAAAAGAACCGTTGAGATCTAAGCTGGAATCCTGTCCAAAGATAATCCCATTAGGATTAAGCAGAAACAAATTGGCATCACCACCACTGACACCGAGAGTGCCTAAGATCTCAGAAAGTTCATTGCCCGTAACTCGACTTAAAATGTTGGACACTCCAGGGTCTTGAAACAGGACGGTGGCATCTAGATCAACGTTAAACCTCTCAAAGCTATGAAACAGATTATTACCCTGTTGCAATCCGCCTTCGATCAGACAATCTCCAGAACAACTTCCTGGTTGAGTCGGTGTCGTGCCATCAGTCTGTATAGATTGGGCTGTTGCTATCTGATTATTGACAAACAACCCTGGCAAAATTCCGAGCAGAATAAGAAAACTATTAACAGGAAACTTCACAACATTTAAAGACAAGTAGTTTTTTAGTCTGACTTAAGTATAAACAACAAACTGTATAAACTACCCCACCTCAAAGGAGGTTGAGGTTTTCAGTAGCCCTAAATCATCTCCAAAATCAAGAAAACGATCGCTTTATGGGAGATCTTATCCAGCGATCGCTTTATGGGAAATCGTAACTAGTTGGCTATTTTGCTTTTAAGGGCCCCAACTTCCATTGCTACCACCGCCTCCTACGGACATGATGACTGTTTCTCTTGTAAACGCTAACGAAAATAGCTTGTCATCTTTATGAACAATACTCACTAAAGATCGGTTATTAAAAGCTTCTTGCAGCCTGGAGCCAAAATTACTTAGGTTAACTATTTTGATAGTAATAAAATCTGAATTGGAATCGTCAGAAGTAGCAGAAGTATATATATATATATTGCCCGAATCATTTTGTCGGATCTTAACTTCGACAAGATTATTGCCATTTTCATGATAGATTAAACTCTCAACTCTCCCTAATACTGGATTAATAGCTGTCCCTGTTTGCTGCAAACTAGATTCTCTGGTAGATGCTGTGGTCATGCCTTGCTCCTTTAGTGAAATTAATTTGGTAGTTAAATGAACGAAGTTTTTTGTTAATTAAGTTGCTTTGAATCGAAAGGCAGTTAAACCTAAAAATCAAACATTGTTAATGATTTTAGGAATTATTTCGACTGTAATTGCACCTTAGTTGAGAATCTTCATAACTCATTGTTTTTCCGCAAATTTTAATTAACGGCTGTCAATATCTAGGTCTTGTCTAGAAAAAATATGCAGTTTTTTTTTACCAGTTGCTCAAAATCTTACCTAGATTTGGTTAGAGAAATTTTGAGCAAAGCGATTACACGAACCGTAACCGACCAATCGCTCTAGAACTAGAGGAAATAGATCAAAGCGATCGCATTTTAGTCACCTACAAATATTTCTTTGTAAGCTCCTTTACATCTATCTCGATTCAGGATGAATTCTCTGCGATCTTGTTACATTACTTAATAATATCGATGAGAATAAGTTCAGAAGTAATCGAATGTCCGATTAAAATCATCTCAGCTTTTTTAAAGCAGCGATCGCATGAAGTTTTACTTTGCGATCGCTATCTTCTGTTAGTTGTTCTAAAACTTGTTCTGCGGAATCGTTATCTAGTTCACCAAGAGAGTTAGCTAAAGCCTGTTTGATCTCAGGTGAGCATGATTGTTTATGATTCTGCCAGAAATCAATCAGTACTTGGGCAGATTGAGACTTTAATTTGGTTAAGGTAATTCGACCCAGAACCGTAATAATTTCTTGAGTCACTAGTTCCTCAGCCTTATTCAGTGCTTGCTGTAGATAGCTAATGCCCGAACTGATCTCACTCCATCCCAAGGCTTTAACCAGGTCTACCTTGAGGCTGATGGGCGTTGTCTCCGCTTGCAGCACTTCAAATAAAGCAATGGTAGCTGTATCCTGTTTCATTCTGCCCAGAGCGATCGCTGCTTGGTGACAGACTTCTAAGTCTAAATCGTGCAGCAGCGGTTGCAAATGACTGATCAAGTCTAATTCCTGACAGAGATCGGGACGAAATCCCAGAGCGATCGCCGCTTCTCTACGCACCGAGCTATTTTTGTCTGCTAAAGCCGTGATTAAAACTGGTGGAACACGGTGGTCGTGAAAACTACCTAAAGCTTGAATGGCAATGGTGCGTAATTCTGGATTTGGGTCGGTAGCTATTTGTAATAGAGGGGTAATGGTTTGGGCAGTGCGAATGTAAGATAAGGATTGAACTGCCAGTAAGCGATGTTCGGGTTGAGATAATAATTCTACTAGAGCATCAATAGCGCGATCGCCAATTTGAATTAAGGTTTTTCCCGCGATGGCAATAAGTTCGCTATCTGTAGTTTGCTGAAGTAATGCCACAAGGGTCAAAATTACCTTTTGATTGGGGAAATGTCCCAAAACCTGACAGATAAACCAACGTACTTCTGCTTTTACTTGCTCGTCTAAAACTAAATTTTTGAGCGGGGTGACGCTTTGGAAACCAAATAGAGGCAATAGCTTGGCAATTTCCCACTTGTGCTGGAAATCGGCTTCAATTAACACCTGCAATGCTAAGTTAAAGGCTGTCTGCCAGTCTTCGGGGGTTAACAGAAATAGTTTGGCTTTGCTGGCAGTTTTGCTTTGAGGCAATAGTCTTAGCTGATTACTCACTTCTAGCCAGTTGTGCCGTTGTGCTGCCTCAGTTCCTTGTTCTAATATTTCTTTGATCCAGGATGATTGATTCGATGCTGGTTCTGGTTTAAGATAGGTCACGCGATCGCTACTCTCACACTTTATAAAGTTTTAGGGAAATTAATTGGGGAGACTTAAAGCTAATCTTTATTATGATTATAGTTTTCTGCTCATACTGGTAGCATAAAACACTGAAAATTAAATCTATGCTCTTTACATGTATTAACAGAATTATATTGATGCAGTTTAATCATCATGAACATTACTATTGTCACGGGGGGTAAGCAAAATTAATGAGCAACAAGTCTCAGACAAAAGCCCAGACAATAGTAGTCAAGATTGGTACTTCCAGTTTGACCCAGCCAACAGGACAAATTGCGATCGCTACTATCGCTTCTTTAGTGGAAACCTTGAGTCATCTTCGTTCTCAAGGGCATCGAGTGGTGCTAGTTTCCTCTGGTGCTGTGGGTGTGGGTTGTGCCAGATTAAACTTAAGCGAAAGACCCCGCAAAATGGCTTTAAAGCAGGCGGTGGCAGCGGTAGGGCAAGGTCGTTTGATGCGAATTTATGACGATCTCTTTAGTAACTTACAACAGGCGATCGCTCAAGTTCTTTTAACCAGACGGGAATTAGTCGAGCGCAATACTTATGTCAATGCTTCTAATACCTTTAGAGAATTACTAGATTTGGGGGTAATTCCCATTGTCAATGAAAACGATACCATTGCCGTAGAGGAATTAAAATTCGGCGACAACGACACTTTATCGGCTTTGGTTGCCAGTTTAGTTCAAGCAGACTGGTTATTTTTGTTGACTGATGTAGATCGTATGTACTCTGCCGATCCGAGAACGGTTCCTGATGCTCAACCAATCAGGCTAGTTAGTCGAGAGGAATTTAGTCAGCTTCAGATAGATGCGGGTTCTAGCGGTTCTGAGTGGGGTACAGGCGGTATGGCGACTAAACTAGCAGCAGCACGTATTGCCACGAGTACGGGAGTGAGAACTGTAATTACTCAAGGGAAACAGCCACAAAATATTTTAGAGATTTTGCAAGGAAAAGACTTAGGGACTCAGTTTGAACCCCAAGCCGAGACGGATAATGCGCGTAAACGTTGGATTACCTATGGTTTAATCCCGATGGGTAAACTGTATTTAGACCATGGTGCAGTTAAAGCAATTACTAACAACGGGACATCCCTGCTTCCTGCGGGAATTGTGGCGATTGAAGGGGAATTTTCCGCTTCAGATGCGGTGCAACTGTGTAATAAGGAAGGGGTTGAACTAGGTAGAGGTTTGGTCAACTATAACAGTCACGAAATTGAACAGATTAAAGGATGTCACTCCACAGAAATTGCCACCATTCTCGGCTACGATAGCGCAGACACGGTGGTGCATCGCAATAATCTAGTGATGAACGACTCCCTTAAAGCTGGATACTAAGGGATGAGCAAAATTTACTGTGGCAAGAAGGAAGTAAGGAGATAGGGAAGTAGGGAGATCATTATTCCCCAAGTCCCCACACATTTTTTCCCTCACCTGATACTAAGATTTCAGGAAGTGCGATCGCTAATTTTTTAAGTTATTTTGCCTTTTCGATACTGTTTAAGTACGTAACTGGTTAGAATAAGATAAAACGTTGATATTACAGCTATGGATGCAATTACCTATACTCAGGCTCGTAAAAACTTCACTAAAGTAATGAATCAAGTTTGTGAAGATCATGCGCCAATTATTATTACTCGTCAGTCAGAAAGCCCAGTAGTTATGATGTCTCTAGAAGATTATAGTGCTATTGAAGAAACCATGTATTTGCTCAGAAGTCCTAAAAACGCCCAGCGTCTCTATAAAGCCTTGGAACAATTAAAAGATGGTAAATATCAACAGCGCGAATTAATTGAAGAAGATGAAACTTCTGAGTAAAATGCGATGGACATTATGTTTTTAGATGATGCTTGGCAAGACTATTTATACTGGCAAAAAGCAGATAAAAAAATACTTAAACGTATTAATCAGTTAATCAAAGTTACAGGACGAACTCCCTTTGAAGGAATTGGTAAACCCGAACCTCTCAAATTTGATATGTCTGGGCTTTGGTCGCGCCGAATCAATCAAGAACATCGTCTTATTTATCAAGTTAAAAATGACTGTATTGTTATTGTTCAGTGTCGTTATCACTACTAATTGTTCTTTTTTTGTTGGCGCTTGAGATTAAGTATATTAGGGTTTCCTAACAAAACTCGTTGGAGAGTATCTTTGATTAAGATTTCATAGTACGATTATTCAGTTCTGAATTAAACCCATGAAATACTAAAGCGTTTATATCATTTGCTGGTGAACATTAGATTACTCTGGCAAAGGTGCAAAAATGACAGCAGAAACAAAAATCGAATTTGATCGCGATCGCGCCCTTGAATATGATCTTGATATCCGTAAGGCAATTCCAGGTTACGAGGCATTGCACGATATGGCACAGATTCTGCTGCAAAACAGTTTAACGGCATCGGCTAAATTGCTAGTTGTTGGCTGTGGTACAGGAGTTGAATTAATTAACTATTGTCAGCACAATCCAGAATGGAGATTAACAGGAGTTGAACCTTCTAAAGAGATGATCGCGATCGCTCAAGAAAAACTCACTAATCAGGGATTTTCAGAACAAGTCGATTTACACACAGGTTATATTGATACTTTGACAGAAACCGAGTCGATGGATGCAGCCACGTTGATCCTGGTGATGCACTTTGTCCCTAATGATGGAGCTAAATTACAGCTACTCCAGAATATTGCTCAACATTTAAAACCAGGAGCAGATTTGATTCTCGCAGATCTTTATGGCGACCAATCACTGCCTTACTTTGTCCAATTTAAGCAAGCTTGGAAAAATTTTTATTTGAGCAGGTTAGATGAAGCCACTAAGATAAAAGCAGAGCCAAGATTTTTGCCGTCTATTGAAGACTCGATACATTTTATAACCGAAGCTAAAACTATCGAACTGCTACAGGTGGCTGGCTTTAATCAAGTCACCAAATTTTATAATGCTTTCTTGTTTGGTGGTTGGATTGCTAAATACACTGGTAGCTAGTGTTTAATTGTCGAAACTATCTTACTTACGCTCACACACTGAATACATTTAAATTGATATGACTGAACCAATTCGCATTTTGATGTGCGCTCCCGATCACTACGACGTAGACTACGTAATCAATCCCTGGATGGAGGGGAATATTCATAAATCCTCCCGCCAAAAAGCCGTGGAACAGTGGTCTAAGCTCAATTACGTCCTGAATAATATTGCCCAGGTCGATTTAGTCGAGGGACAACCAGGAGTTCCTGATATGGTATTTACTGCCAATGCAGGATTAGTATTAGGAGATAATGCGGTTCTCAGCCGTTTCTATCATCCTGAACGTCAGGGGGAAGAGCCTCACTTTAAACAGTGGTTTGCAGACAACGGTTTTCAGGTATTTGAATTGCCCAAAGACCTACCCTTTGAGGGTGCAGGGGATGCGTTATTAGACCGTGAGGGACGTTGGTTGTGGGCTGGTTATGGTTTTCGTTCCGAATTAGACTCCCATCCCTATATTGCTAAGTGGTTAGACATTGAAGTATTATCTCTGCGCTTAATTGACGATCGCTTCTATCATTTAGACACCTGTTTTTGCCCCTTAACAGGAGGTTATATACTCTATTATCCTGGGGCTTTTGATTCCTACTCCAACCACATCATTGAAAAGCGAGTTCCCGAATCCAAGCGGATTGCGATCGCCGAACCAGATGCGATTAATTTTGCCTGTAATGCGGTCAACGTGGAACAAACGGTAGTAATGAACAAGGCAAGTGACAGCCTCAAACAGCGATTAGCAGATGTCGGGTTTCAGGTAATTGAAACACCCTTGACGGAATTCCTCAAGGCTGGTGGTGCGGCAAAATGCCTGACTCTACGAATCAATGAGCCAGTGCTCCCAGATGTTCATGCTAGTACTCCTGTGGAAAGCCGTGTCCTCCACATGGAAGGACATTTACTAGATGCGGGAATCATGAACCGTTCCTTAGATCTAGTGGTAGATAACGGAGGTAGTTTTAAGGTCTTAAACTTCAACCTGGGTTTAGAAAGACAAAGTATCTCCAAGGCTGATGTTCGCATTTCTGCCCCTGACCATGAAGTGATGGAACAAATCATGGGTCAGTTGATAGAACTGGGTGCAGTTGCTCCCAGCGAGGATGTAGCGAATGCAGTTACGGAACCCTGTGAGCTTGATGGGGTTGCCCCTGACGACTTTTATGTCAGCAATATTTATCCCACGGAAGTTCGGCTCAATGACCAGTGGATACGAGTGCAAAAACAACGTATGGATGGTGCAATTGTTATTAGTGAAGGTTCTGATGGTGTAACTGCCTGTTGCAAACTTATACGGGATATAACTAAAGGCGATCGCGTCGTCGTCGGGATAGATGGTATTCGTACTGTCCGTAAAAAAGCCGATCGAGAACCAAAAGCCAAAGAAGAATTTAGCTTCATGGGTGCGGGAGTATCTAGTGAAAGAAGAGTCGAATTGGTAGTAGAGCAAATCGCCTGGGAATTACGGCAAATTCGCGATCGCGGAGGAAAAGTTGTAGTTACCGCAGGCCCCGTGGTAATTCATACAGGAGGGGCAAAACACCTTTCTGCTTTAGTGAGAGAAGGATATATCCATGGGCTGTTGGGGGGAAATGCGATCGCCGTCCATGATATTGAACAATCCTTGATGGGAACTTCCTTGGGTGTGGATATGCAAAAAGGTATTCCCGTCCGTGGGGGACATCGCCATCATCTAAAAGTGATTAATACAGTACGACGTTGCGGTAGCATTGCCCAAGCGGTAGAACAGGGAGTGATTAAGGAGGGTGTGATGTATGAATGCGTTAAGCATAATGTACCCTTCGTTTTGGCTGGCTCAATTCGGGATGATGGCCCTTTACCCGATACCCAAATGGATCTAATTAAAGCCCAAGCAGAATATGCCCAGCTATTAGAAGGAACAGATATGATCCTGATGCTGTCCACTATGCTGCATTCTATTGGTGTCGGCAACATGACCCCTGCGGGAGTAAAAATGGTCTGTGTTGATATTAACCCTGCGGTGGTTACTAAGTTAAGCGATCGCGGTTCCATCGAATCAGTTGGTATAGTTACAGATGTCGGCTTATTCCTCAGTTTGTTAGTTAATCAATTAAATCAGCTAACTAGTCCCTATCAAACTGTCTGAAAAGTTAACTTGAATGTTTAATAGTTAAGTAAGTCAATAGTTAGAGAGTTTAGTAATTTTAAATTCTCTAACTGGCATCATCAGAATAAATTGTTTTTATGAATTTTAACAAAGCCAATAAATCTTCTATGTGCATTGCTAGTTCA
>CBDUCX010000137.1:0-13369 GCA_965365755.1 uncultured Pleurocapsa sp.
AGCTGAGTCTACATTTTACTTGACTAGATGAATCCAGGTAATTGTATCTTTCACAATTAATCCTCATCTTGAGGAAAACAAGCTTGTATAAGTTGTTCATCTCTTTCGTTTCGCATTTGATGAATAATTTCAGTTACAGATGGTTTAAAAGGGTTTCCACCACTACGTGCCTGAATTTTTTTGGCTCTTTCAAAAATTCTACTTCGCTGTTTTTCCCAACGGTCGTCACAAGCTGCCGAGGAAGCATCGGCAAGCCCGACCTCATCTGATTGACATTGCAGCTTTTCCTGTAGTAAATTTTTCTCTTCTTCTGACAAAGAGTTAATGACTTTAACTAAAGATTCGACCAACTGAGTATTCATAGGACTTATCTGTTTTCGGGCTGATTTATTTATATTATCAATCAAGACAATCGCTTTAGGGTAATCGCTCTAAGGAGTTAAATAAACTGCTAAAATTGATTTTTGTAAAGTACTTGTCATATCAGTAGTACTTAACGCTGTAGTATGTAAATTAGATGTATTTCTAAGCTTTTCTACCTCACATACACCATGAAAAAAGCTGTATTTTTTCCCTTGCAGGTTAGCCTTTGCACTCTTGGATATCTTTACGCTTCAGTTAGCATTACACAAGCCCAGGTTACTTCTGATGGAACAGTTAATACTGTTGTTACGCCCAACGGTAATGTCGCCGAAATCACGGGAGGAGAAACCAGGGAAGGCAATCTGTTTCATAGTTTCCAAGACTTTTCGGTAAGTACAGGTAATGAAGCTTTTTTTGATAATGGCAATGACATCTCTAATATCTTTTCTCGCGTTACAGGAGGGAATATTTCCAATATCGATGGTTTAATTCGTGCTAACGATGCCAATCTCTTTCTAATTAACCCCGCAGGAATTCTTTTTGGGGCGGGTGCGAGACTAGACTTAGGCGGAGGTTCGTTTTATGGCAGTACAGCCGATAGTATTCTATTTGAAGATGGGCAGTTTAGTGCTGTAGATAATTTAGAACAGCCAGTATTAACAATTAATGCACCCATAGGTTTGAGTTTTCGGGATAATCCAGCAGAGATTGCTTATCGCTCCAACGCCAATGATGTCGGGTTAGAAGTATCATCAGGAGCAAATATTAGTCTTATTGGTGGCAACATCAATTTAGCGGGTGGTCTGGTTGCTGCACCAGGAGGCAGAATAGAACTTGGAGGGTTAAACCAAGCAGGAATAATTGGAATTGGTGATGATGGTAATTTAAATTTTCCTAACAACTTAGCCAAAGCAAATGTCAGTCTATCGGAGAGTGCGGTGGTAAATGTTACTTCTAATGGAGGTGGCTTAATTACAGTCAATGCCAATAACTTAGAATTAACGGGATCAAGTTCGTTTAAAGCGGAAGTTCCAGAAAGTACCACAGGAGATGCAGGAGATATCAAGATTACGGCTAACGCATTGGAGATGAAGAACAATGCTCAATTATCAACAAAAAATGAAGGGCAAGGAAATGCTGGAAATGTCACTTTGGAGATTACTGATTCTGTATTAATCAGTGATGAAGCAAATATTAATACTCAAACACCAGAATCGGGATCGGGATTGGGAAATGCGGGGAATGTCAGCATTACTACTAATAGTTTAGAACTAAAAGAAAAAGCCAATATTTTCGCAACTAACCGAAAACCAAAGACTGCGGGCAGTGGAGATTCGGGCAGCATCAATATCGAGGCTAAAGAATCAGTTTCTCTAATCAATAGTGATTTAAGGACATCAATTACCCCAGACCAATCAGGCGACTCAGGAAATATCAGTATTAAATCACCTCAAGTTTCTCTGACAGATAATGCTACTATTTCTGCCTCTAGTTCAGGAGGAAATATTGGTCAGATCGAGATTGATGCTGATAATATTTCTATCGATCATTTTTCTTTGATTACTGCCAGTAGTAGAAGTTCTGATTTCCAAGATGCAGATACGAGTGCTGGCAGCGTAACTCTCAATAGTAAACAAGTCTCTTTAACAAGAGGTGGGATCATTGATGTTACTACTGCCAATGAAATTAATGGTGGATCAATAAATATTAATGCCGAAGTCTTGGAAATATCTACTGGTGGAGTTTTACAAACTGCTACTGAAGGAGTGGGCAATGGGGGGAAGGTTAATCTTAATATAAGCGATCGCATTACTATAGATGGAGACAACCCTCCCAGCCAACCAGAAGAATTTAAAATATTTGACAAGCCTGATGGGAAAAAGGTTTTTTTCGACGATATTCTCAATAATCTAGAAGGAACAACAGGAATAGTTGTTAATACTAGCAATGCTGGTAATGCAGGTGAGATATGGATTAACAGCAATACTTTTAAACTAGATAATAATGCTCAATTATTAGCTCGCAGTGCAGGAACGGGTAATGAAGCAAATGGTGGCAGTATAACTCTTGATATTGCCGATGCTGTAGTAATTGATAATGGAGCGAATATTAATGCCGAAGTGTCTCAAGGTGTAATAGGCAACGCAGGAACTATCAAGATCACTGCTAATACTTTTGAGTTATTAGAACAAGAGCCATTCAAGCCATTAAGTGATAATAATGAAATATCTAGGACAAGTATTTTAGCTCCTAATGATGGTCAAGGAGACTCGGGTAATATTAATATTCAGGCTCAAGAATCAGTTTTCCTAAGTAACAGTCTTATATCTTCTACAATTACCGAGGATGCAGAGGGTAATTCGGGAAGTATTATGATCAAATCCCCTCAAGTTTCCTTGGAAAATAACGCTATTGTTTCTGTTAGTAGCGAAGGAAATGGGGTAGGTGGTGAGATCAAGATTGATTCCGATGTAATTTCTATAGACAATTTTTCCTTGATAGCTGCTAGTAGTAGAACTGATGATAGTAAAGGTTCAGGGAATATAACCCTTAACAGTAAGCTAATTACATTAAGCAATGGTGGTGTAATTAATGCCACTACTGCCAGTGATGATAATGCTGGTCAAATAAATATAAATGCTGAAATTTTAGAAATATTTAGCGGTGGGGTTTTACAAACTGCAACCGAAGGTAATGGTAATGCGGGAGATATCACTTTAAATATTAGCGATCGCATTATTTTAGACGGAAACAACACTCCCAATCAACCAGAAGAATTCAAAATGCCTGATAATATGGGTATTTTTGAAGATCCTATTCTCAATAATTTAGAAGGAGAAACTGGAATATTCGCTGGTGCTACTGAGACGACTCCCAGCACAGGAGGAAATATTGAGATTAATACTAAATTTATTGTTGCCTTCCCCAATGGCAACAGTGATATTTTAGCTACTTCACAACAAGGACAAGGAGGTAAGATTACAATTAATGCTAAGTCTTTGTTTGGAATTGCAGAAGGTGTTGCTAGTGATGGAAACAATAGTAATGATATTGATGCAAGTTCAGGAGTCAGCGGATTAGATGGTACGGTTAATATCGATACCTCTGATACTAATTCTATTCAGGGGGCTACAGAATTACCGAGTAATGTAGTTACGCCGGAACAAACCACAGCTCAAGCTTGTCAAGCTAACAGGGAAATTGTAGCTAAAAGCGGTTTTATCATCAAAGGAAAAGGAGGTATTCAAGCTGAACCAGGTTTACCCCTTGATTCTCAGAATGTCTATGTCAATGGCAAAACAAATGATGTATATACTATCCCAAAACCCATAGAAACTAGCCAAGGTAAAATTCAGCCAGCGAGAGGAATTAAAGTAACAGAATCAGGGGAAATTATATTAACAGCATATCGAACTAATAACTCAGGCGATATGCCTAATGGCATAGCTTCGCAACGCCTTCCTGAAATTCAAAGTAACTGCGGTTAAATTTAAATAATTCCCCAAACATATTTAGAAAAGACCATCGAAATGCTAATTCCTAAGCTAAGACCGACTAAAACCTGAAATGGAGTATGTCCCAGTAATTCTTTTAATCTTTGCTCGTTGAGATTATGTTCTTCCTGAAACAACTCATCGACGATTTGATTGAGTATTTTGGCTTGTTTTCCCGCTGCTTGACGCACTCCTGCGGCATCATACATCACAATAATGGCAAATAGACAGGCGATCGCAAACTCGGCAGAAGACCAACCTTTGGTTAAACCCACACTAGTAGCTAAAGCTCCCACCAGAGCTGAATGAGCGCTCGGCATTCCTCCAGGGGAAAATAAATAAGTGACGTTTAATTTGCGACTTCTAATCAGGTCAATTGCTAACTTCAATCCCTGAGCGGTGATACAGGCTATAAGTGCAACTAACAATATCTGGTTGTGTAAGATATCAGCAACGTCCTGCATAGTTATGTCTTTTCTGCCCCAAAAAATTTATTGATCAATAGATGAATTTAGATGTTATTTTAGCGATCGCGGGTCACTATATAGTTAGCTACTGCTCTGAGTGGCTCAGCCTTGGCACCATAAACATCTAATTGGGCGATCGCACTATCCACTAGCTCCTGTGCTTTGAGTTGGGATTTTTCTAATCCCCAGAGACTAGGATAAGTAGCCTTTTTAGCCTGCAAATCTTTACCCGCAGTTTTGCCTAACTGTTCGTCTGTGGCAGTAATATCTAAAATATCATCAATTATCTGAAAAGCCAGACCAATATTTTGGGCATACCGAGAAAGTCGATTAATATCTGTTTCCGCAGCATCCGCCAACACTGCACCAGATACAACCGATGCTTCTAGTAATGCGCCCGTTTTGTGACTATGTATGAAGCTTAAAGTTTCAGCCGTAATATCGGACTTCCCTTCCGATTCTAGATCCAACACCTGTCCGCCGACTAACCCCGCAGCACCCACAGTACGACCAAGGCGAGCGACTACTTTGATAATATTCTCTGGCGCGACATTCTTGGTTTGGGTCGCAACATATTCAAAGGCGTAGGCGAGCAGACCATCTCCTGCCAAAATCGCGATGTCCTCGCCAAAAACTTTATGGTTGGTTGGTTTACCACGGCGAAAATCATCATTATCCATTGCTGGTAAATCATCGTGAATCAGCGACATGGTATGGATCATTTCCAAGGCGCAGGCGGTAGGCATCGCAATTTCTAAAGTGCCACCAGTCAAGTCACAAGTCGTTAAACATAAAATAGGGCGTAACCTCTTACCTCCAGCAAGCAAAGAGTAGCGCATCGCTTCATAGATCTTTTCTGGTCTAGCGATCTCAATTGACTGCTCTAATGCCTGTTCAACTAGCGCTTTTTGCTGCTTCAAATAGCCATTTAAGTCAAATATGGTAGGTGTTTCTGATTCAGTTAATTTCTTGTTGGCTTGTACCATATAGCAGAAAAATAAGTTATTAATCTATCATTTATTATCACTTGCTTAGGCATTTTAACCAAATTTGCGGAGGCTATTATAATCGCTGTTGAGTTTTGTTGAGGTCGAAATTCCGTTCGCGCAGCGTGCCCGTAGGGCATACTCCCAACTCCGTAAAGACAAGGCATGCCTTGTCTCTACTCCGAACTCACCTTATGTCAGTTGCTCTATGGAGGTTGTGAGAAACTGTTCTAGCTTATCTTGCTGGCAGTTTTCCGCAAGCTGACGAATATTGTCGGCAAAGGAAATATACTGAGAATCTGTTTCTATTAATAACTCTACTTGCTGTAAAAGGTCTTTCATGTTGCCAAAATTTACTAGTTCCAAAAGAGCGCGCAGTTTCTCTGGAGAAGGAGTAATAAAATCGTTCAATTCAGTAGCAATACTTGAGTTTGCTTGAGGTATTGTGGGGGAGATTTGCCAATCAAATTGTAAATGTTGCTCTAATAACTCTAGTAATTTGTCTAAGTCTAATGGTTTGGCTAAAAAGCCATCGCACTTAATATCTGATGAATCACGAATTGACTGAATGTTAGCTGAAATCATTAAGATCACGGTATCTTGCAAGTTAGAATGTTGTCTGATCCTTTCAATCGTTTCTTTTCCATTCATTACTGGCATTAAAAAATCTATTAGAATCACGTCTGGCTGGAACTCTTTAGCGATCGCAATTCCTGAACGACCATTGTCAGCTTCTTGAAGAGTGAATCCTAAAGGCTGGAGATACTGTACCAGCAATAGGCGATTTTCTTGATTATCATCTATCACTAAAACTTTACGGGGTGTAACTAAATTACGAACCACAAAATTATCAAAGTTTGGATCAGCAAGAAGTGATGATGTACTGGAGATTTCTTCCAAGTCTAGATCGAACCAAAAACGACTGCCTTGTCCTACTTTACTGCTTAGATGTATTTTGCTATTCATTAGACTGAGAATATTCTGACAAATTGCCAGCCCTAACCCCGTTCCCTCGGAATTGTTACTGCTTGGGTCTACCTGTCCAAAGGGTGCAAATACAAGATCGTATTGATCTGGAGAAATTCCTGTTCCTGTATCCTCTACCTGAAAGCGAATTGTCTTGATCTTGGAATTAGGCTTAACCGTTAAGCAACTAACTGAAAAAGTGATAGTACCAGTTAAGGTAAATTTAACAGCATTACTAAGCAGATTGAGTAATACTTGTCGTAGCCTAGTTTCGTCGGTATTCACCACAGCAGGAATATCTAATGGTATTTGAGTAACAAAATTCAAACCTTTTTCTTGGGCGCGAATTTGAAAAATAGTTACCGTGTTCTGTAGAAGATGAATCAGGTTAAAGTCGCAGTATCTTAGCTGTAGCTTATCGGCAGTCAATTTTGATAGGTCTAGAACATCGTTGATTAGAGTTAGCAGGTGTTGTCCCGACTGATTGATCAGATCAACAGTTTTAAGTTGCTCTTGATTGAGGCTGGAGTCTTGCTTCAATATATTGCTAAATCCCAGAACGCTATTTAAAGGGGTGCGGAGTTCGTGACTCATATGGGCAATAAATCTATCTTTAGCTCTATTCGCCTCTTCTAACTTTTCTTTCTGTCTTTGCTCGGTAATATCTACTACTACTGCCAAAGAACGAACTATTTTATCTTCTCTCATCTCACTAATAGCAGATAATAAGCCATCGATAATTGTGCCGTCTTTGCATACCCATTGATAAAAGACGTTATAACAGCTACCGGTGCGGAAAAATTCAGGTAGTATTTCCTGGGCGTGTTGCTGAGATTCAGGAGTCAGAAAGTCGGTGGACTTTTTACCAATCACTTCCTCAGCTGAGTAACCCATTTTCTCTAGCCAATATTTACTGACGCTAATAATTCTGCCTTGACTATCAATAGAATGGAGCATTACAGGGGTATTTTCATAAAGATAGCGATATTTCTTTTCGCTCTCGATCAGACAGCGTTCTATTGTCAGGCGATCGCTGATATCCTGACAGACGCAAATTAAATCTCCTGCCCTAGAAAAAGTAAGAGTCAACTCTTCATCAAAAAGATGTCCGTCGCGATGTTTAGCTTTGACCACTCCATGCCACCTACCTTTGTCCTGCAAGACAGGAAAGACCTCTCGCTCCAATCGGGCTAGATAGTCAGGCTCATATAGCACACGCCAAGATTGACCCAGTAATTCTTCTGGCTGACTATAGCCAAATATTTCTAGATGAGCTTGGTTGAGATAGATAAACTTATCTTCGTTGAGAATAGCAATCCCATTAGTGGCAGCCTCAATTGCTGCTAACTGTCGATTTTGCAATTCCTGTGCCAGTTTTTCTTCAGTTAAGTCATGAGCAGTTGCATAGATAGCTCCTTCATAGGCTGCTGCCATCCACTTTAACCAACGATATGAGCCATCTTTACAGCGATAACGATTTTCAAACCCTGCCAGTTCTTTTCCTGTGGCTAACTGTTGTACTGCTTGGGTTGTAGCTTCTACATCGTCAGGATGGACAAAATTGATAAATGGTTGAGCAAGTAATTCTTGTGTCTGGTAGCCCAATATTCTTTCAAAACTAGGATTAATTCGTTTAAAGTAACCATCTAAGTTAGCGACGCACATTATCTCTAGAGATAGCTGAAAAAAGTTATTTATTTCAGTTTTTTTGCTTTCAACTTCTGCTAAAGCATTTTCTAGTTCAAGCTGAACCTTCTTGGCTTGATTGATTTCTACAAAACTAAGCGCTAAACCGTCATTATGACCATCTTCAGTTTGATAGGGATTAATTTGCATCAAAAAGAAAGAATCCCTTGCTTTAAGCTGAACTTCTTGGGTAATGGATCGATGCTGTGTTAATACAGATTCTAATAGTTGAGGTAGTTGGGGACAGTCTATCTTCAGGGTTAGATCTGCTAGAGGACGTTCTAAATCTGTTGCTCGCAGAGACATTACTTTAGTAGCAGCAGGAGTAAACTTGCGAATTCTTAATTCTGAATCGAGGAAAATTACGCCAATATCTGTACTTTTGAGCAGATTATCAACGTCATTATTGAGTTGAGTTAGCTCTTGGATCTTGGATTGATATTCAATATTGACAGTGTGTAATTCTTCATTGACTGAATGGAGTTCTTCATTCGTGCTTTGAAGTTCTTCGTTAGAAGCAGTCAACTCTTCATTAGAAGCCTGTTGTTCTTCATTGGTAGTTTCTAACTCTTCTACTAAAGCTTGCAGGTTTTCTCTGGTTTGCTGCAATTCATTTTCCAGTTCGATAATGCGCTGAGAAGCTTCGCTACCCAATTCAAAGTTTACCGTCTCAGGAAAGTCTAAAGGTGTAATCTCAACCTCTTGCTTAATCTTAACCACAAAAAAATCACCATGCTTACGGTTACTCTGAGGCGGTAAAACTTCCAAATCAACTTTGAACATCTCCCCTTGATATTCCAACTTAATTCCCTGATACAAAACAGATTTTCCTTTCTGTTTGGCTCGATGCAGAGCTGTATTCAGGGGGAGTTGGAGGGGCAAAACTACCATCTTAGTTACTTCCGTAGTTATTTTGCCGTTAGGAGCTTTAAATATTTTGTTGCAGTCTCCGCTGACGTGGAGCAAATTATTATCCGTGCCGACGAGTAGAATAATAGATTCTAATTGATCCGATAGTCGATTGAGACACTGTTCCAAAATTGGTTCAAACTGAACTTTAGATTGGGGTTGACTAAAACGAGACAAATGACTTTTTCTAATTTTTGGTGTAGATCTTAGGGGCAAAGGCAGTCTAACGTCTCTCGTCTTCTGGAAAAACTTCCACTTTTTATCTAGAGGTTCAAATTCTGCATCAAATGCTCCTAATGTTTCTGCTTCACCTAAAAACAAAACTCCCTTAGATACCAAAGAAAAGTGGAGATTACGCAATACTTGATTTTGTAAGTCAGATTTCATATAAATCAAGACGTTACGACAGGTAACTAAGTTAATCCGAGTAAAACCAGCATCTTTAGTCAAATCGTGGAAAGAGAAAATTAGCATTTCTCTAATTTTCCGCATGATCTGATAAGAATTATCTTTTGCCACAAAATATCGCTGCAAACGTTCATAACCAATGTCTCTACTAATAGAAGAGGGATAAATTCCCTGAGATGCTTTCTCTAATGCCACCCGATCTACATCTGTCGCAAAAATTTTAACGCGGATCTTCTTGTGGTCATCTTGTAGAGCTTCATGGACTAAAATTGCTAAAGAATAGGCTTCCTCCCCTGTAGAACAAGCAGTAACCCAAAATCTTAGTTCTGTGTCAGGTTTACTTTGTTCAATTAGTCGGGGCAAAATATTATTTTCTAGATTTTGCCAAGCTGGATAATCGCGGAAAAAATGAGTGACATTAATCAATAAATCTGAACAGAGAATTTGTCTTTCTTGACTCGAATTATTGAGCAGGCTGATATACTCATCAATGCTGTTGGTATTGTGAATCAAGCAGCGACGATGAATCCTGCGGGAGATAGTACTAGCTTTATATTGGGAGAAATCTAATTCTTCTTCTTCGATTAAAAGTTTGGCGATTTGACTTAGATAAAGAGAGTTAATCAGATTGTTTTTACCAGACTTAGTTTCTAGAGAACTTACGGGAGCGACAATACACTGATAAATGAGTTGAGATAGCTCTCTCGGAGGTAAAACTTGGTTCACTACTCCTGTCGCGATCGCACTTCTTGGCATGCCATCAAATTCTGCTGTTTCAGGGTCTTGCACTAAAGCTACTCCCCCCACTTCGTTGATCGCTCTCAACCCGCGAGTTCCGTCGCTGCCAGAACCCGACAAGATAACTCCAATAGACTGTTCGCCATAATTTTTGGCCAAAGAGCTAAAAAACAAATCGATGGGAAAATTAAGTTCGTGCTTTTTGTTTCTATCTTTTTTACGATCTTCTAAACGTAGAACATTTTGCTCTAAGGCTAAATTTTGTCCTGGGGGAATTAAATAAACTGAATTTGGTTGCAACTCCATGCCTTCTGTAACGCGGTAAACTGGCATGGTGGTACGTCGTTCTAGCAATTCTTTCATCAAGCTTTTAAAGTCGGGCGAAAGATGCTGAATCACTACAAATGCAGCACCAGTCGCCGTGGAAAGATTACTAAATAGTTCTTCTAAAGCACTCAATCCTCCAGCAGAAGCACCAATCCCAACTACAAATAAATCGTCGTTCGATTCGTGAGGGTCAGAGATATTGTTTTGTGATTCAGACTGTGGGTATTCAGACATAGTTCGGGTATAAAAGACGACCTTGACAATGTTATTTTTAACATTATTGATCTAAATTTGAGCGTAATTTCAGATTGATCTCGCTCTATGCAATTAGATATTTGATTCTAAACAGTCAATTGTCAATATCGAAGGAATAAACTTTTGTTGCGGTGTAAGTGCTATGTTTTAATTACTCTGAGAGTAATAGCAGAAGAATCAAATTATGATTACCAGTAATGAACTAGATTGGCTAGCAGTGTGTGGTTACCTGGGTATTACTTTATTTGTGATGTGGCGAATTTTTACCACGGAATAAAATCTATCCCTCGGGAAAAGATTGTAGAATTGTTAGAATCAGCTCAATCATTATCTGGCGAGGATATTCTACAGCACTACGTATTTTGGTTAGGACACTTATTACTCATTACTTATTACTTACGAACAATCCAATAAACTAAACTTGTCCTAACATAACTTTGTACGGCTATACCTGGCTTTGTTTTAGATTTAACTGATATTTTGTAATCTAAATTACCATGTCCGAAACACGATCAGATTCGATTCTTTTTCCTGTCTTAGAAGAGCAACATCTTCGAGATTTGGAAGCTTGTGGCACAGTTTGGGAACTCAAGCCAGGAGATATCTTATTTCGAGAAGGAGATACGGCTTATTGCTTTTATATCGTTTTGTCTGGGCAAATAAAAATTACCAAACACCTTGGTCTAGAAGAAATCGTAGTTACGATCCATCGTCAAGGAGAATTTACTGGTGATCTAAGTATGTTGACTGGGGCAGTGTCTCAGGTAACAGCTACGAGTACTGGTGTCAGTCGGGTGATTCAGTTTGCAGATTTTAAGGAACTACTTAAAGGTTGTCCTAACAGCGTTGATATATTTGTTCCTGCTTTAGCAGAACGTTCTAAGGATTTAGAAATAAAGCTGCGTCAGCAAGAGAAATTAGCCGCATTAGGCAAGTTATCCGCAGGGTTAGCTCATGAATTAAATAATCCCGCCGCAGCAGGTAAAAGAGCCGCCCAACAGCTAGGGAAAGCGATCGCATCTCTACAACAGAAGATGTTGGCTCTTCGTGGTCAATATTTTTCTCCTGATCATCGTCAGTTATTGAGGGAATTACAACAACAGGCGATCACTCAGTCTCAATCTGAATCATGCTTATCTCCTTTGGAACAAAGCGATCGCGAGGATGAATTAGCTGATTGGCTGGAGTCTTTGGGGATAGACAACGGTTGGGAATTAGCACCTAGTTTGGTGAACGTAAGAATAGAGCGATCGCAACTGGAAATTCTGGCTCAAGAAATGGAAGCGACAGCTTTTACTGAAGCGTTGATGTGGCTAGAGGCATCTTTGACGACCAATAGTTTAGTAACTGATTTAGAACATAGCACCAGTAGGATTTCTGATTTGGTAGGAGCGATTAAAAACTACTCCTATATGGATCGAGATAAGATCCAGGAAGTAAATCTCCATGATGGTTTGGATAATACCCTGAAGATTCTGCATCACAAGCTTAAATATGGAATAACAGTTATCAAAGAATACAATAACGATCTTCCTCAAGTGTCGGTGTATGGCGGTGAGCTAAATCAGGTATGGACAAATCTAATTGATAATGCGATCGATGCTATGGATGGCAAGGGAGAATTAACCATCCGCACTACTTTAGAAGATACTTGTGTCTTGGTGGAAATTATCGATAACGGTGCAGGTATCCCCCCAGAATTGCAGTCTCGCATTTTTGAACCTTTTTTCACCAGTAAAGCAGTTGGCAAAGGAAGTGGTTTAGGTTTGGATATTTCTCGGCGTATTATTATGCAGAGGCATAAGGGAAATTTGCGCTTTGAATCTCAACCAGGAAGGACTAACTTTCAAGTACGTATTCCCATACAACAAGTTGCATAGTGTTGTAGTTTTTTATCTGTTTACTTTTTCTGGGAAGATAATCGATAAGATGCCTGACAATTTATTATTTAGTCTGGTTTTGATTCTGTTGCTGGGATTTCTTGGTGGTCAACTTGCCCGTAAATTAACAGCGCCTCCTTTACTAGGCATGATGCTAGTGGGAATTTTATTAGGCTCGGAAGTAAGTAATTTAGTTGCAACCCAGGTTATAGATTTAGCAGATGATCTCAGGGCGATCGCGGTAATGGTAATCTTAATGCGGGCGGGATTAGGCTTAGACCGTGATAAACTAATTAAACAGGGTACTGTGGCTCTACGTTTGGGTTTTTTGCCCGCCTTGACAGAAGCGATCGCAATTTCTCTAATTTCTATCTGGCTATTTCAGTTTAATTGGACAACGGGCTTATTATTAGGTTGCGTGATCAGTGCGGAATCTCCTGCGGTAATTGTCCCAGGAATGTTACACCTCAAAAATATGGGTTGGGGAGTATCTAAAGGTATTGCCGATGCTATTCTGACTGGTAGTGCTTTATCTGATGTCTTAGTACTGCTGTTGTTTAGCTTATTGTTGAATTTTTTAGCTCAGGGAACCATTGCCAGTAATGCGCTGTGGCTATTACCCGTTCAAGCGATCGCCCAAATCGTTTTCGGCATAATCTTGGGCTATTTGGCTGCGAAACTAATTGTTGCCTGCACTGTTAACCAGAAGTGGACACAAAACACAGTACAAGATACTTTAATCACTGCAACCATCGCCCTACTGTTAGTCGTAATTGCTGCCCAGTTTCCCTACTTCTCAGGTTACTTAGCAGTGATGGCAATGGGATTTTTCCTCATTAAATATAGTCCCCCTTTAGCCCGTCGTTTGCGTCAGGAATTTAACCACCTGT
>CBDUCX010000138.1:0-13362 GCA_965365755.1 uncultured Pleurocapsa sp.
AGTTCGTAGTTCGTAGTTCGTAGTTCGTAGTTAAATCTCAACTCCGAATTCCGAATTCCTAACTCCGAACTCAAAAAAAACTCCTAACTAGTTGATATTTTTTGTTTAATTTTTTTGGTTATGACAACTAAGATTTTGATAATCTCCTCACATTCTTGTCTGAGTAATCTAATTCTTTGTTCTTTAACTAAGTCAGCCTCTACTAAAATAATTAGCCAATACTCAGTTTCTCTAGCCTCCTTTAAAGCAATTTCTAGTTTGTGCAGAAAATCCCGATTTGATTGAGCAGATTGAGCCTCACGAACATTAGCACCAATGGATGTACCACTTCTAATTAGTTGCTTGTACAAAACTCTGGTTACACCATTTAGTTCTGACAAAAACTTACAAAGTTTCACAACTCTAACCGCAAAACTAAGCGTTCTATCCTGAATCTTCTGCTTCTTATCACTCATAATTAACTAACTATTCATAAGCATCTCCAAAATAAGATTTCCCAAAATAACTAAACTCCGAACTCCGAACTAATTCCGTAAAGGTTTCTTGGTTTTCAACAAATGGGCAATCCGTTGTTGTGTCTTCTCTTCTTGCAGCAAGGGCACAAAGGATTCTCGTTCTAGTTGCAGTAGATAGTCTTCACTAACTAAAGAAGGTGCGGTGAGTTCGCCACCTGTAAGGACGTATGCCAAACGATTCGCCAAGAAGCGATCATATTCGGAGATATATCCCCCTTGTTGAAAGACATAAGCTGCCTGTTCTAGTGCTGCTTTCCCTGGTTGACCCAAGACCATAATCGAGTCACGGTGCGGTATAGGTGCATAACCTTCAATAGCGAGGCGTATCACTTCTTGCTTGGCGACATATAAACGGCGATCGCTATTCATGATCACCTTGGCGGTAGGGGGTAGGAAACCAAGTTCTTGGGCTTCATGGGCACTATTTGCCACTTTTGCCATGCCCACTGTTTCAAAGACTATTTGGATAAAGGGTTGCACCTGACTGGCAGTTTCTTTAGCTGCGTGTTCTGCTGCCCAGGCTGCCATGCGCATGATGCCTCCCGCCCCAGGAATTAAGCCCACACTGAGTTCTACTAAACCGATATAGCTTTCTGCTGCTGCTACTACTTGGGGGCAAGCCATGACTAATTCACAACCACCACCAAGGGCTAGTCCCCTCACCGCAGCCACAATTGGTTTAGGAAAATAATGGATTCTCTGTAGGGTTTTTTGGAATTCTAAGACGAGATCGGCGATCGCATCTAAACGACCAGACTGTGCCAATGAGCCAATTTCTGCCAGATTAGCACCGCCACAGAAGTTAACATTACTATTGCCAATGACCATGCCGCGATAGTTACTGTCTTCCAGAAGATCGAGGACTTCTGTAAGTCCTGACATGACTTTAAAGCTAAGGGTATTGCCTTTCGATCTAAATTCGTATAAAACTACTCCATTACCCAGATCAAGTAATGCTGCTTCTTCGTTTGACCAGATGATATTTTCGGGATGGGATTTAATTAGATTGAGGTCGATTTCATCATGAGTAAGATTCAACGCCACATAACCATCACTGGGAGTATAGACCTGCTCTTCTTGATAAAATCCAGCAACCTGATGATGTGAAATCATCGTTTCTACCCAATCAGCTAAGGGTATATCTGCTGTTTGCATGTCAGTGACGATAGTTTTAAAGCCCAAGACATCCCAGATTTCAAAAGGCCCTAATTCCCAACCAAATCCCCAGCGCATCGAGCGGTCAATCTCTGCGGGACTATCGGTAATTTCGGGTATGCGATAAGCACTGTAACTAAGTAGGGATAAGATATAGTGGCGGAAAAACTTGCCTGCCCGACCTGGATCTTGATATAAAGCTCTTAAACGTTCGGCTAGTTCCAGTTTTTTAATCCCTTTGAGATCCCCTAAATCTATTGGTTTTGCCGATTCGTAAGTAAAGCTATTGGGATTTACAGAGAGAATATTACCTTTTTCTTTTTTATAGAAACCCTGACCTGTTTTTGCCCCCAACGCTCCTATTTCAACTAATTTATCTAATAAAGCTGGTACACGGAAGACTTCACGACTTTCATCATCGGGAATGGCGGGATAAAGATTTTTCGCTACATAAACTAAGGTGTCTAGCCCTACTAGATCAGCCGTGCGAAACGTTGCCGATTTAGGTCGTCCCACTAAAGTTCCTGTTAGAGTATCAATTTCTTCAATGGTATAGCCTTGATTAATAAAGGCTTTAATCCCCAACATGGTGGCATAGATACCAATGCGATTGGCGATAAAATTGGGAGTATCTTTCGCGAAAACAATTCCTTTACCCAGATGCAGACGACCAAACCATTCCAGTCTGACTAAGATATCTATATCTGTATCTTCTGTAGAAATTAGTTCCAGTAATTTGAGATAGCGCGGTGGATTAAAGAAATGAGTGCCTAAGAAACGTTGGCGAAAAGACAAGGGTAGTCCCCGAACGATTTCATTGACAGGTAAACCACTGGTATTAGTGGAAACGATCGCATCCTGACGGATAATGCCTTCGATTCTGGTCATTAACTGCTGTTTGATTGCCAGATTTTCGACTACGGCTTCAATTACCCAGTCTACGTCTGCCAGGCGATCAAGATGGTCGTCAAAATTGCCTAGAGTAATGCGACGAGCAATCTTATCGGTAAATAGGATCGGCGGTTTGATCTTCAATGCTTTTTGCCACCCAGTTTCGACGATCGCATTTTTATCTCCTTCTGGTGCGGATATATCCAGTAAATGAACGGTCAATCCCGCATTGGCTAAATGGGCTGCAATCTGTGAACCCATAACTCCCGCACCTAAGACGGCAGCAGTTCGTAACGGTTTAAACATCATCTTTTCCTCCCTTTAGTTCACTCTAATTCTTCAGAATTACTATTTTCTTTTTGTAGTTTCCACGGCATCGTGGAGGGTAGGGTAATATAGTTTTTCCAGTTTTTAAGATGTCTCCAAGACAACTTGACTTTGATGGCAGTTTTGCGAGTTAGTCGTTTAAGGGACTGTCTAACTGAGATAGATTTTGCTTTAACTAAAACAGTTTGGAATTGGGGATACAAGCTTCGTATTCTGCTAGTTAGCCAAAAGAGGAAATTTAACTCCGTTGCATAGCTTTTCGCAAAGCGATCTAACTCCTGTACAGGCGAACGACCATTCGCCCCTACTAACTCTTCGCCATAAAGAGCGTTTATTTCTGTGGCAAAGATCTGGTTGACTTTAGCTCGATTGATCAACGGTGACAGCAGGCTCCGTCGTTTTACGGCGGAGTAATCTGTCACTTTTAATTTTGGTTGTAACAGACCATTGCCGACAGTGAGACGGGCATTGACTAGCCCAAACTGCTTAACTTTCGACCAGATCGGCAGTTGTTCGTTGGCTCGATCAACCAAGGTTTGATAAAGAGCGATAATCTCAGGCTGCTCTAACAACTCGCTATCTGATTCTTGCCAACCTAGAGTCTTAGCATGCTCCCGTAACTTATTTAGATCGGGAAAAATCAACATGCCACAAAACTTTTTCTGCATTCCTACTACCACCGCCTGTGCCACTAAAGGCGATCGCTTGATTTGCTCTTCTAAAGGTTGGGGAGTGACATATTTGCCTGTGGAAAGTTTAAATAGGTCTTTTTTACTGCCCGTAATAGTTAAGAAGCCTTCAGGGTTAAATTCTCCTAAATCTCCCGTATGCAGCCAGCCTTGTTCGTCCATTACCGCCTTGGTGGCATCGGGATTTTTATAGTAGCCCTGCATCACGTAAGGGGCTTTAACGAGGATTTCTCCATCAAGGGCGATCGCAATTTCTACTCCTGCAATTGGTAATCCCACTGTTCCCGCACGGTTGGAGGTATTTCGATTACAACAAATCACTGAACTGGTTTCCGTTAAGCCATAGCCCTGTAACACCGTCATTCCCGCAGCACTGAGTACATTGGCAATCTCGGCTTTTAAGGCGGCACCACCACTGATAAAGTATTTCAGTTTACCGCCAAAGGGTTTTCGCCACTGAGAGAAAACTAAGCGATCTGCTAACTGGAGTTGCAAATTCTCCAATATATTAATTGGTTTGCCTAACTCGTAATTTTGCGCTAGTTTTAAGGCCCAATTAAAAATGGTTTGCTTGATTCCTTTTAGCTTGCTACCCCGATCAATAATCTTTTGATAAATTTTTTCTAGTAATCGCGGAACAGTAGCCACCAGCGTCGGTTGTACGGTTTGAAAATCTCTAACTGCACGATTGGGAGTGGAAAAATAGATGCTATGTCCATAATTAAGATGACCGTAAATTAACGCCCGTGCGAAAATATGGGTTAAGGGTAAAAAGGACAATACCCTCTCCCTTGCTCCTGCTTGCAACTCAGGAATACTCTTAAAAGTAGTTAAAATATCGGCGGTAAGATTCTCATGGCTCAACATTACCCCTTTCGGTTGTCCTGTATCTCCAGCAATATAAACTATGGTTGCTAAGTCTTGAGGTGATATTTGCGAGTGCAATTCCTTGATTCTCTCTGCATTCCAGAGCTTTTGACCCCTGGCTCGAACTTCCTCTAGGGATAGCAATTGAATACATTGAGGCAGTTCAGGACAAGATAAGTCTGGTCGTGCTTGACACAACAACATTGGAATACATAAACAGGCAGAGTTCGGAGTTTTTAGTTCGGAGTTAGTAGTTGATTTTTCAACACTAGATGCCGAATTCTTAACGTTTGCTTTTAATTCATTGATTCCAAACTCTTTAGATTCCGAATTGCTAACTCCTAATTCCGAATTCCGAACTCCGAACTCATTTACTCCACAAGTTAATAGTTGAGTGCGTTTTGACTCCCAATCAGCAGGAAGATCAGCGACAATAATTGTCTGAAGATTAGGTGTTTCCCCAAGGTAGGGAACGACTTGAGCTAGAAGATCTATGTCCGAAACAATTAATACCTTGGCTGCTGAATGACTCAGGATAAAAACAATATTATCTAGAGTCTGAGTTAAATCGATGGGCACATTGACTAATCCAGCCAGTAAAGAAGCAAAATCTGCCAGACAGAAATTAAGGCCACTGTGCATTAAAAATGCTACTTTATCACCTTGCTTTACTTGTTCTTCCAGCAATCCTAGAGCTAACTCTTCGGCGGCAGTTTGCAATTCTTGACTAGAAATAGGCTGCCAAGCATTGGTTTTCCACTGATTAAATGCACGCTGATTTGGATGGCTTTGGCAAGCTTCATCTAACAACGAAGGTAAGGTGCGCCCCAAAATTGGACGCTCAATTGTCGAACAAGATCTATTAATCTTATTTAAAGAAAACATGGGCAACTCCAAGAGATATCATCTCTTTTATCCTGAAGACTATCCTTAGCCTTTGGAGATGTTGCCGAACATTTTTTTGCAACTATAAGACTAATCTGATAGCTATGTAATAAAAATATACATTAGCTGTTAAGTTTTGCTAATGTTCTAAGAACTCTGTTGATATTTACCGACCATAAATATCGACAAGACAAATTGATTTTAGATTGCTATATTTTGTCTTTGTAATGGGAGTTAATAAGTTGGTCTGATATAATAATTAGTATAGCATATTTATAGCAAATCAATTAGAGATAGCCGATGGCTAACTATTGTCATGTGTCAAAAACAAATCAACATCAGAGTTCCCGCACATGAACTGAAGATTTTAAACAGCTATGCCAAACAAACTAAGCGAACTAAGACTGAAATATTGCGGGAATTTATTCGCACTTTAAATAGAGAAGCAAAAATACTTCAAGAAGGTAAATAATTGTTAATTTTTAACTTTCTTTGTTATTTCTAATCTATTTGGCTGAAAAGCTGAAATATAAATAACTTAGTAAAAATCAAAACATGTTTTTAGATCAATAAATAGATCCAAAAACATGATCGAGTTGGCATGATATCAATAAATAATCTTATTGATATTTAAAGAGAACCAAATTGGCGATCGCTAAAATAATCAAGGTGACATGTTTCCTGTCAGAATAAAACTTCTTGACGCACTAGCGGACATGCTTGCTAATTTAATTGTTTAATTGAATAAATAAACAGAACAGTATCTCGACAATATCTCATGATGAATCAATGGGTTCTCAAAGTTCAACAATTCCTAATTCCAGCTTTAGTAGTTTTCGCCAGTATCAGCCTTGGTTTTTATCTCGAAAAAAGGCTATTCAAGCACTTAAATAGAAGAACACAAAGAAATTCTGGGCAATGGTACGCAATTACTGTTAATTCTTTTAAGGGACTGATTATTGTTTGGGTTACTGTGGGAGGTTTTTACTTAGCTATCACTTTTCTGACTCTCCCAGATTCTTTCAGATTATTTATTCATCGAGTTTTATATACTGTACTTCTTCTCTCTATTACACTCTTAGCTTCAAGATTGGCGGTTAGCTTGATTCAATTCTACAGCAGTCGTGAAGATACTAGTAGTATGCTAACTTCGCTATTTGAGACAATTACGAAGGTTGTAGTTTTTGCTATCGGCTCTTTGATCACCCTTCAGGCACTTAATATTCCAATTTCGCCCATTCTAGCTACTCTGGGAGTTGGTAGTCTTTCTCTGGGGTTAGCACTTCAACAGCCCCTAGCGGATTTAATTTCGGGAATTAATTTAATTACTTCCAAAAAAATCAGACCTCAAGACTATATCAAATTGAAAACTGGAGAAGAGGGCTATGTCGTAGATGTGGAGCTTAAATATACGGTGATTCGAGAAATAACGGGAAATTTGCTCGTCATCCCCAATTCTCAGATAATATCTTCGAGTTTTAGAAATTATGCCTTTCCAGAAAACACAATGTTATTACCCGTTAAAGTAGGTATTAGCTACGATAGCGATCTAGAGAAAGTAGAAGCAATTACGTTAGATGTAGCAAAAAAGACTTTAACCGAGGTGTCCGGCGGAGATCAAGAATATGAACCCTTTATGCGCTATGAGCAGTTTGATTATTTCAGTATCAATTTCACGGTTTATTTACAAATTCAAGAATTTTATGACCATCTAATTATTACTCATGAATTTATCAAGCGACTATATAAGCGCTACCAACAAGAAGGGATTAAAATCGCTTTCCCCATCAAAAATACTTATATGCCTAATGAAACCATGAACTCAAGAAAAGAGAATCAATTTTTCTCTGAAATCAAATTAGATACCGATTATTGAAATAAAAAAAGCAAGGAATATAAAGCCGTCTCAGAAAGACGGGGCTTTAAACCCAATTATTTCGGTAAGATCAAAATGCTACTCTAGACATTGAGAACTCAAATATTGATTCTCAAAGTAGGTCACTTAGGAGGAGATAGCTCGATGCAAACAACAGCAACTACAAAGCTGGAACTTTTAATTGGGCAGCTAGACAAGATTATCCTATTGGAAAACTGAATAGAAGGAGAACTGAATAGAATAAGTAGCTCTTTGCCCTTCATCCTTATCTCATAAGTTCTTAGCCATTTTGAGCTACTTCATCAAAGCCTGGTCTGATAAATGATCTAGCATCGGGAAATTCTTTTTCTGCAATCTCTCGAATTTGTTTAAGATAATTGATAATTTTTAATATGTCTCTTTTTTCATCTTCAAAATATTTCAACAAGCTACTCCACGCGTTAATTGAACGGTCTATTTCAATCAAAGCAATTTTTGCTGAACCATCAGAATCTTTTGAAATATCTTCTAATCTGATTTTTGCTTCACTATCTCTGCTTTTTATGGCTCTTGATAATTTAACTGTTATTGCATATTGATAATAATTAATAACTTCTACAACTTCTTTAAGAGAAATAGAAATTTCAGTAGTATGGGGGTTTATCAATTTCAAATGCGATCGCTTTTTGGACTTTAAAACCTCATTTTCTATGATGTTCTGATTATTTTTAAACCACTCATCGACCATCTTTGCATAATTCATTGATCTATAAGTTAATATGTCTACTTTATTATCTATTTCATCGTCTTCCTCAATTTCAATTGATTGGAGATCAACGCCTTCTTCTTTTGCTAAATCTTCAATCAGGCTAAATGCTAATTCAAAAGAATTTTTGATACTATCCCAAAATCTTTCATTTGCTTGATCAATTTCCCCCAATTTACAATTGTGATCTTCTTCAAGAGAATGATTTAAACAACGAGAAGTAAATTGGCATCGTTCACACCATCTATCACAATAATTGTAAATACCAGGAATGTATTTGGGATCTTTTGCACGTTCAATTAGTTCTTCCTTATCCATTTTTATTTCAATTTCTAAGTTTGGGAAATGTTTATCTGATCAACCTTAAAATACAAGATTTGACCGCTCATTTATTTTCTACTGCCAAAATTTTAAGAATTTTTTAGTCTTGGTCGCTTATTTGGTGACAAAATATAATATATCGCTATATTTCATTTCAGTTTAATGAATAATACAGTAGGAACAATTGAGGCAGCATTTCTATTACATATTTCTGTGTCTAGAGTTAAAGTTTTGCTCCAACAAGAGCGGATTAAAGGAGCAAAAAAAGAAGGTAGAGTCTGGAAAATCCCCTTGATTAAAGGAATGCCTCAAGTTCAAGAGCGAGGTCGGGGTCTTAGAGGAACTTGGAGAAGAAAGCGTTGTCAACAGTCAACTATGATTCACGTTCATAAGCCCCAAATTGATCGCAACCGCAAAGCTAAAACTAACAAGCCCGTAATTACTGTTAGACAAGGTAACCGTAAAACCTATTGCCATCTTGCCGAGATTAAAGGTTCATGTAGAGTAGTGTATCAACCGAATAATCCTTTACCTTGCGGTGCAGTAGTTTGGATTGAGGTCGTTCCCGATACTATAGTAATTCCACAAGTAATTCCACAGTTGTTGACACCAATGCGAGTGGCGATCTAACTTCAATATTAAAGCTGTAACTTCTATTTACTACTGAAGTTCTTGAATTCGGTTAAGTGCATTTTGATACCATTCAGTATTTCCCTGTTGCTGATAAAGTTCTGCTGCCTGGGTAAAATCCTGAATCGCTGTCTTTTTATCTCCCTGGTTTTTATTGATCGGACCCCTGCTATAGTAGGCAGCTACATAGTCGGGTTGAAGTTCAATTGCTTGATTGTAATCGGCGATCGCTCTCTGATATTCTTTTAGATTCTTGCGGGTAATACCTCAGTTTGGTACAGAGAAACCGACGCAAATTAATTGGCATGAATATGTTAACTGTAAAAGCGGAGAGGGGGGGATTCGAACCCCCGTTAAGTTTGACCTTAAAATAGTTTTCGAGACTACCGCATTCAACCACTCTGCCACCTCTCCTAGATAGCATCAAGCCTACCAGAATTATTCTACTGAGATTTGACGAGAAATGGCTAATAATTTATAAAAAGTTGTTTTTTTAATCCAACAATCTTGCCTGTCTGCCAAATCCACCCTTTGGATTCCAGCGAATCATGCCTTCTTGTGCTGTATTGTGCAGTTTGATCTGCTTTTGACGCAATTGCTGTCTTGTTTTAGGGTTTATTTTATTGCTGGAGGCGATCGCTATTTGAGGGTGTAATAATTCCAACCATATCGATGGTAAATTAGTTCCTGACCATACTATTACTGGATGTTGAAGTTCCAGATGATGTTGTTTAACGTATTGTTCAATCTCTTGTTTGGAGGGATGATTGTTGGTTTCAGATGTTTTAGAGATAATTAACCAAGTATGATTTTCAATTTGCAAATTAATAATTGCCAGTTGTTTATCTATGGTTAAGCGAGCAGATTTGGTAATAATGTCCTGATCTATTCCAGCAGTTAAAGTTCTATGGGTGACTAGATGAGGAATACTAGCTACAGCACTAGCAAAATATTTAATCTTGGCTCGCTCATATATTTCCTGCCATTCTGCTTCAGAATTGGAATTATCATCTAGGGCAAGTCCGTAATTGATCTGGTTGATTCCTTGTTGCGCTAAAAAAGGTAAGACGGTGTATTTTGCCTGGTTGTTTTTACCGCTATTAATTAAGGTTGTTTGTCCTCGATCCTGAATGACAATTATTTGAGATGCTCTTGCAGCCAAAACTGTTATCCTGAGCTGATTAGAATTGTAGACCGCAGGTATCATAATCAAACCACAGACTAAAAGTAATGTTAACCACCAGCGCTTACTCCACCATTGATTGAGCCAGACTAGAATTAGTAATCCATAAATTATTAACAGTGCGCCGAGAGATATCTGTCCAATTGCCCAAACACTTCCTGGAAGGTTGGTGAAAAATTTAGTTAGTGCAATTAATAGTAACGTCGGGTATAGAAGTATTGAGGCGATTATACTACCCAATGCGGGAAAAACTATTGCGGCGATCGCACTAATCATTCCCCCCAAACTAATTACAGTAATTAAGGGGGTACAAATAATATTCACCAAAATACTATAGGTAGCAACACTATTGAACACATAACACAGTAGAGGCAAGACCCAAATTGAGGCAGCTAAGGGAACAGCCACGACGGTAGCAACAGCAGGAGGAAGCCAGTCTAATTTGGTTTGTAATCCTGGTAAAGTAACAATTAAGCCCAATGTTGCCAGAAAGCTCAATCGAAAACCCAGATCACTAATTAACAAAGGATTAAATAGCAAGATGATCGTTGCTACTAATAACAGAGAACCCAAAGGCTTAACTTTCGTCTCCCTAGCCAAAGCGATTAGTACTGCAGTACCCATCAAACAAGCCCGTAACACTGAAGCTTGAATTCCTGTCAATCCCAAATAGACAATTAGGGTACCAATACCCATAACTAACCGAGGTTTGGCAGCAACTCCCTCAGTTAACTTTAAAATAATCCCCAACAACAGAGACACATGAAAGCCAGATGCAGCAAGCACATGAGCTAATCCAGCTTCGATAAAGCGATCGCGTATCTCACTAGGTAAATCAACTGCTTTGCGTCCCAAAACCATCGAACTTACTAATTGTCCCACAGGACTTCCCAAACCCTTTAGTTGACTCCGTACTATCCGTCGACGTAGCTTCCACCAACCCCATCTAGGTTCAGTTTTAGATTCAGTTGGCTGATCGATAATTGTCTCGATACCTTGTATACCTGCAAATATTCCCTGACGAGCAAGATACTGTTTAAAATCAAAGCCCCCAGGATTACTAGCTGCCTGGGGTAAGTAGAGCAGCCCTTTAAGTTTTAGTTCTTGTCCAGGGTAAATTCCTGTTCCTTGTAATAGGGGCAGAGTAGCATAAAGCTTGCCCGAAATTACTTCTTGATCGTTGATTTCAATGGCTTTAAGCTGAAATTTGAGACGTTGACTATTGTTTAATCTGGGTTCAGTCAAGACTATTCCTGATACTGTAATCATCTGGCTATCAGATGCAGTTACTTGATAGCTGATATCGTTACTCAACGGTTGAGGAATCCGTAATTGGAAATATAACACTGCCATAACTGCAACTATGACAGCAGGAATTCCCATCTGAATTTTAATCTGAGTTTTGATTTGTCTTTGCAGAACAACTTGACTAATGACAGTAAATCCAATTAATCCCAGGATGAGAAGGCACAATTGCTGTGGAGTAAAACCTGAAGTTGAGTCAGCAATTAAATTAGTGGATAACAGCCCGACAATATATGCCAAACAGAGTATTATCCAGTGGTTACGAGTCATGAACAACTAGTATCAAAACAACGCATCCCAGTTAAACACATCGCTCTAGTTTCCGCATCAGAATCTCTTAGTCTGAGTTCGGAGTTCGGAGTTCGGAGTTTGGAGTCATACCACTACCTACTACCTACTACCTACTACCTACGAGTCAATAAAAAAGCTATTCCACAATTGGATGTGAAACAGCTTCCAGTTTGAAACTAATACTTTAAATCTTAAAGTTTATAGCTTTTAATAATCAAAATCACCAGCACCACCACCAGCACCTTTATCTTTTTCGGGTTTGTCTACCACGATACATTCAGTAGTCAAGACCATTCCCGCGATCGAGGCAGCATTTTGTAGTGCAGAACGAGTAACTTTTGCAGGGTCAACAATACCAGCATCAAACATATTTACATATTCGTTGGTAGCTGCATTAAAGCCGATGCTCAATTCTTTCTCTTTCACTTTTTCGGCAACTACTGCACCGTTTTGACCAGCGTTTTCAGCGATTCTTTTCAAAGGAGCTGTTAATGCGCGAGCCACAATGCTGGCACCAGTTAAACCTTCATCTTTGAGATTAGCTTTCGCCCACTCTTCTAAGCCAGGAGCTAAGTGAGCTAAGGTAGTTCCACCACCAGGAACAATACCTTCTTCTACCGCAGCTTTAGTGGCGTTGATCGCATCTTCTAGACGCAATTTACGGTCTTTCATTTCGGTTTCCGTCGCAGCACCAACTTTAATTACTGCTACACCACCAGAAAGTTTAGCTAAACGCTCTTGTAACTTTTCTTGGTCGTAGGAAGATTCGCTGGCTTCTATTTGACGGCGAATTTGCTCACAACGGCTTTTAACTCCTTTCTCGTTACCTTCAGCAACGATAGTAGTACTGTCCTTAGTGATATCGATACGACGAGCAGTACCTAGCATTTCCACAGTAGTAGTCTCTAATTTTAGACCTGCATCTTCAGAAATTACTTGACCGCCAGTAAGTACAGCGATATCTTCTAGCATTTGCTTACGGCGATCGCCAAAACCAGGAGCTTTAATTGCTGCTACGTTCAACACACCCCGTAGGCGGTTGACCACTAATGTGGCGAGGGCTTCTTTTTCGATATCTTCGGCGATAATTACCAAGGGTTTGCCCTGACGAGCTACTTGTTCTAGTACAGGAACTAAGTCTTGTACCAAATTGATTTTTTTATCAGTAATTAAAATTAGAGGCTCTTCTAATGCTGCTTCCATGCGCTCGGCATCGGTTACAAAGTAGGGAGAGATATAGCCTTTATCAAAGCGCATCCCTTCAGTAATTTCTAGTTCAGTAGTCATGGACTTACCTTCTTCTAGAGAAATTACCCCTTCTTTGCCAACTTTATCCATTGCCTGAGAAATCATGTCGCCGACTTCTTCGTCATTCCCCGCAGAGATAGTTCCTACCTGAGCGATCGCTTTGGAGTCTCCCACAGGTTGGGCTTGCTCTTGAATTTTGCCGACTAAAAATTCGATTGCTTTATCAATACCACGCTTGATCGCAATGGGGTTTGCTCCTGCCGCTACGTTACGTAAACCCTCTTTAACAATAGCGTGAGCTAATACTGTGGCAGTAGTAGTTCCGTCCCCAGCAACATCGTTAGTTTTGGAAGCTGCTTGACGAATTAAGGATACGCCTGTATTCTCGATGTGATCTTCTAACTCAATTTCTTTGGCGATGGTTACCCCATCAT
>CBDUCX010000139.1:0-13356 GCA_965365755.1 uncultured Pleurocapsa sp.
TTGAAAGTTTCCGAGGCTAGCAACCGCCTTACTGACCAAACCATATCGAAAAATTTAAGGAAAAACTCGAAGCAGAAAGCTCGATCGCCGTTTCAGAAAGAGCCTGGGTTAATATCAGTCAGACTGATGAAGAAGAATGTATTGACACCAATCCCGTAACAGAAAACTTAGAAAGAGTAGACAGAAAGGCTCAACTAATTGCTGCTAGAAAAATTATTGCTACTGCTTACTACGAAAAGACTCAGCAGTTTAACTTACCAGGACTACAGGAAGAAGTAAATTAGGCGTTATCGGAAGTTAATGCGATCGCCCATAACCAAGACGAGACATTATCCCCAAAAGGGATGTTGAACTGGTCAAGGGGAGACAGAAACAACCACAATATTAGAAGACAAACCCAAACCAGAGCAGCCAGAAGTAGTTTCTCCACCAGAACCACAGAAGAAGTTGTTGATGACATACCAGCATCCGAAATAACAGCGATCGCATTTAATTTTACAGATTAATTTGTTAACAGAACAAAAAATTGCCAAATTAATTAAATTAGTAGAAGAATTACGAGAAGACTTACCTACTATGCGCGATCGTCATGACTTTGAGGCAGAAGTAATGCAACAAGCAACCGATCCTCAAGTAGTCTTAGATATTTTGCAGGATAATCTGAAGTCAACGGAAGTATAGCTAATAATTATTTGGGCTGC
Organism: uncultured Pleurocapsa sp.; assembly: GCA_965365755.1. GTDB lineage: Bacteria > Cyanobacteriota > Cyanobacteriia > Cyanobacteriales > Xenococcaceae > Waterburya. Next base: position 702 of record CBDUCX010000139.1, read on the forward strand.
GAAAATATCTAGCCATTGGTTGATTCAATCCTTTGTGACATCGAAGTAAGTTGAAGCAGCTTAAATAATAAAACAATAACGAATGAATACTTATATTCTCAGCCTTTTGATTATCGGGCTGTTGCTGCTTGGTGTTACTTTAGGTTCAGGTTGGATTAGTCGTTTACCCCTTTCCTTTGCCTTAATTTATCTTGTAGTTGGCATCTTATTAGGTTCTTACGGCTTTAGCTTAATCGAGATTCGACCAAATACCCAGTTTTTAGAAAAATTAACTGAATTCATCGTAATTGTATCTGTATTTGGCTGTGGGCTTAAGATTAATCGTCCTCTTAAATTTTGGGCATGGCAATCTACAATACGGTTGATAGGCTTGTTAATGCCGATTTCTATCTTTACTTTAGCGACAATTTCTCACTATGTATTAGGTATGGGTTGGGGGGCTGCGATACTTTTAGGGGCGATACTTGCACCTACCGATCCCGTACTAGCTTCTGAGGTGCAGCTTGCTGATGTGGAAGATAAAGATGAGTTACGCTTTGCTTTAACTTCTGAAGGGGGATTAAATGATTCTCTAGCGTTTCCTTTCGTCTATTTTGGAATATATGCCTTTAAAGATTCTAACTGGGACAACTGGTTTAAAAGCTGGGTGGGAATCGATTTGCTTTGGGCGATCGCATCAGGCATCGTCATGGGTATTGTGATCGCCAAAGCTGTAGTTTGGATTGACTATCAGTTACAAAAGCGTCGTCCAGCCGATGATTTGATGGAAGATTTCATCGCTCTCAGCATAATTTTACTAACTTATTCTCTGACAGAGTTAATTAATGGCTATGGATTTTTAGCGGTATTTATAGCGGGTCTAGTCGTGCAGCGCAGTTATTTTCGCCAACAGGATAAACGCATGGCACAGTTGGAGTTTACCGAACAAATTGAAAAACTGCTAGAAGTTACAGCGATCGTCATCTTAGGCACTGTCTTGTTAGCTAGTCCCATGCTCAAATATGTCGGACAATCGTTGTTAATTGCAGGATTACTATTTTTAGTTATTCGCCCCTTTGGTCTCTGGCTGAGTATGTTAGGAGGAAATATTCCTAAAACTACTTGTAGTCTTATAGGCTGGTTTGGAATTAAGGGTTTAGGTTCAATTTACTATTTGAGCTATGCTTTAGGAAAAGGATTTACGGGAGAAACTGCCGAACAAGTTACCTGGATAACTTATACAATTGTCGTGTTCTCAATTGTCATTCATGGTATGAGTGCTTCTCCTTTAATGGCTTGGTATGAAGATGCCAAATAAAATAAATTATTCGCTCACTCTTTGGTTATTTCTTAGTCTAAACTACAGTTATTAAGTATAGAAATGACCTTACCTACTACCTACTGACTATCCCAACCATCTTCTAATTAACTGCATCAATCTACCTACACTTCCACCTCAGACCACAAACGCTCTAATTGGGCTTTCCAAGCAGCTAAAAATTGCGATCGCTGAGCGGGATCTTGATCGATACTACCCATAATTCCTTCCTGGTAGAAGCGGTCAATCGTCTGATAGGTGGACTCTAAACTTTGTCCTTGGGCTTTAGCCGCTTTAACAATTTGGATAATTTGTTTTTCGATTAACTGATTAAAAGATGGAGATAAACCTTGTTCCACTAGAGTAAGCAAAGACGCGATCGCACTTTCTAAATCTTCTCTAGTCAGGCTGGCTAATCGGTGATGAAATACACCCCATAAAACATTTTGATTCAATGCATAGCGCACTTCTTGAGTAGTCTCAAAGTTATTTTCTAGTAGCTGGGGTAACAGGGACTGAGCTTCCCTAGCAGAAGCGATGGGAGACAGTAATCTCAGCCAACTATGATCTTCGGAAAGAAGAACCAGTAAATGTATTTGGGAGTTTTTAACTTGCCAAGCTTCTTCTACATCATGCTGGATATCTTGACCATTAAAAAGACTTGATAGAATAGATGATATTTCCGCTATTTTCATTGTTAGCTATTTAAAATGAGGTTTTTGTGATATATAACTTAACATTAGTCTAATAGTTTTCTCTTGCAGAGTTATCGGTAATTGGATGTATTACCGCTAATTTTTCTCATGACTAAAAAATCTCGTATTAAGGCAGTGACAGATTCTCTGACCGAATTAAACTATGATGCCTATCTAAATCACTGCCGCTGGATGAAACAGGCCTTAAAGTTGGCTCAAATCGCAGGAGATTTAGGAGAAGTACCTGTTGCTGCTGTAATTGTTGATCATCAAGGTAACTTATTGGCTGAAGCAGGTAATCGTAAATTAAGAGAGCAAGATTCCACTGCCCACGCCGAAATTTTAGCCATCCGCGCTGCAACCAAAGCAATCTCCAATTGTTATCTTAATAACTGTACTCTTTACGTCACTTTAGAACCTTGTCCCATGTGTGCAGGAGCTATTATTCATTCCCGTCTCAGCTTACTAGTGTATGGTGCTGATGATCCTAAAACTGGAGCAATTCGTACTGTGACGAATTTACCTGATAGTTACTGCTCTAATCATTCTTTACGGGTATTGGCTGGTATTCAAGAAACCTCCTGTCGTCAGCAATTACAGACATGGTTCAATTACCAGAGGAAGAAAAATAAGCTATCGGGTATTTGAATCAGGTATTTGAATATTTAACTACTGTCAACTTAACAACACCATGTTTGAATATAAAAGGCTTCAATATTAATCTATTTATAATGTGTCGATTATTAGGCTATCTCGGATCTTCAATTCAACTAGAACGTATATTAATCAAACCAGAACGCTCATTGGTTGTTCAAAGTTACCAACCTCAAGAAATGACCGGACCGCAAGAAATGGGTACAGGATTATTGAATGCTGATGGTTTTGGGATTGGCTGGTATGATGATTCCAAGTCAGAAAATCCACCTTATGCCTATAAAAATATCCTACCAATTTGGAACGATGCCAACTTACCACAGCTCGGACGCTATATAAAATCACCCTGCTATTTAGGATATGTGCGTAGTTCCTCGTCTAATCTTTCGGTAGATATGATCAACTGTCAGCCGTTTACTCATCAAAATCTTCTGTTTATTCACAACGGCTTTATTGATAATTTTCGTGAGACTCTTTATCGACCAATTCGCAATGATCTCCATGATTTTGCTTATCAGCGTATTGAAGGAACTACCGACTCAGAACATATCTTTGCCCTAATAGTCGATGAATTAGAAACTGACAGTAGTATTAGCTTGCAACAAGCTCTGAATAATACCATTCTAAGATTAGTAAAATTAGCGCAACCAAATAAGATTAATTTTTCTGCCAATATCGTTTTAAGTAACGGCAGAGAATTAGCTGCTTGTCGCTACTCTAACCGTGAGTTAAGTCCCACTTTATACTATACAAAGAATAATCATCTGTCAGATGCAGTAATTATCGCCTCTGAGCCGATGTTTGAGGGTGATTGGGTCTGTTGTCCAGAACACAGTCTGATTGCTGTAGGAGAAAATCTGGAAGTTAGCATCACTTCAATCTCGTAACCTGAACTGTCAAAAAATACCGCAAGTCAATCTTCACTGACCAATTATCATTGCTCTTTTTGACAACTTTCTTTCTCTTGCTTCACGTCTGGCTCAACACCTTATCAAAAATCCGAAGTTGTTTCTGGACGATTCCTTAGCATTGTTTAACTTGAGCTACTTGTTAGCAAAAATTAACAAAATTCTATCGGTTAAGATATGACTAGAGTGACTAATACTGTGACGTATGAAGATTCAAGTGATCGAGTCACCATATCCTAAGATATATATAATTTCTCCTAGTGATTAGAGACATAAGTGGTTCGACTGGGCAACAAACAAGTCAAGAATGCAATATTGTCTATGAGTACCTGCATCAGCGGGCAGCTATCCAATCGCCTCCAGAATTAATTCAAGAATTCCAGAAGCTATTAAAACAAGGTAGAAATGAAGACAGTAAAGTATCTCAGGCACTAGATAAAATTATCTTTTCTCTCAAACCGCAGTTTGAGGTATTTTTAAGCCACTGTTTTTATTTGATTTTGGATTGTTGGTTAGATAATGCTCCAGAATCAATGCTTTATCTTGATCAATTGTTTAATACTTTGGATGTTTTGGGCAAAACGAGATCTTATGACCGCCGACTCAAACGGCTAGTTCGATTAATTGAAAATTATCAACAGACCAGATCGTACCTGCAATTAAAAGCAGTCATTACTATTATTCATCCTCAAGGAGTAGGTGCTGCTGACGAAAATTCCGTAATCACTAATGAAGTGTCTGATCGTAACAATGATTATAGTAATACTATTCTCAATAACTATCTAGTACGCTACACCTACTTATATCAGTACTTTGTTCCTTCAAATGGACAATTTAGTCATCTCACATCATTGATCGAAAAGTTACAAGATAAACGACAACGAGACTTTGAAATCCTCTTATCGAAACATATTATCTATCGCTTTAGATTAAAGCAGCTTGCCAAGATGCAATTATTGACGAAGGGAGCAGGAAAAATCATTACGAAGGTTGATAATCCTAGTTTACTTTCCGAAAAAGCTTTCAGAGTGGCATTGAAACAGTATACGGGGAAATCAGATCATCAAGCTACAGTCCTAGAGCGATCGCATCGCCTGATGGCCAAAAATGAACTACACCATAGTTACAAAGAGTTTAAGCGTGATCTCTATCGTTTTATTGTTAGTGATGTCAAACCAAGAAACGACAGCTATAACTTCAAAATTAAGTTTCAACAGAAATTAGGGTCGATCTTCCCTCAATCTGATGCCAAATCTTTAAACAGAACTTTGGTTTTACAGACTTGTCGGCAGTTATTTAGCTTTCTAATTGTTGATCCTGCTCTGTCTAGCAATCCCCAGCACTTTGCTGACTTGATTGCTAATTTAGGTACGGCTCAGGTGATGATGATTTTAGTTAAGATTACTTTAATTTGTCCTGAGGCCAAATCCGATCTGGAGAAAAAGCTCTGTTCCATTGTTGCTCACTATCAACTACAAAAAGTGGAGGAAGCTCCCTGGCTAGTTAAAAGTCTGGAACATTTATTAGTTGCATTTAGCATTTACTTTGGTAATCTGGATGTTTCCCTTGCCAGATAAACATTTAGCATTTAACAGTAATCAGTAATCAATTCTGGGATATCTTAGAATTTTAAGGTATTTCCAACTAAATTACTGACCATGCTTTGTTCCGAAGACTTACTAAAGCTAGAGCTGTTTCAGAAGCTATCCAGCGATCGCTTAGAGTGGATATGCGATCGCGCTCTGGAAATAAGATTAGCTAGAGGAGATATTTTAGTAAAAGAGGGAGATCCCCACAGGGGGTTTTTTATTCTCACATCTGGTAGTGTTAGTATCACTCGGTTTAGCGAGGGAATGGAAATGCCCATTGGACAACACCACACATCTTCTTTTTTTGGCGAAATGCAAGTGATGGCAGATGATTTAATGCCAGTTAGCCTCAAAGCTTTGACTGATTGTGAAATTTACGAGCTAAAAAGCGAGGATTTCCTACAATTAGTGTCTCAATGCCGTGACTTTGGCATCATGATCTGTCGGACGGTACAAAGGAGAGTGATGGGGTTACAGTCCTTTATTCTCAATCGGGAAAAGATGGCAGCTTTGGGAACTCTTTCAGCAGGGTTAGCTCATGAACTCAATAATCCTGCCACTGCTGTAGTGCGATCGCTCCAAGATATTATGCCTGCAATGTTGGAGTTACAGCGGATGAATTTGGTTTATGGACAGCGCAACGTAGAAGATGAACATACGCAGCAATGGTTCAAAATGAGAGACGATGGTTACGATTTTATTACTAATAATTCTTCTGATCCTCTGAAGTTAATGGATCGCGAAGATGAACTTTTAGCATGGTTAGAAGACTATGGAGTCCAAGAAGCCTGGAAGCTAGCCCAACCTTTGGCAGCAGGAAATGTTGATCCCAAGGCATTAGATAAAATCATGACACGTTGGCGCGATGATCCTACCGAGTTAAGAGATATCGGGTTGCGCTGGTTGGCTTTATCCTTTGAAGTGTTGACCATGATTCAGTCTGGTTTACGGGGTGCAGAAAGAGTTTCTCAACTAGTCCAGTCGATGCGCTCATATACCTATTTAGATCGAGGGGCTAAACAGCGGGTAGATGTCCATCAGGGTCTTGAAGATACTCTAACGCTTTTATCTCACAAGCTCAAACAAGGGATCAAAGTTAAACGTACTTACGATCGCACTTTACCTAAAATATTCGCTTTTGGTAGCGAATTAAATCAGGTTTGGACTAATCTGATCGACAATAGCATCGATGCTATGACAGAGTCAGGCGAGTTGGAAATCGTTACAGTCAATAAAAGCGATCGCATTATGGTCAACATTATTGATTCAGGAGAAGGTATTCCCCCAGAAATCCAGTCTCGCGTTTTTGAACTCTTCTTTACTACTAAAGCGATCGGTAAAAGCTCAGGGATAGGTCTAGATAATGTTCGACGCATTGTGGAAAACCGTCATCGTGGCTCAATTTCCCTCGAATCCAAACCAGGAAGAACCTGTTTTAGTATTTATTTACCAGTTGATCTTGATGGAACATGAACTGAATTGCTACTTGTTACTTGCTATATGCTACTTAAGTTTAATCCTGACTACCATTCAACTGCTCTTTTAGGGCTGCCAAAGAAGACCAACGACTATCTACATAGTTATCTTCTGTGGTGGCTTTAGTAGTCGCTCCTGGACAATTCTCGCCACAGACTTTTCTCAGAGGCAAAGCTAGAGATAGCTGCTCAAAAAGCCAGGTTTCTGGGTCAAAATGTCCATTAGGAGGTAGGGTTTCCGACAAATCTTCTAGGGAAACCTCTCGTTCCGTGGGAATATCTTCAATGTTTTCTAATTCCGATTCCAGCCAGATTAATTCTGAAGTGTCGATCATCAGACGATGATTATAATGCTGTAAACAGCGATCGCAAACTAAAGTAATAATTGTTTCTGCCTGAGAAGTGATCTCCAAAAAATTGCTGCCATGTCTGACTACGACTATTCCTTTTACAGGAACCAAGGTATCTAAACCAGTAATAGTATCATCGATAATAACTTCGACTTTTCTCTTGGGCGCTTTAAGCAGATGCGGAATATAAATTGCTTCCATCTTTTACCTATTGTGACTTAGCAATAATAAAACTAATGGAACTATTGGGGTCTGACGACTAACTTTCGGTCAGGTTCTTGACCCCGACTTTCGGTTGTCAAATCTTCCATATCTTGTAGCAAAGAATGAATTTGTTTTCTTTCTGCTGAAGATAAACCAGGTATTGCTACTTCTTGTCCCGTTGCTTTCACTTGGGCGATCGCTTCTTGGGTCAAGGTTGCTAACTCTTGATTCCGTTTAACCCTATAACTATCTAGTTCAATTACAAAAGAGTTTTGCGCCTCTGAATCTTGATCTAAATTGAGAATCGTATTGGCGAGATATTGAATTGCATCAATGTTCTCACCTTTACTGCCAATTAGCTGCTGCTTCTGTTCTGAGGTGAAATCACTATGGTCAATATTTAACCAGATCGAGTTAGAGTCAGCCGTCACTGTCTCGAATCCCTCTGTCTTAACTTCAGCAGCTAGACCCATAAGAGCTAATAGCTGCTGTAACCATTCTTTTCCTGAACTGAGTTGACTTTCCACAATAAACCTCTTGCAAAAATAAATTAGAAATCAAAATTAATCTCTTTTCCCCTTAACCTTTTCCCTTTTCCCTAAACTTAATCGAGATTGATTGGAATTATGCAAGAGGTCTAATAGTTGGTCGATAGTTGTTAACCTGAAGTTTTTTCTTTTTTCTTCTTAGAACGCTTGTGCTCAAATGGTAAGGCTTCCCTGTTAGTTGCCGCTTCGACTTTCTCTTGTTCGTCGAGAATTTTCTGCAAATTGTCTGGTAGAGGTTCCCGCATCAAAAACCAGGTTTGACCAGTTTGGAAGAAGTTAGCTACCACAATATACATCAATACACCAGCGGGGAGAGGGAAGAATAAAAACATCCCACTAAACAGCAAAGGGGTGATTTTATTAATTGTCTGTTGTTGATCTGCACCAGCACTAGCATTTTGGGAGCCACTCATCTGCTGGTTAACGTAGATACCTACGCCAAACATCAAGACCATTGCCAGAATATCGAAATTGATATTACCATTGTCGTCAGTTACACCAACTCTACCCAGCTTTTCAATAAATAAGAACCCTGTATTAGCAGCAATACCAGGAACTGTAACTTGGATTGTGGCATCTCCTGGTTCTAAAGCCGTAATCGTCCCATCTTGATTAATTTTTATTCTTTCCGAACCTTTGGTAACTGCTAAAGCAGGCTCAATAATGCTTTCAGGATATTCTTTAAGCAGATTATTTAAAGATTTACCTTCTGGAGTTTGCAATTCTACCTTAGTAGTCTCGCCGACTGCTAATTTACTACCGCCAGGCAACATAGCAGCAACCTTTTCATGTACTCCGTCTTCGATATAGATATTTTTGGGCTTAGTAGAGAAAGGCTGAGGAGCAATACGCTCTATCTGTTCTTGAGGCAGAATTTGGACATTAATATCATAGGGAGTATCTGTAAAAGGCGATCCTCTCAAAGTAGCAAATAAGGCAAATAAAATTGGCATTTGCAATATAAGAGGTAAACATCCTGACAGGGGATTGCCAAACTCCTGCATTAATTTAGCTTGCTCTTCACGCTGCTTCTCTGGGTCATTCTGATACTTTTGCTTGATTTGTTCTTGTTTCTCCTTCATCAAAGGTTGAACAATCTTCATCTTTCGCATGTTGCGAATTTGTCCTGCGCTGAGAGGAACTACTGCCAAGCGAATTACAATTGTCAGCGCGATAATTGCTAAACCATAACTCGGAACCAATCCATAGAAAAAATCCAGGATGGGAAGCATGATGTTGTTTGAAAGGAAGCCGATACCAAAATCCATTTTCTAATCTGTCCAGCCGTTACGGAATAATTTTAATTTTCAATCCAGTTTAGTTTAATCGATCGCACTTAGGGAAAACCGATCCAAATACCCAAATTTTAATTTGCATCCCTAGTACCGCTACGCTCAAGTAAATTCGAGACCCCGCGTCGCCGTAAGGCGCAAGGGAATGCTCGAATTAAAGTAACAAGTAACAAGTCGCAATTCAAATACTGTCAGGGTTCCAAGTTAAATAAATGGCATCTTTACTTGTGCCCAAGTCTACTAATTAGCTCTAATCGATTCTAGGGGTCTACCTGTCTTATCTGCGGCCTTTTCGGAAATGTAGTCGTAGATTTCCCTAAACTTAGGGACAGCACGCATTTCTAGACGGCTTTTATCTCTGAGGGTGATGACTAAATCTCCCCATAGACCAACTCCCCTGGGAACTTTCACGACTTTGATCACTTCAGAATAGATAATATCTGTTCTCTGTGTACCTCTCCAGCCACCAATTACGCAGATCCGCCTGTCTGTGATGCGATAGCGTAACCACAAAGCTCTCACAATTGCACCCACTGTTAAAGGGATGCAGATGACTGTAAACGCTAATAATATATTAAAAATTAAGTCCCCTACATGGGGTCCACCTTCGTAATAAACTTCTTCTTTAATACCCATTGGTTATTTTCTTTTATTTTAATAACTCTTCTAATTCTCGCAAAAAATGTTCATATTTGCATTTAATTGCTTTGGGTTTGACTACAATAACTACTTTCCCCCCAGGAGGAATCAACGATATATTGTCCATAATCGCTCTTTTGAGCTGCCTCTTAATCCGATTACGAACCACGGCTTTTTTACTAACTTTTTTGCTAATAGATATGCCAAATTTTGTCTCTGGGATGCAATCCACACCTTCTTGGCGATCAAGATAGAGAGCAATTAAGGTTAAATGAGGACTGTAACGACGGATGCCCTGGTCGTAAACAGCCCTGTAATCTTTTCGGTTTTTTAGTCTATGGGCTTTTGGCAATCCCACTTAAATAATAATCAAATTAAACTGCTAGACGGTGACGACCTTTCTTACGGCGTGATTGAATCACTCTTTTGCCATTGCTGGTACGCATACGGGCGCGGAATCCAGACTTTCTTTTTTGTTTGCGGTTAGTTCCGCCCAAAGTACGCTGGGTCACTGGTTATTTCCTCAATAAACTTCAACTGATGTGCTTGACAAAAAGCCACAATCTATAATCATACTATAGAACTGGTGCAATCAATTACCAAATTAAGGATTGATACTCAGAATCCAGGCACCCACCCGTTGACTACCGGGGGTATTAATTGCGGGATCTACTTGAGCATAAAAATAGTAGGTTCCCACATCAGGATTTCTCACATTAGAAAAAACTAGCTCGACTTTTTTTGGCTCTTTCAAAGGTTCTGCCAGATCTATCTGAACAAAGAGATTTTTTTCGTCCCAAACGACATTTTTCAGGGGTAAGGATTGATCTTTTTTGCCATTTAGTCTGACCTCAATTTTATCGGTATCAAACTTGCCATCAAAGTAGTCAGGATAGGAAATTACAAATCGAGTTGCGCCGTTAGCTAATTTCTTTTTGGGAATTCTGAGACGATAGCGATCGCGATTATCAGCAATTCCGCCAAAATCTAGATAGTAACTAAGAATATCGACATCGCGATTACCAAAGATAACTAGACCTGAACCACCTTGAGCAACTGCAACAGTATGAACGCCCCCTAGAGTACAGGCGGCAAGAGTTAAGGCAGTTAATAGTGGTTTAAAGAATGATTTATTGGCGAACATAATGAGTTAATTAATTTGATTTTAGGGATGGATATAGCTAAATCTGACTTGAGGTATTTTTACTTAAGACTCTCAATTAAAAATATACTTAATAAAAGTGATCAGATTGAACTGAGCACTAGTTAAGTTAACAGATTATAGGACGTAACTTAGTTGAAAAAGTGCCACTTGTCCAGTTGTCAAGCACTATAGAGATTAGCTTGTCTCCTAGTAATTTAATATCTGATGTAGCTTAAATAATTTGAGGAGATTCACTCCTAATCAATTAATTGTCTTAACTCGAACTGAGGTTAGCTTAATCTGGTAGAAGCCCAGCACTCCCTCGCTGGCTTCGGTGTTGGGTAGTTCACGCTATGACAATTTGATCATCGAGATAGTCTTTGAGTTGTCGATCATGATCATGACTCAAATTACCCAAGGGTAAATCGTCCTTAGTAAAAGCTTTTACCTGTAATACTTCTAATTTGTCTTCTGGTTCTAGTTCTCCTTCTGCTTCAACTTCCAGTACGACAGAAATTGAATGTATCCGAGGATCGCGTTGGGGGTCAGAATAAACACCGCGCAGACGCTTTATTTTAGTTATTTTTAAGCCTGTTTCTTCTTGTAGTTCTCGGTTAGCGGCATTAGGAATATCTTCTCCCCAATCAATCATGCCCCCAGGTAAACCCCATTTACCCGAATCGCTACGTTGGATTAAGACAATTCGACCATCAGGCAAAACCGGGATAATTGTTGTGCCTGTGACAGGATGACGGAAAATAATACCGAGTACCGTGGAAATAAATCGCCAAGAACGACGCATAGAACAAAATATAAGTATGAGTGTTGAATTTAGATTTTGAAAATGCCTGGAATAATTAATTATTATTCAGCTTTTATTAAGTAAAGATTTTGCCTGCTCAATTGCCTGATTGACCTGGGAGAATCCCGTCCCACCATAGCTATTGCGGGCGGAAACTACCTGTTTAGGAGCGATCGCATCATAGATATCGGCTTCAAAAGCAGGGTGCAGTTGTTGCCATTCTTCTAATGTGAGATCTTTGAGCAGTTTTCCAGCAGTTATGCTGGTTTTGACCACCTTACCTACCAAATTATAAGCCTCACGGAAGGGAACGTCTTTAGAAGCTAAATAATCAGCAACATCAGTAGCGTTAGAAAAGTCCTCGGCAACTGCTTCTGCTAGTCTGGTAGTTTTAAATTCAATTCCTTCCTGTAATAGTATGGTCATTGCTTCTAGGCAAGATTTCACAGTTTTTACGCTATCAAAAATCCCTTCTTTGTCTTCCTGCAAGTCCTTATTGTATGCTAAGGGCAAACCTTTCATAATTACTAACAAAGCTTGAAGATGTCCCAATACTCGGCCTGTTTTGCCCCGCACTAATTCGGGAATATCGGGGTTTTTCTTTTGGGGCATAATACTAGAACCTGTGGCACAAGTATCTTTCAAAGTAATAAAACTAAACTCTTGGGATGCCCACAGGATCATTTCTTCACTCAGGCGACTGAGATGCACCATGATTAAACTGGCTGCACAGAGGAATTCGATCGCAAAATCGCGATCGCTTACGCCATCGAGACTATTTTTGTAAACCCCCTCAAATCCCAGTAATTCCGCAGCATACTGGCGATCAATGGGAAAAGTGGTTCCCGCAAGTGCGCCACATCCCAATGGAGAAATATTAGTTCGTTTATAGACATCTTCTAATCGTTCCCAATCCCGTTGAGACATTTGAAAATATGCCAAAAGATGATGAGCTAAACTCAGGGGTTGTGCTCTCTGGAGATGGGTATAGCCAGGTATTAGAGTTTCCACATGCTGTTGGCTATGGTTTAACAAAGCTGCCTGGAATTTTCGCAGAT
>CBDUCX010000140.1:0-13335 GCA_965365755.1 uncultured Pleurocapsa sp.
TTGTACTTATCCTTTTGAGGAGGATTTCCATCTGGTAATCGCCATCCTTGATCCTGTAAAACTAAAATCGCCTGGATTTCCTCATCTTTAACCAGACAGTTAAAGGGAGTAGGCACATAAAAGTCTTGTTCTTGCCCTTCATAACTCCAAAAAGAACCAGCCAACTGAAGATTATCCAACTCTGGAGATTTATGACCATAGTGCGCTGCATATATTCCTGATAGAGTTGTGGCATCTGGCGGAAACTTACTGTTAGAACGCCCTACTAGATTCTGCGGCGAGAGGAAGCCCCCCGAACTGGCATAGAGTAAACCTAATGGTTTAATAGCAATGGCATAGCGAAATTTATTAGTCATCACGAAATAAATGAAATCCTACTTTGGCTAAATTAATCACCCAGTTATTCAAAGCTTGGTTAACCTTTTCATCGTCTAATTCTTGAGTTACAGGGTTTTGATAATTATGGCGATCGCCCAAAATTCCAGCTCGTAAACCATTACGAAGGCGAGCTAAAACTTGAGGACTTTCTTCAACATAATCTTCTGAAACATTCCAAAGACAATTGAACACCTCCAGACTCTCTTTCCCAAAATAAATAGCAAAGATACCTCTAGCTACTGAAGTATCCTGCTTGCTAAAACTATGGCGAGATTCTAATACAGCGATATCTTGATAAATTTTGACCCAACTATCTTGTCGATATCTTTCCAGGTAACCCAGAAACCACCAGGGACAAGTCCATTCGAGATGGTTGCCACTATTAAAGAGAATTCGCAGCGCAATCCGATCTCTTCCCGAATCCTTGGCGTTTTTCTCTGCTGATTTACAGTGTTGAATAATCCCTCGTTGGGGAACATCAGGAGCCGCCCAAACAAAACCGACACTGACGGAAATATCGTCGCTATAGTTATGCTGTTGCCAAATCTGAGGAAAGTCTCGCCACCATGACCAGCATCTTATCCCTGTTAAAGGTTTAGAAGACCGATTGGGAACAAATATTCCCATAAAGTCATCACCTCCTGCATAGACTAACCGCCCAATCCTTTGATTCTCCTCAATTTCCTCACGAAAGACACCTTCACCCCAACCAATAAATGCCTCGCTAAATTGTTTGAGTTCTGAAGCAGACAGGTTACAGGTATACTCTCCCATGCGATCGCCATCTCCCATAAACCAACCACTCCAGTTATTCTCTTCATGACGATTGATATCTTGGAAGGAATTATCGAGTATATCGATATCTGTATTTTGAAAAGCTTGTCTGAGATAATCTTGAGATTCAGTGAGTCGTACATTAATGGAATTGTTAATGCGTTCTGCCACTACCTCTAAGGTGACTAGTCTTTTAATCAGTTCAGGTATATTCAAATATTCCCGTGGACTGATAATCGCTTCGCCATATTCTTTGATTTTTGCTTCTCTTTCCTCACCTTTATATCGGCGATCAAGTTGAGGAATACTTTCTAAATAAACTTTCCCTACCTGATAACTCAAGCCTTCATAGTAAGTCTTTATTTCATCCATCAAAACTGGATAGTCAGACTTCATCGGATTACTTTTAAGCATATCGGGAAAAGCGATCGCATCTGCCCCAGAAAGAGCAGAACTATCCCCTTCCCAATTAATCCCTACCCAAGCCCGTCGATGGTAATTGCGGTCGTATAAATTTTGGCTTGCTGCGGTGATGGTATCCCCCTCGCCCCAAAAGAACTCCCAGGCGTGATTTTTCCAGTTATTCCAATGACGATTCCAAGTATATTGGCGATCGGGAAATTGTTCTCTTAACCATTGACGACAGGTAATAACTACATTGCCCCAGGCACTATTAAATGCTGCCTCGGCATCCTCTTCGGCAAAATAACCATCAAAAATGATGTAATCAGGGGTTCCCCTAACTTTTTCTCGAACACGAGGAGAAATATGATCGATTCCCTGGGCAAGAGCCGCTTGGATTACATAATATCCCAGGTATGACAAGATCAGAGAACTGCCATAAAGATCCCTGAGTTTACGGGATTTCTCAATAAACTCTTGGACGGGGGAAAAAGTGATAACTGTGTAATTTCCCATTGTTGGGTTTTAAATTATGGGTATATTACTTATTACTTGCAGGATACGCTAGACTTTTAGGCAAATTGAGTTAATTTCGTTAAATATCGTATTACTTATAGATTTTTTTTAGTTAATCTTGATTTTTTATCCAATCTAGATCTTTTTAGCGATCGCCAAGCAAAAACTAAAAAAGTACTTCACTATCCTGCTCAAAAGCACCCGAAGTGACCAGAGCGAATGAATTGGGTTTAGGGAAAAAACAAGAGCGCCAACATAACCCAGCCTTGACTAAAATCTATCAACCTTGCCTGTATCCTATGAAGTGGCTGTTAACTCTTAAGCTAATTTAAAATCTATCTTCCAACCCATGATGTCAGTTTTAAATTGGCAATCATGGTCAGTCCTATCTAAAGGAGAATTAACTTACACTTTTATGTGGATTTTAAAACGTATGTGTCATTGGAGTGGGCAATTAGCTTCAGAATATTTGCACTGTTGCTGTACGACCCCAGAATTTTTTGGTAATAATAGTGTTGATCATAATCAACCTGAAATATTTCCTCAAACCGTGATTTTCTAGACAGTAAAACTTACTTTCTTGGTCTAATCGTCCTTAAATTTAAGATAATTGATATGACAGCCCAACTATTAACCAGTGTATCCCCCGAAGTCAATCTAGCTAAATTACCCCAACACGTTGCTGTAATCATGGATGGTAATGGTCGCTGGGCGAAACAAAGGGGGTTGCCCCGTATTGAAGGTCATCGGCGAGGCGCAAATACTCTTAAAGAAATGCTGCGCTATTGCAAAGACTTAGGAATTAAAACTTTAACTGCCTATGCTTTTTCTACGGAAAATTGGGGTCGTCCCACTGGGGAAGTTAATTTTTTGATGACTTTGTTTGAAAGGTTGTTACAGAAAGAACTTAAGGAAATGGAAGAGGAAGAAGTCTGTATCAATTTTATTGGTGACTTAACTCCCTTACCTGAATCTTTACAACAAGAAATGCGTCTTTCCATGGAGCGCACCCAGAACAATCAAGGGGTATTTTTTAATGTGGCAATCAACTACGGTAGTCGCCACGAGATGATCAATGCCTGTCGAGCGATCGCCGAAAAGGTACAGCAAGGAGAATTATCTGCCGATTCCATTGATGATGATACCATCTCCCAGCATCTCTATACTTCTGCTAGTCCAGATCCCGATCTGTTAATTCGTACTAGCGGAGAAATGCGCCTGAGTAACTTTCTTTTGTGGCAACTAGCTTACACGGAGATTTACGTTACTGAAACTCTTTGGCCAGATTTTGATAGCGTGCAATTTGATCGCGCTTTAGAGGCTTTTCAGCAGCGCGATCGCCGTTTTGGTAAAGTAAAATAGTTGGGTTAGGTGTTTTTGACCTTTTTAGATTTTGCATTTTGAATTCAAAAAAGGTCATTGATTAACAAATTCTGATAATCTTTTGATTCCTTCTTTGATGGTAGCCATGTCAGTGGCGTAGGAAAAGCGGACGCAGTTATCCATACCGAAAGCTACTCCAGGAATAGCAGCAACTTGTTTGGTTGAGAGTAGATCTTGACAGAAGTCAAGTGATTTTTTACCAGTCTTGGAGATATCCACAAACAGATAAAAAGCACCATCAGGTTTTGGACAGCTTAACTGAGGAATGTCGTTGATTGCTTGATACATATAGCTTCTGCGTTTAGCAAAAGCATTTAACATTTCTTGAACGCACTCTTGAGAAGATTCTAAGGCAGCGATCGCTCCATACTGGGCAAAGGTACAAACATTAGAACAACTATGACCTTGGATTTTTGCCATTGCTTGGAGAATTTCTAGTGGTGCTGCCGCATAACCCACACGCCATCCAGTCATGGAATGACTTTTGGCAAAACCACTGCTGACAATAGTACGGGCAAATATTTCTTGGTCTATCGAACCAATACTCAGATGTTCGGCATCATCATAAAGAATTTTTTCATAAATTTCGTCAGAGACGACTAAGATATCTTGTTCGACAATCACCTTAGCCAAAGCTCTAACCTCTTCAGGGGAATAAACTGTACCTGTAGGGTTAGAAGGAGAATTAAACACAAATAGCTTAGTCTGGGGTGTAATAGCTTGCTCCAACTGTTGCGGCGTAATTTTATAATCGTTCTCTGCTGCTGTCTCGACAATGATCGGTGTACCACTAGCCAACTTAACCATTTCTGGGTAACTCAACCAATAGGGCGAGGGGATAATCACCTCATCCCCTGACTCAATTAAGACTTGCATCAGGTTATACAAAGAAAACTTACCACCGTTGGTCACGATGATATTTTCAGCTTGGTAGTTAAGATTGTTATCTTGTTGCAGTTTATTGGCGATCGCTTGTCTTAATTTCAATTCTCCTACCGCAGCACCATAGCGAGTTTTTCCCTGATCTAGGGCAGTTTTGGCAGCTTCGCAAATATGTTTGGGAGTTGGGAAATCTGGTTCCCCCGCACTAAAACTACAGACATCAATTCCTTCAGCTTTCATTGCTTTCGCTTTGGCAGAAATTGCTAAAGTAATAGAGCTTGATACGTGATTGACTCTTGCTGCTAATTCCATTTCATTCAAATCCAAGATATTTCGATTTCGCACCCACTAGGCTAATCTATAGTGTCGCAAAGACTAATTGCCTTAACCGATATCCTGGCACTTTTCTTTACATTTCCGCTTTTATCTCTCGCAAAGACGCAAAGACGCAGAGGGTTTTTAAAGATGTCCTAATCTATAGTTCGGTTGCTTACTAACGGCGGAAATGCTGGGCATAATTGGCATAATTAGTTTTATCGCTCCTTACATAAACCAGTAGCTTTTTATGTTACAACTACAAATTTGTAGGCTTTATGTATTTCATGATAGATAATGATGGGTAATAAACAATATTAGTGCAGTGATATTTTGTCAAACACTCTTATGAGTCAGAATAAAACTTTTTAATCACCAATAACTGTGATCTAAATTAAGGCAAAATAACTTTAAATAAACCAAAGTTGTATTGAGAAAGAAGTACGGAGCATAGTATCAAACTAGAGCGAAAAAAATGGCTACCAAAGAAAGAATCAATCAGATAAAAATTACTCTACCTATGATCGCTTTGTGTTTACCTTTATTTGCTAATCACTACGCTAAGGCAGAAAATGGTTGTCCTTATGAAACTTATCTTCGTCTTGAAAATAAATGCGTAGATATTTCTCAACAAGGATTAGATGAGATCACTGAAGAACTAAATAGAAATACTGTTGTAGAAGTAAGTAAAGAAATCGAAGAAGTTAGTCAAGAGTTAGAAGATTTGAGTAATGAATTGGAGGAATTGTGTGTAGAAGAGCAACCTCAAAGCTCTGCACAAGTCGAAATTATGACGGATGTATGTCAATATTAAACCGCATCTAGTTTGAAACCAGTAGTTTTTAAGATAACTGTTCGTAGGTAGTAGGTAGTAGGTGGGTGAGCGAAAAAATGTGTGGGGACTTGGGGAAGAATAATCTCCCTATTTCCCCATCTCCCTATTAATCATCTGTATCAACTAAAAAATAAAACGATATTATTCCCCTATGGGAAAAGCATAATAGGCAATTCCTTCTGATTCATAGTTGGGTAATGTATCTTCCACAGATTGTCTTTCGATTTCTGAGGGGGTATAAAAATGCGCTCCTGTGTCAGTATTTAAGAAGCGATAAACGGGAACAGTACCTTCTTGTTGCTCCCCAAAGGCGAAGAAAGACTCGGTTTCTAGGTTATAGTTAGGCAGATTATCTTCCACAGATTCTCTTTCTACTTCCGAAGTCGTGTATAGATGAGTTCCTGTATCTTGATTAAGAAAGCGATAGACTTTTTCGGGTTCAGGGCTACCTGTGAAAGGATCGATACTGACATAAGCTGAACCTTCAGAAATATAATTAGGTAGGTTTTCTTCTATAGATGCTCGTTCTACGTCAGACGAAGTATAAAGATGAACACCTGTATCCGTATTTAAAAAACGATAGACAGTTGAACCTTGGGGAGCTAAATCGGGCACTGCATCTCCCACCGCCACGATAAATCTGTCTTCTACCGAATCACCCAGTAAATTTGTCGCTTCGAGAGTAATTCTGGCTACACCACTTTGATCGGGAGCATAATTAAGAGATAGTTCCCCTTCTGTAATGGTGGCATCAACTAGCTCAGGATTAGAATTCCCAATTACAGAAAACGATAATTCCTCTTCTTGTCTGACTGAGATGTCATTGTACAGCACAAAATCATCTTCACTCTCAATAGTGGGATCATTGGGGTCTTCAATGTTAAGAGGGGTACTGGCAAAAGCCCCGCCAAAGTTAAAAAATGGCAACTCAGCGATCGCATCAACTGGTTCTAAGTCTGATTCTGTGAGCACCTCGCCAAAAACCGTAAAACCGCCATTTTGATTATCCAGATTTTCCGAGTTATCAGCCAGATTGAAAAACCATTGATTAGTAGCACTGTCAGGATCATTACCCAACTTGGCGAAAGCGAGTGTTCCTCTAGTATTCGATCTTTCGGCACTAAATTCGTTAACTACAGGAGAATCGGCAGGAATTTCTACAGGGGCACCCGAGGGATTTGAGGGATTTACTGTAAATCCTCCCCCCTGAATAATAAAGCCAGGAACAGAGCGATGGATAATTGATCCAGCATAATCCCCATCATTGACATAGTTCAGGAAGTTGCTTACCGATGCTGGCGCACCTGCACCATCCTGATCGAACAGTAAAACATCAGTTACTCCACCCCCCAAGGAACTATCAGCTAATTCAAATCGAGCTATCTGTCCCGTCGTAAATGGATCATCAAAATTTTGGGTCAAGTCCAATGTAGTCTCTGTACTGTTTTCAACAACAGTAAGATCATCGATTCGCTGAGTAATTAGAGGAACAGCCATCAAATATCTCCCATAGAATTAACTTTTATGCGACTACCAATTTAGACCAGGTAATCAGTAATCGCTAGAGATTCGATTGTCCCTTGTAATTCAATACTGTTCGGTTAGTCTCTCAAGTTATTTTATTCGCCCCCTAAATCCCCTTCCTCGCGCGTTCCTTTGCTGAGGAAACCTCAGCAGGGTCGCTCGTCAATTCTGGGGGACTTTTAGTTCTCTTTCTCCCCCAAATTTGGGGGTCGGGGGGCTTAACCGAACGGTATTGCCTTGTAATTTTGAGAGCAAACTGAGTGTAGTTTAATTCATTTCTTGGTTTTAGCTTAGGGAATTCCAATATTGAGTTGATTTTTCGGCGATCCGAAGGCTACGGGTCGCGTAATCGCTTTAACGATTTTGGTATTGCCTAGAAGAGTTCCAGCTAGAACCAACTGAGTATTTGCTATGAAGAGCGATCGCCTTTCCTGCTCAAGCTAATGTTTATTTTTATTTGACTCAAAAAATTTAGCTTTTTCTTCATCTGACCAGCGACTATATTCAAGACAAGTATTTGCTGCATTTCTAGCTAAATCTGTTTCCCCTTTGCAAGAGGTCTAATGCACGAATAACTCTAGAGATTAATTTGGCTCTTTACAAATGTTGATAAAAACTGGTTAGCTGGAGATTGGTTTCAATAACAACTCCATGGGAATAAGAGGAATGAGATTTTGGGTGTAGAACTTCGCAGTTATGTCTACTTAGATCGTCTGCAATTGCAGCACGCAGCCTACATTGGCACCGTGGCATCAGGATTTTTGCCTTTACCTGGAGATGCTTCGCTGTGGATTGAAATATCTCCAGGTATTGAGATTAACCGCATCACAGATGTTGCACTAAAATCTGCTGTAGTTCGCCCAGGAGTCCAATTTGTGGAGAGACTATATGGACTGTTAGAAATTCATGCGAATAAACAAGGAGAAGTTCAAGCAGCAGGGAGAGCAATTTTAGATGCATTAGGTGTAAAACAGCAAGATGGCTTAAAACCCAAGGTGGTTTCTAGTCAAGTTATTCGCAATATTGATGCTTATCAAGCACAGTTAGTTAATCGCGACTGTCGGGGACAGATGCTACTAGAAGGACAAACTCTCTATGTTTTGGAAGTGCAGCCAGCCGCCTATGCATCCTTGGCAGCTAACGAAGCGGAAAAAGCGGCATTGATTAATATTCTTAAAGTTACAGCCATTGGCAGTTTTGGCAGACTGTATCTGGGTGGAGAAGAAAGAGATATTATTGCAGGTTCAGCAGCAGCCTTAGCAGCTATAGAGAGTGTTAGTGGCAGAGAAACTTTTAGTCAGAAAAAAGAATAATTTAACTCAACAGTAAACAGAGTATAGTGCTTGTGTAAGCCTTAGTCTCTAATCTGTGGGAATCGATTTAATTTTCATGTTTGGATTTGACTACAAAGCGGGGATAATAGTTAGAGAGATTAGGTATAAGCGATCGCAGGTAAGTATTTAAGTGGCAAATATTGAGCATCTAACTAAATTAAAGCAAGGTACGGCTGATTGGACGGAATGGTTAGATAGTCATCGTCAACCAGAGATTGATCTGATCAACGCTGACCTGCGGGGGGTTAATCTAGCAGAAGTTTATTTAGTTAAAGCAAATCTGAATAGGGCGGATTTGACTGGCATACAGCTACGTAAAGCTAATCTAACAGGGGCGAATTTTCAGTCAGCGGAGTTGATTGATGCCGACTTAGCAGGAGCTAACTTAACAGGAGCTAATTTACAGTCTGCTTATTTAATTGATGCTAATTTCTCTCAAGCTAACCTAATTGGCTCAGATCTGAGATTTGTGCAGGGACGAGGAGCCAATTTTAGTCAAGCTAACTTGATTGGTACTTCCATAAGAGAAGCCAGACTTCCTCAAGTTAACTTTATGCAAGCCCAGCTCAACCGAGCTAATCTCAGTGAGACAGACTTGGCAAGAGCCAGTTTCGATCAGGCAGATCTTTCGGGAGCTAATTTTTTTGAAGCAGAGTTACAGTCTGCCAGTTTCTATCAAGCTAACCTCTATCGAGTTAAAGCGATCGCAACTCATTTGAGTCACAGTTATTTTTTGGCTAGTAATTTGTCAGAAGCTAGTCTAGCCAGATGTGATTTACGCTGGGCAAATTTGAGCTACGCTGACCTCCAGAATACTGACTTGCAGCAAGCAGAGTTAAGAGGCACTAATCTAACTCAGGCTAACCTGACAGGAGCAAATTTATCTCTAGCTAATTTGCGGGGAGCCAATTTGACTAAGGCTAACTTGAGTCAAGCTAATTTAACCGGGGCAGATATTGAAGAGACAATTTTTAACAAGGCAATACTTACAAAAACAATCATGCCCGATGGCACAGTACACTACTAGCTAGAAATTAAAAAGATAACCGACCAAGTTTCTTGATAAAAATTAAAATTTTTGTCCTTGTCTCAAAAATAAAGGGCGCAAATTTTACGCCCCTAGCAGAATTACAATTGTTTAACTTCTCCTACTAACTGAGATACAACATCCTGTGCGCTACCAAACAACATAGTAGTTTTGTCTTTGTAAAATAGTTCGTTATCGACTCCTGCAAAACCTGTCCTCATGCTGCGCTTAATTACAATGGCGTGGTTTGCTTTATCTACATCAATAATAGGCATTCCGTAAATAGGGCTGCTATTATCGTTGCGGGCTGCGGGATTGACTACATCGTTAGCCCCGATCACTAAAGCGACATCAACGCGATCAAATTCGGTGTTAATATCGTCCATATCGTACAGGCGATCATACGGAACGTTAGCTTCAGCGAGTAAGACGTTCATGTGTCCTGGCATTCTACCTGCTACGGGGTGGATTGCATATTTAACATCCACGCCCATTTTTTCTAGTTGTGATGCTAATTCTCTAACTCCATGTTGTGCTTGGGCTACAGCCATTCCGTAACCAGGGACGATTACGACCGAGCGAGCATAGCCGAGCATCATTGCTCCTTCTTCACTATCAATGGAACGGTAAGTTTTATCGATTTCCGCACCACCTGCACCAACCACAGCAGCACTATCCCCACCAAAAGCACCAAACAGCACGTTAGTGAGGGGTCGATTCATGGCTTTACACATGATTTGGGTCAAAATTAACCCTGAAGCCCCGACTAAAGCCCCAGCAACGATGAGCATATTGTTGTATAAAATAAAGCCGACGGCACTGGCAGCTAATCCCGAAAATGAGTTTAAGAGGGAAACTACTACGGGCATATCTCCACCACCGATAGGCAGCACAAATAAAGCACCGAAAAGTAAGGATATGGCTGTTAAAGCGAGAAAAATGGCAGGATTGGCTGGCTGGATTAGTAGATAAACGCTACCAGCTAAGAAACTAGCTAATAGCAAGGCATTAAAAGGTTGTTGTAAAGGAAAGGTAACAGGAGAACCCGAAACTAAGCCCTGTAGTTTGGCAAAGGCGAGTAAACTACCTGTGAGGGTCACGCCACCAATTAAGACACCTAAAATAGCAATAAAAGTGGCATCGAGTGGAACAGTTCCAGTACTATTCAGTAATCGCCAAAATTCACCCACAGCAACTAAAGCCGAAGCAGCACCACCAACACCGTTGAAGATACCCACCATCTGGGGCATGTCCGTCATGGCTACTTTCTGGGCTGCGATCGCACCTATCAAAGAGCCAGCAATAATGCCTACTAAAATCCACTCGTAATTGAGTACAGATTGGTTTAACAAAGTTGCGATAATAGCAATTAACATCCCCCCTGCTGCGAGGGCATTACCTTTTCGAGCGGTGGCTGGGGAACCTAATTTTTTTAAGCCCAGAATAAATAGGGCAGCAGATATCAAATAAGCTAGTTCGATTCCCGTATTTAAATATGTACTCATGATGCTTCCTTCTTCTTAAACATTTGCAACATTCTGTCGGTAACTAAAAAACCACCGACGACGTTAACGGTAGCTAGCACCACCGCAATCAAACCTAAAATAGTAGTGATGTTCCATTCCTGTACTCCCGCGATCAATAATGCACCCACTACCGCAATCCCAGAGATGGCATTAGCACCAGACATTAAAGGAGTATGAAGTGTCGGGGGGACTTTATTGATTACCTCAAACCCGACGAATGATGCCAGAACGAAAACCACTAAACCTGTTAATAATCCTGCTTCCATAATTGAACTCCTTTTTTGTTAGTAGTTAGTAGTTAGTAGTTAGCAGTTGGTAGTTGGTCGATCTTGAAAACGACTAACCATTACCCACTAACCACTAACAATTTTTCTTTAATCCTTTCGTTGCGAATTTCACCACCATGAGTAACGCAAGCACTATTGGTAATGTCGTCGGCAAAATCTAGCTTTAGTTCCCCATCTTTGACTAAATGTTTCACTAGATTTAAGAGATTTTTGGCATACATTTGGCTGGTATTGACAGGTACAGTACCAGGAAGATTGGTTAAACCAATTATGGTTACACCATGAGAGGTAACATTTTTACCAGCTTCACTACAGGCACAATTACCGCCACTTTCGGCTGCCAGATCGACAATGACCGAACCTGATTTCATTTGCGCTACCATATCTTCAGTAATTAATAGTGGTGCAGTTTTTCCAGGGACTTGTGCTGTAGTAATTACCACATCGGCTTTGGCTATATAGGAACTCAAACCCCGACGAATCAGCTCTTGAGTATCTTCTGAAACCTGTTTGGCGTATCCTCCTTCGGCTTCGGTGGTTTCTTCAAGATTAATTTCGATAAAATTACCACCAACGCTTTGAACTTGTTCCGCAACAGTAGGACGAATATCAAAGGCATCTACTACTGCACCTAGTCTTCGGGCTGTGGCGATCGCCTGTAACCCCGCTACTCCTGCACCTAAAACTACTACTTTGGCGGGAGGAATTGTGCCTGCTGCGGTAGTCATCATGGGAAAGATACGCGGTAAACTAGCTGCTGCGAGTAATACTGATTTATAGCCCGCAATATTAGCTTGGGAAGACAACGCATCCATGCTTTGTGCGCGAGTAGAACGAGGAATTAGTTCCATGCTAAAAGCAGTCACTTGTCTCTGAGCAAGTTCTTGAGTGATACTAGGATCATCCAAAGGATTGAGGAAACTAATAAGACTGGCACCAGGTTTGAGCCAATCAACTTCTAACAAACCATCTTGCTTATTCGGTGGATTAACTTTGAGTAGAATATCTGCTTCGCCCCAAAGTTGAGCAGGGTTGGTAATTACTGTCGCTCCTACTACTTCGTAATCAGCATCCTCATAACCCGCACCCATACCAGCCCCCGCTTCTACCAGCACCTCAAAACCTTGTTTGACTAAACGGGATACAGTATCGGGAACTTGGGCTACTCGAAACTCTCCTAGCTCGTTTTCTTTGGCAACGGCTATCTTCATTTAATTAATTCTCCTAAATACTTGTTTGTTATTGGTCATTGGTTATTAGTTATTAGTCACTTACTTGGCAACGAACAACTGAGGGCTAACGACAAAATACGGAAGACGAAAGACAAAAAAAAGAACAAAAGATCTAGCTTGATAAACTTATACCAGAGCAACTATTTGCAGGGAGAAATTTTGCACTCAGATTAAATTAGTTAAGACTGTACTTATAGAGTCCAAACCCTATCTATAATAAGATCGACAAATTTTACTTGGGGCAATAGACAAGTATTTTTACTTAGAAGTACGGGTTTTTTGAGTTCTTTTATACTAAAAACTTAATAAGCGATCGCGCAATCAGCTAAAGGCATCGTAAGCTAGTATGGGTGATTAAAATCAAGTAATTATTTCACGCAAAAGCGCAAAAAGATATCTTAAACAATATTTGCACGTTGTTTATATAAAATAACTACTTGACGAACCAGGGTAAACGCAAGAAAATTTAAACCTTAGAAGAGTTAGACTGTAAAGGAATTGAGGCGTTAAGAACTTTCAGTAAAAAGGTTGAATCCATACTGGCTCGCCTCGCTTTCTGACGAGTGCTTTTCTTGAAACTCGTTTCTTGATTGAGTAGATTGATACTCCATCGCCTTAGTAAAGCGATATTTTCTGGAGCATTGCCTTTACGAATACGGGAGGCATCTTCTCCAAAAGTCACATCTAATACCCCATGCAGTTGGTTCTCAATCGACCAATGGATAACCTCTACACCTAAATCTATGAGCAAACTGTCCAACCAACTATCAAAGCTCTGTTTCATAGCAGTAGGTGAGATTTTCTCAAATAATCGTCGAGACGATGCGCCGCGAGTGCTTTAGTATAACCACTACGTATCTAGTTACTTTTAAGCAAACTTTTTCCTATTTTCCTTGACAGGCTTGTGTTTAAATTTTTGT